>NZ_JBHUYE010000005.1:0-197561 GCF_042668835.1 Specibacter sp. NPDC057265
GTGGCTCCCACCCAGGAAGGTACTGGCCCCCAACGGCAATATCAAAGGTCCCCAACGGCAATAATGGGTGGTCCCCAAACCGTCGAATACTCACCTCAAGGACTTGGATCCGCTTGATCAAAACTGAAAGCGGGATTTCATGACAGCTACACGAGTCATGCGTCTGTGAAGTGCATCTATAAAATCCGGAGTCTTTGCATGAGTCAGCCGATCATGATGCCATAATGACACGGGTACTTGCAGTCCCTGGCTGGCTTTCATCGAAAGGAAACACGGAATGAGTACCATTGCATCCAGCGCCGATGTTGCGGAAGATTCGTGTCTGGGTGAAGGTAGCCAAATTTGGCATTTAGCCCAAGTCCGGGAAGGTGCTGTGCTGGGGCAAAACTGCAACGTTGGCCGAGGTGCCTATGTGGGTCCTGGAGTTAAAATCGGTGACAACACCAAAATTCAGAACTATGCCCTCGTCTATGAGCCCGCAGTCCTGGGTCATGGTGTTTTTATTGGCCCGGCAGTTGTGCTCACCAATGACACTTATCCACGTGCCGTCAATCCTGACGGGACCTTGAAGAGCGCACATGACTGGACTCCGGTGGGAGTAACAATTGAAGACGGGGCCTCCATTGGCGCCCGTGCCGTGTGCATTGCGCCGTTGACCATTGGCCGCTGGGCAACAATCGCAGCCGGCTCCGTAGTCACCAAGGACGTTCCCGCCTTTGCCTTGGTTGCAGGTGTTCCCGCGCGTCGACTCGCTTGGGTGGGAAAGGCAGGCTTCCCGCTCACTGCCGATGGCGCTTTCTGGGTTTGCCCGGAAACAGGTGCAAAGTATGTAGAGGAATCTGGTTCCCTGAAAGAAGCAGCGGACAACAGCTGAATCGCGGCCCCATACCCGCAAAAGCGGGTGCTTCGGCACGGTCAAAGCCGGACCCTCGGCCAGACAAAACTGCATCGGCGTCCGGAACAAGTTATCCACAGTTCCCACTTCCCTCTGGCGTGTTTCGTTGCCCCGGGTCTAGGCTCCTGAACTACAACAGGGTTGGGGGCCGCCATTGCTGCGGGGGTGATCTGAGTGGATGCGCTGGGGCTTGTCGAGGATGAGGTCCGTGAGCTTATCCGGCGCAGGGGCTTGGACCCGTTAAGGCAAAATTTCCAGGTCCGTGCTTTGGTGGACGCCGCCGTGGATGACTACGGCGAGCGGGCACTCTTGGGGGCCGTTCCCGTGTTGAACCCAGGCCAGGACGCCAAGCGGCATGTGTTCAACGCTGTGGCGGGGTTTGGGGAGTTGCAGACGTTCCTGGATGATCCCGACATTGAGGAGATCTGGCTCAACGCCCCCGATCAGGTGTTCATTGCCAGGCACGGCGAATCGGAGCTGACAGGGATCATTTTCACCGCCCAGCAGGTGCGCGACCTGGTGGAGCGGATGCTCAAAAGTTCCGGTAGGCGCCTGGATCTCAGCAGTCCTTTTGTGGATGCCGCATTGCCTGACGGCAGCCGTCTGCATGTGGTCATCCCGGACATCACCCAAAGCCACTGGGCGGTGAACATCAGGAAGTTCACTGCCCGCGCCAGCCACCTGGAGCACCTCGTGGAATTGGGCTCCCTCACCCCTCAGGGGGCACGCTTCCTGGGCGCGGCCGTCAGCAGCGGACTAAACATTCTGGTCTCCGGTGCAACCCAGGCAGGGAAGACCACCTTGCTCAATTGCCTGGCCGCCGGCATCGGTTCACGTGAACGCGTGGTCACGGTGGAGGAGATTTTTGAGTTGCGGCTGCCGCTGCGGGATGTGGTGGGTCTGCAGTGCCGTCAACCTAATCTTGAGGGGATGGGCGAGATTCCCCTGCGCCGCCTGGTGAAGGAAGCGCTGCGCATGCGCCCGGACAGGTTGATAGTGGGTGAAGTGCGCGAGGCTGAAAGCCTGGACATGCTCATTGCCCTCAACAGCGGCTTGCCCGGCATGGCAAGCGTGCATGCGAATTCGGCCCACGACGCCGTCGTGAAGATCTGCACCCTGCCGCTTTTGGCAGGGGAGAACATCACAGCCGCCTTTGTGCTCCCCACCGTGGCGGCGTGCATTGACTTGGTGGTCCACTGCGTCAGGGCACCTAACGGCCGCCGCAGCATTGGGGAAATCCTGTCCCTGGGCCGCCGGGTGGAAAACGGCATCATTGAATCCAGTCTGGTCTTCAGCACCGTCGACGGCCGCCTCACCGCATCCAGCACCGCCATGCCCGCGCCGGAGAAATTTGCCGCCGCCGGTTTCAGTGTGGCGGCGCTCATGGGGGAGCCCTGATGTCCGCCGTGGTGGGCTTGCTGGCCGGGTTGGGCTTTTTTCTGCTGTGGACCGCGTGCTGGAGCGTCCCGGTCCGCCACGGGCAGCCGGGCCGGACCGGCAGGCTGGAGCAGTTGCTGGCGCAGGCCGGCATCCACCAGGTGACGCCCGCCTCGCTGTTGGCCAGCACCGCCGGTTTGGCCCTGGTGGTGCTGCTGTTGGTCTATGTCCTGACCGGGGCGCTGGCCATTGCCGCGTGCCTTGGCTTGTTCAGCGCCTATCTGCCTTTTGCATTGGTGAAAATGCGTGCACGACGCCGGGCCGCGGTCATGCGTGAACTCTGGCCCGACGTGGTGGACCACCTCCGCTCGGCGATCCGTGCGGGGCTGTCCCTGCCCGAGGCCCTGGTGCAGTTGGGCGCCAAGGGACCCGAGCAGCTTCGCGGGGAATTCACCGCCTTCGCGGCCGACTACCGCGCCACCGGCCAGTTTGAGGGTGCCCTGCAGTTGCTCAAGTCCAGTCTGGCGGACCCGGTGGCGGACAGGATCATTGAGGCCCTGCGCTTGACCCGGGACGTGGGGGGTTCCGATTTGTGCAGATTGCTGGGCACGCTCTCGGAATTTTTGCGCGATCACGCCCGCACGCGCAGTGAGCTGGAGGCACGGCAGTCGTGGACGGTCAATGCCGCCAGGCTGGCAGTGGCGGCGCCGTGGATTGTGCTGCTGCTGATGTCCACCAGGGCCGAGGCGGTGGCTGCCTACAATTCCCCGGCGGGATGGGCGGTCCTGGGTGGCGGTCTGCTGCTGTCCGCGCTGTGCTACCGGATCATGCTGCGCATTGGGACGCTGCCCAACGAACAAAGGGTGCTGCGGTGAACGGCCAGCTGGCGCTGGTGGCCGCCGTGGGACTGGTTTTGGGAACCGGGTTGTGGCTGACGCTTTTCCGGCTTCCGGTGATGCGCCGCCCCAGCTTCTCCCAACGCGTGGAACCGCAGTTGAAATCCCTGACGGGGTACTCGCGGCTCCTGGCCGAGGAGGAGGCAGGGGCCATGTTTGGCCCGCTGGAGAAAATCCTGCGGGTGGCGGTCTCCGACGCCGCGCACCGCCTGGGGAGGTTCAACATCAGTGTGCAGGGGCTCGGGGCCCGGCTGGAACAGGCTGGGCGGAACGAATCGGCGCTGGAGTTCCGTGCCATGCAACTGCTCTGTGCCGGGGTGGGGCTGCTGGCTGGCGTGCTGCTTTCGCTGCTGCTGCTGTGGCAGGGGAACATCAGCATGATGGGAGCCGTGGCGTTGACGCTGGGACCCATGGTGGGCGGTTACCTTTGGTACGACTACCTGCTGGGCCGGCGCATCAAGAAGCGCCAGGCCCGCATGCTCGCTGAATTCCCGGCACTGGCCGAACTCATGGCGCTCGCCGTGGGGGCGGGGGAGAGCGCAGCCGGGGCCCTGGACCGGGTGGCACGAACCTCCAATGGCGTGTTGTCGGCGGAATTTTCCGCCGTGCTGGCGCAAACACGCACCGGCATGCCGCTGGTGGTGGCGTTGAACCAGTTTTCACGCCGGGTGAACATCCCGGCCCTGTCCCGCTTTGTGGACGGCATTTCCGTCGCCGTCAACCGCGGCACCCCGTTGGCCGAGGTGCTCAGGGCCCAGGCCCAGGACGTGCGCGACGTGGCGAAACGGGAACTGATGGAATCGGCGGGACGCAAGGAAATCGCCATGATGGTTCCGCTCATTTTTGGGGTGCTCCCGCTGACCGTGGTCTTTGCCGTATTTCCGGGTCTGGCCATGTTGCAAATGGGTTTTTAAATGACACCGGAACCAGCCAGTGTCCAAGGGAAGGGACATCGCCATGCAGCTCGGCATCAGCATTGTGGAACGGGGGAGGGCGCTGCTTTTCGCCGTCGGACTGTGGGTCAGCGCCGCGGTGGCGGCCCTGCTGCGGCGCCTGCGAAGCTGGCGGCCCGCCGCCGGGGGCACCCGCGGGGACGTTCCCGGCTGGGTTTTGATCACCTTGATGTCCGCGGTGCTGGTGGCCGGACTGCTCGCCATCGCCGGACCCGCGCTGCAACAGCTGTTCAACCAGGCCATGCAGCAGGTCCAGCCCTAGCCGGGGCGCACAGGGACCGGGCAAGCCCCGCACGCCAGGTGGGATCCGCCGTCGTCGACTTTGTCCTGGTGGGGGCGCTGGTCACAGTGATCTTTGTGGCCCTGCTGCAATTGGCGCTGGTCCAGCACGTGCGCAACACCGTCGCCGATGCCGCCTCGTCGGCGGCGCGCTATGGGGCCTTGGGGGACAGGACAGCAGCGGACGCGCAGGAACGGGCCCGGGTGCTGCTGAGCTCCGCGCTGGGGGAACGCTATGTCCAGGAGGTGGCGGCGTCGGTGGAAAACCGGGACGGTCTGAATGTCATGACGGTCACCATCACCGCGCCCCTGCCGTTGATTGGTTTGGCCGGGCCGGCGCGCTCGCTAAGGATGACCGGCCATGCAGTGGTCACGCGCTAGGGTCCGCGGTGCCGGGTTCCGCCGACAGGCGCGGCGCGGCGGGGCGGAGGAGGGCAGTGCCGTGGTGGAGTTCATTTTCCTGGCGGTGCTGCTGATGATCCCGGTGGTGTATTTGATCCTGACGGTGGGCCAGGTGCAGGGCGGCGCCTACGCGGTGGTGGGGGCCGCGGACCAGGCTGCGAAGGTCTTTGTGCTCAGCGACAACCCCGCCGCCGCGCATCAAGCCGCCGAACAGGCAGTGGCCTTGGCCGTGACGGATTTGGGATTTGACGCGGCCAACGCCAGGCTCACCATCAGCTGCGACGGCGGCTGCCTCACCGCCGGCAGCACCGTGCACGCCCGCGTGGAACTGAGCGTGGAACTGCCCGGGGTGGGCGCCGTTCCCGGCATCGACGCCACGGCGGCCACGGTGGATGCCTCGGCCCACCAAAAAGTGGGCAGGTTCAAGTGAGGACGCGCGGCGCAGGGGACGCAGGGCACGTGACGGTGCTGATGATTGGCTATGTGCTGCTGGTCCTGCTGGTGGTCACGGTGGTGGCGGCGGCCGGCAGCCTGTACCTGGGCCAGAAAAGACTTCTGTCCCTGGCCGACGGTGCCGCGCTCGCAGCCGCCGACACCTTCGTGTTGTCCGGCGGCAGCGGCACCGCCGATCCCGGCACGCTGCTGACGGGCCCAGGCGTCATCTCCGCGGCGCAGAACCATTTGGCGGAAGTGGGAACGCCCGCCGGGATGGGCGGCATTGCCTTGGCTCCGGGCACCGGCGCCCCGGATGGGCACACGGCGCAGGTGAGCGTGTCCGGCGTCGTCCATCCGGTGTTCATCAATTTTCTGGTTCCCGAGGGCATAACCATCACCGTGACCAGCACGGCGCGTGCCAACCTGGCCCTGTGAGTGCCCGCGCGGGCGGCTCATGACGTAGGCTTGAACATCATGGCAGAGATCGACTTTCCCGCAGAAATCAAGGCGCTCCGCGCAACCTACGTCTCCATTGAGCAGGTCTCCGAGGTGGAGCAGCTTATGGAAGACATTGAGGACTTGTCTGATCAGGCCGGCTCGCCCAATTTGTGGGACGACCCCGCCGCCGCCCAAAAAGTCACCTCCCGGCTCAGCCATGCCCAGTCCAAGTTGGAAAAGCTGCGCACGCTCGAGTCCCGGATTGATGATCTGGAGATTTTGGTGGAAATGGCCCAGGAAGAGGCCGACGCCGACTCGCTCGCCGAGGCTGCGAAGGAACTTGATGCGCTGCGCAAATCTCTGGCCGAGTTGGAAATTGTGACGCTGCTGGCCGGTGAATGGGACGAACGTGAGGCCGTCATCACCATCCGTTCCGGTGCCGGGGGAGTCGACGCCGCGGACTGGGCCGAGATGCTGCTGCGCATGTACCTGCGCTGGGCCGAACGCCACGGCTACCCCACGGCCGTGCTGGACACCTCCTACGCCGAAGAGGCCGGGCTGAAATCCGCCACCTTTGAGGTCAAGGCACCCTACGCCTTTGGCACGCTCAGTGTGGAAGCCGGAACGCACCGGCTGGTGCGCATCAGCCCCTTTGACAACCAGGGCCGGCGCCAGACGTCCTTTGCCGCCGTGGAGGTCATTCCCTTGATTGAATCCACCGACAGCATCGACATCCCTGACAATGACATCCGCGTGGACGTGTTCAGGTCCTCCGGCCCCGGCGGCCAGTCCGTGAACACCACCGACTCCGCCGTGCGCTTGACCCACCTGCCCACGGGCACCGTGGTGTCCATGCAGAACGAGAAGTCCCAGATCCAGAACCGGGCTGCGGCCATGCGCGTGCTGCAGTCGCGCCTGCTGCTGTTGAAAAAGGCTGAGGAGGATGCGCAGAAGAAGGCCATGGCCGGGGATGTGAAGGCCTCCTGGGGAGACCAAATGCGCTCCTACGTGCTCAACCCGTACCAGATGGTCAAGGATCTGCGCACCGAACACGAGGTGGGCAACGCCGCCGCCGTGCTCGACGGGGACATTGATGACTTCATTGACGCCGGCATCCGCTGGCGCGCCGACAACCGCAACGCCGCCAAGGCGTAGCTTCCAGGCCCAGGCACAGGCTGCTGCCGTGGAGGTGGCACCCAGGGCCGCAACAAGCGCAATCCCGTCCGCAGTGCCCCGGCATGTTGCGGGGGCAGGACCCCTGCTGCAGGGCCTGCGGCGGCCCAAGGCCTGGGGATTCACAGGAAGCCGCCGCTGCGACACGCCACCAGGGGTTGGGGAATCGCCGGTGGCTGCGCATATAGTCGATATGCTGGCGGCTTCCTCCCCCAAACCCTGCCCTTCCTCCGGCGGCTGCTGTCCCAGCAGCCAGGCAATGAAAAAGTCATGATTCGTTTTGAAAATGTGAGCATCGCCTACGACCGCAGGTCCAAGCCGGCGCTCGACGACGTATCCCTGGACGTCCAGCGCGGCGAGTTCGTGTTCCTGGTTGGCTCCTCGGGTTCGGGAAAATCCACCCTGTTGCGCCTGGTGCTGCGTGAATACCGCACTCCGCACGGCCAAATCTATGTGGCCGGCCAGAACGTGGCCACGGTGCCCAGCTGGCGTGTGCCCAAGTTCCGCCGCGGCATTGGCGTGGTCTTCCAGGATTTCCGTCTCATCCAGACCAAGACCGTGTTTGCGAACGTGGCCTACGCCATGCAGGTGTTGGGCAAGTCCCGCGCCGCCATCCGCGCCGAAGTGCCGCGGGTGCTGGAATTGGTGGGCCTGGAGGACAAGGGGCGCCGCCTGCCCACCGAACTTTCCGGCGGTGAGCAGCAGCGTGTGGCCATTGCCCGGGCCATTGTGAACCAGCCCGGGATCCTGCTTGCCGATGAGCCCACCGGCAACCTTGACCCCACCACCAGTGCCGGCATCATGGAGATCTTGGACAAGATCAACCAGAACGGCACCACGGTGGTCATGGCCACGCACGATGAGGAAATTGTCAACACCATGCGTAAGCGCGTCATTGAGCTCAAGCATGGCAAAGTGGTGCGCGATGAAGCAGTTGCCCAGTACACCTCCATGATTCCGATCGTGCCGGCCGCAGGCAGCAAGGCAGAGGGGGCGGAGCAGCTCGGCAAATCCGACGCCGAACCCCAGACCCGGCGCCAGCGCATTGTCAGCGCCGCGCAGCTCCGCGCCGCCGACGCGGAGGAAGGCATGCCGCCACGCCTTGAGCGCAAGCGCGGGAGCCTGCCGGCCGGTCCGGGAACGCCGCCGACACACACCGAAGTTGAGGACCACAAGTGAGACTTGCTTTCATTCTGGGCGAGTTGGGCAGTGGCCTGCGCCGGAACATGACCATGGTTATTTCAGTGATCCTGGTGACCTTTGTATCGCTGACCTTTGTGGGTGCGGCGGGTCTGCTGCAGATGCAGATCGGCCAGCTCAAGGGTTTTTGGTACGACAAGGTGCAGGTGACCGTTTACCTTTGCAATGACGTCCCTGCCAACACCAACTGCATCTCGGGGCCGGTGACGGAGGAACAAAAGTCCACCATCGAGTCAATGCTGGAGTCGGAGGCTGTGAAGCCCTACATTGAAACCTGGGCTTTTGAGAGCCAGGATGAGGCACTGGGCCACTTCCAGGAACAGTTTGCCAACTCGCCGCTGGTGGATTCGGTGGAAGCGAACAACCTTCCAGCGTCCTTCCGCATCAAGCTGACCGACCCGGAGAAGTACCAGATCATTAATGAAACATTCTCGGCGACGCCGGGGGTGGATTCAGTGGTGGATCAGCGCAAGGTGCTGGAGAAGCTGTTTTCCTGGATGAACATTGCCACCTATGTGGCCATAGCCGTGGCCGGGTTGATGACTGTCTGCGCGGCCCTGCTCATTGCCACCACCATCAGGCTTTCGGCGCAGTCCCGGACCAGGGAAATTGAGATCATGCGCCTGGTGGGCGCTTCCCGGACGGTGATTCAGCTGCCCTTTGTGCTCGAAGGCGTCATTGCCGCCACTGTGGGTGCCCTGTTGGCCTCCGGCGCCGTGTGGTCCATTGTGCACTTCTTCATGGGCGGATATTTGGCCGAATCCAACTCGGGAACGCCCTTCATTTCAGCAAGCGACGCCCTGGCGATCTACCCGGTCCTGATTCTTTTGGGCGTGGTTTTGGCGGGTGTGGCCTCGGCGGTGTCATTGCGGAAAAACCTAAAAGTGTAGGGTAGGTGTGGCGCACCTTGCGTGGCTGACATGTGACGGGCGCAACCATCTTCGTTTGAGCGCGGCTTTTGACGGCATTTTTGAAGGAGCATTACGGCATGTATTCCACACCTTGCAGGGCAACTGACAGGGCCCACGCCCCTCGTTTTGCCCGGCGCATGACCGGCGCGCTCACAGTCCTGTTGGCTATTGGGCTGGTGGGAGTCATCCCGCCGGCACAGGCACAGGACCTCAACGAACAGGCTGCGGCCCTTGAAAAGCAGGCGCAGGATGTGGAAACGTCGCTGGAGTTCGTGGACTCGGGGATTGCCAAATCCGCAGCGGATCTGGTCCTGTACCAGGGCCAGCTTCCCGGTGCGCAGGCCGCGTTGGCGGACGCGCAGAACCGGGTCAGCACGGCAACGGGTGAAGTGAACTCCCTGGCCTCGCGCATTGACCTGGCTCAAAAAAGCAAGGACGACATTACGGCGCAAATTGCCGCGGATGCGCAGAAGGCCACGGAAACCAAGGCCATGATTGGCCAAATTGCCGCACAGTCCTACAAGGCTGGTGGCCTGCCCGTGAACCTGACCTTGATTTTGGGTGCGGCATCCCCCACCGACCTTGCCGGTTCCATTGACTTGGCGGAGCAGGCCCTGCGCAGCCAAACCGCTGCGCTGGAGGCCCTCACCGCGCAGAAGGCCACAAATCAAAATGCCGAAGCCCGGCTGGTGGCCGTGGAAGCGGAAATCAAGGATTTGAAGGAACAGGCCGAAGCCGCCCTGGCCGCAGAGCAGGTGGCGCGCGATGCGGCCGCGGCCCAGAAGGCGACGGTGGATAAGCTCATCAGCGACTCCGCTTCACTGAATGCCAAGTTGGAGGCGGAAAAGCCCCGCGTCCAGGCGCAGCTGAAGCAGGTTCAGGCCCAACAAAGTTCAGTGGCCAACCAGATTGCTGAAATTCAACGCAAGGAACTTGAGGCAGCCGCCGCGGCAGCCAAGGCGGAAGCCGAACGGGTTGCCCGTGAGCAGGCGGCAGCGGCAGCAGCAGCCCAGAGCAGCGGCGGGGGCGGGGGCGGCGGTGGTGGCGGCGGCTACGTTCCGGCGCCTTACGTTCCGCCGGCTCCTGGCAATGTCTCGGCCTTTGGACTGCAAAAGCCGTTCCCCGCCAACATTCCCGTGACCTCTCCCTTTGTCCGCAACCGTCCGGTGCCTGCCGGCACGGCCGACTTCAACGGCACGGGCTATTACGACCATACGGGCATTGACTTTGGCGCACCCTGCGGCACCCCCATTTACGCCCCCGCCGACGGCAGCGTGACCATAGCCGGTCAAACCAATGTGGTCTTCGGCGGCGGCAATGTGCTGTACATCAGCCACGGCGTCATCCAAGGCAATGCCTTAATGACTGTTTTCTACCACAATTCCTCGGTGCTTGTTTCCGCCGGCCAGAGCGTCAAGCGTGGACAGCTCGTGGCCTACTCCGGCAACACGGGCAATTCCACCGGCTGCCACGCCCACTTTGAAACCTGGCTCAATGGTTCACCTGTTGACCCTGCAGGTCTGCTCTAGGGACCCACAGCTGTTGCTAGACTGGAAGGCACTGCAAGTCTGCGGTCCAAACGTGTAAAAGGAGTTAGCCGTGCCCAAGGAAAGTGGCCTGAAGGTGGTGGCCACCAATCGCAAGGCCCGGCATGATTACCACATCATGGACAGCTACGAGGCCGGTCTGGTCTTGATGGGCACCGAGGTTAAATCCCTGCGCGAGGGCCGGGCTTCGCTGGTGGACGGCTTTGCCACCTTCTACAACAATGAGCTCTGGCTTGAGGCCGTGTACATTCCCGAATACCTCAACGGCAGCTGGACCAACCACACGGCGCGGCGCCGGCGCAAGCTGTTGCTGCACCGGGACGAGCTGGAAAAGATTGCGGCGAAGACCCGCGAATCAGGCTTCACCATTGTCCCTTTGCAGCTGTATTTCCTGGACAGCCGGGCCAAGGTGGAAATAGCCATTGCCCGCGGTAAAAAGGATTACGACAAGCGCCATTCGCTGCGCGAAAAGCAGGACAGCCGCGAGGCTTTGCGCGCCATGCGCGAAAAGAACCGCGGCAGCGCGTAGCCCCCATGACCCCCTGCCCCGGGGGAGGGGCATATAAAAATTGCCTGTCAGGAGGTGTTGACTGTGGCAGCAGGTTGGCGCCGCTGGATCATTGCCGTACTCCTGGTGGTGGGTTTGGCAGCCGCGCTGGCCCTGGCGCTTAACGTCCTTCCGGCCGGGCCGCCCCCTGCCGGTACGACGGCGTCCGCGGCCCCCAGCGCAACTCAAGGACCAGGCGCGGACCAGACGCCGCCGTCGTTGGTTCCGATACCCACAGCCACAGCCACGGATGTGGCCCGCTCCCGGCTCGCCACCCTGTCCCTGGAGCAAAAGGTGGGGCAGCTGTTGATGGTGTCCTCGCCCGTGACGGCTGCCGACGCCGATGCCCTGTACGCCCTGGACACCCTGCAGGTGGGCAATGTGTTCCTCAAGGGCCGCAGCACTGCCGGTGTGGCCGGAATTGGCGCCGAAGTGCAGGCGCTGGGCGCCCACATTGGTGCACACGGCCCGGCCGGGGTGCGCCCCTTCGTGGCCACCGACCAGGAGGGCGGGCTGGTGCAGGTGATGCGCGGCCCCGGTTTCTCGGACATGCCCCAGGCCATCGAACAGGGTGCCTTGGATCCGGATGCCCTGGCCACCGCTGCCGGCAGCTGGGGCCGGCAGTTGGCGGCGGTGGGCGTCAATGTGAATCTGGCTCCCGTGCTGGATACCGTGCCAAGCGCTGAATTCGCCCCGCAGAACGGACCCATCGGAAGATTTGGCCGTCAGTACGGCTACACCCCCGAGGCCGTCTCCAGCCGCGGACTCGCTTTTGCCCGGGGCATGATGAGTGCCGGGGTGGACCCCGTGGTGAAGCACTTCCCGGGGCTGGGACGGGTCACAGGCAACACCGATGATTCCAGCGGGGTCAGTGATCCGCTCATGTCCGCCAGCGATCCACACCTTGTGCCGTTCCGCGATGCGGTCGGCGCCGGGGTGCCGTGGCTGATGATCTCCAACGCGTCCTACCCGGCTCTGGACCCCGGGCGCCTGGCCCCGTTTTCGCCCATCATTGTCCGCAACATGGTGCGCGGAGACTTGGGCTTTGCAGGCATCATTGTCAGCGATGACCTGTGCGACGCCGTCCAGCTGGCCCAGGTGCCGGTGGCCCAGCGCGGCGTGGACTTCCTGGCCGCCGGCGGCACGATGGCGCTGTGCACCAACCAGGCCCTGCTGCCGGCCATGCAGGAAGGCATGGTGCGCGCCGCCGCGACGGTTCCGGGCTTTGCGCGGCTCGTGGACGAAGCGGCGCTGGTGGTGCTCGCCGCCAAGGCCGAAAAAGGGCTCATCGGCTGACTGCCGGAGGAATAATTTTGGGCCTGGATGCGCTACCATGGATACACCACCACCGGTTCCACACCGTGGGGACCAGGGGTGGTTTTGAAAAATAAATAGGGGATGATCGGTTTCGACGGTGTTTGTCGAGACAGGTGAAGCGGGTCGAGGATACAGGGTTAACTCGTAAACGATCTCTGTAAAAAACAAGTGCTGAATCAAAACGCACTGACTTCGCTCTTGCTGCCTAAGCAGTAAGACAGTCCGTCAGCCCGGGAATGCTCTCGTCCCGGATCCTGGCGTCATCTAGAGGGCCACTGCTCCAAGTGCTTGTTGCAGGCGCTTGGGGGACTTTAATGCAACTGGGCCTGGCAGCTGCTTGTTTGCGGGACAGCTGGGGCCGAGAAAAACCGTAGGCAAACTGCACCCGGAGAAGCCCTGACAACACAACATCGGACGGGAGTTCAATTCTCCCCATCTCCACATCCCTATTGAGGGGCCTGTTCCTGCCGTTGCGGCGGGAACAGGCCCTTTTTCATGCGCCCGTTAAACACTTGAGTGGTGATCAAGTTCCTACCCTTGATCACCACCCACCCCCAAAAAGCCCGGTCCACCGAAACGGCCCGGTTTGTTCACACATTCATTATCTTGCCAGATACTAATGCTTTTGTGGACATTGTGACCGCAATCGTTACCCAGCTGATGCATCCGGGCGCGGCCTGAGCGTGAATGACAGCCACAGCAGGCTCAGTCCCGCCGCCACCAAAAGAATGGCCACGAAGGCCGCAATGGTCTCAATGCCGTGGGACAACTCCAGGGTGTTCAAGGGAACCAGGGCCGCGGCGAGGGCAAAGCCGGCACACATGAGCAAGGCGGCAATCCTGTCCGGCCAGGGCCGCGGTGAAAGGGCGGCCTTGGCCGTGGGAATCACCACCACAGCCGAAATGTAGCCAACATAGGCCAGTCCAAACCATTTGTAGACCTCAATGGAGCTCTGATGGGTGGACAGGCTGGCCAGGCCCACGGAAGACCCCGCCACATCCGAGGCGAGGTAGCTCAGGCAGATCCCCAGACAGCACAGCACCAGTGCGGCAATTCCCACCGGTCCCTTGATGAGCCGGGCCGCCAGTGGGGAATCATAGGCGGCCGCAATCCTGGAACCGAGCAGGTAAAAAACCGCAAACAGGCTCAGGCGCAGGATGACATTGGCCACGTTCCGCTCGCCCAGCACCCCGTCCACCGCCAAATAAATGGGCGGGATGCTCAGGGCCACACAGAGGGACATGCAGGCAAGAATCCAAAACATGCCGCGGTTGTGTCCCCTGAGCATGCTGGGCAAGCGCCACAGGGCACACCCGAGCAAAACGGCCAAAGCTGCCCACTGCACACCAAATGTCATCCCAAGTTCTCCCACACGCGCAGCACTGCCGCTGAATCTTCCTCATGACGCCGCAAGGCCTTGCTTAACGCCTCCAGTCGCTGGGCCACCAGCAGCGCCAGGGCGCTGTCGGGGGTGTCTTGCAAAACTTTGGTCCTGCTTCCCGGCACCCAACCGGCCTCGCCCGGAGCCAGGAAACCATTGGCCACCAGTCCATTGGCCAGTCCCACCCCGGCAATGCGGGCACTTTCCACCGCCAGTTCCGCGCTGAGCCGGTTGGCGCTGATTTGCGCCGAGAGGTTTTGCGGTGCCATGGACATGCTGCGTGCCACCTTTTGCCGCAGATCCGAACCGTCAATGGCGTCCATCCAGGCGCGCACGGAGGAACGGTGGTAGGGCGGAGCCAGCAGGATTCCCGGGGGCTCGGTGTTCGTCTCCTCCGCCTTGCGCCGGTTGAGGAACTCCAGCAGCAGATCGTTGTCCGGAATCTGGCTCAGGAGTTCAGCATGTGTTGGCAGCTTGAGGCCCTGGGCCAGATCGTAAAATTTGGGAAACACCGACAGTGACTCCACCACCGGCAAATCCAGGGAACGGCTGACGGCTGCCACGGTGGCCACGGAGACGCGGCCGCGGACCAGCTGCTGGGCCAGGGTGGAGCGTTTAATTCCAGCCGCGCGGCACACAGCTGCCTGGCTGGTGTCACCGGCAACGCAGCTGAGCCATTGCTGGAAAAGTTTTGCCGGTACAGTCACGCCGTGAAGTCTACTTCAGTAATGTTCCGGCAGCGGTGGAGCGTTACCCGGTGGGCGGGTCCTGGGAGTCCACGATCCCCACAAAACGTGAGCCCACGCCGTCGTACCTGCTGCGGCGCCAGCCCTGTGCCAGCTGGGGAAGTTCGGCCGGGCCGTGGAAGTCGCAGACCACATAGGTGAAGTCGGGCCACCACTTCTTGGGCCGGGCCACTTCAAGGAAATCACACAGATAACAGCGCAGCTCCACCCACACCGGGCGCTTGCCGGTGGCATTGGCACGGGATTGGGCCAGCCAGGCCGGCGGGTCCGCGTCAAGGGCTGCGACCTCCGCCGCGGACATGCGCGAAGGGATGCCATTGCGGGCAGCCATTTCCGGGGGGATGTTCAGGGCCTGCGCCACTTGGCGTCGATTGAGTGAGGAGCGGGGGGAGGAATTGTTTGCCATGTTCATCCAAGGATAGGACGTGCAGCCGCGGCCGGTGCGCGCGGCGCGGTCCTGGAGGGCTGATGCGGGCCGTTCCAGGGAGGCCAGGCACGTGAGAGTGGCCACATTTGGCGCCGGCTTTAGGTGACGCGCGGATAAAGTTCGCCAGAATACAGGGATTTGGCGCGGACATCCCCTATGCTGTGGGAAAACATTGAGCGAATTAGTGCGCGGCCGCTGCTTTCCGGGGCTATGATAATGCGCTGAAAGACCAAGCCACAACCACCAGCAGTTCAGGAGTTAAAAAACCGAATGGCAACGGATTACGACGCACCCCGCAACAAGGATGAAGACCACGAGACAGAATCGCTGCAGGCGCTTCAGGTCCAGCGTGGCGGTGCCCAGACAGCCCACATTGACGTTGAGGATTCAGATACGGCCGAGGGCACGGACCTGCCCGGAGCTGACCTCTCCAACGAGGAATTGATCATCCAGGTCATTCCGGCCCAGGAAGACGAGTTCACCTGTGGTTCCTGCTTCCTGGTCCGCCACCGCAGTCAGGTGGCGCGTGAGAAGAATGGAATTTTCTACTGCAAGGACTGTGAGGGCTGACGCCTTCGCAGCAAGCTGCGGCCCGCCTGCGGCCGATTGTGGCATGGCTCTGACCATGCACCGGGAGTGAAACATGGGAAAAGGTGTGCAGGAACGGCTGGCTGCCTTCTCCGGGCAGGCGGCCGGTGCAGTGCACTTGTTCTGTGACGGGCACCGAGCGCAGGACACGGCATTGAGCTGCGTTGCGGCAAAGCTGAATTCCCAAGAGCTGAATTCCCAAGAGCTCAGTTACGGCGAACTGCGGGAGAAATCCACGCGGTTCGCCGCAGCTTTAAGCACCTTGGGGGTGGGCCGGGAGGATCGAGTGGCCATGCTGATGGCGGCTTCGGCCAACTGGGCCATAGCCCTGCTGGGGATCTGGCGTCTGGGTGCCGTGGCCGTGCCGCTGGCCACCACGCTTGCCCAGGACCGCATTGCCTTCGCGCTGCGCTCCAGCGGCGCCGGCTTGGTCATTGGCGACGCCGATCAGCGGCGCAGGCTGGTGCCGCCGGGCCAGGTGCCCACCGACGCCTCCACCCCCGTGGTGGTGGCCGGTGGCGAAGCATTTGGCTATGACCACAGTTTCGCTGAAATGGTTGCCGGGTCCGGCAGTTTCAGCGCCGTGCCCCAGCCGTCGACGGCTGACGCGTCCTTCCCTGGCGGGCCAGCCCACGGCCCGGTTGAGGACCCCGCGGGTGGTTCCCCAGCCCTGCTCCAGCTCTTCACCCCCGACAGGCCTGCAGGAGTGGACATGGGACTGCAGGAGCTCGGCTCCTTCGTAAAGGCACTGGACGCTGCCCTGGACGTCCGCCGGGACGACGTCCTTTTGGACCTCAGCGATGCCGGCGGGGCCAGCGGCAACTGCTGGGCCCTCATTGCCGCCCTGGCTTCCGGCCGCCGCGCCCTGCTGCTTCCCGCCGGCTTTGATGCCCGGCTGGTCTGGGCTGTCATGGACAAGTTCAAGGTCACCAAGCTGGTGGCCACAGCCGGCGTCTACAAATCCCTGCAGGCGGACTCGGCACCCGGCCGGCGCCACCGGCTGCGCCGCGCTTCCAGCACCGGGGAGCCGCTGGCGGCCGAGGTCGTGGCCTGGGCCCTGGAGGCCCTGGGTGTGGAGCCTGAGGCCCGGACGGCGGATGGGACCCTGGACAAACACCTGCCCCCAGGACCCGACGGCGTCCCCGTGCGCCGCAGCCGGTAGCTGCCGGCGCGGCCCCACCCCCGGCCAGCAGGAAAGTGACCATCATGGACAACCCTGCCGCTGCCCAGACAAACACAGCGGCCGGAGCTGCGGCCCTCCTGGCGGTCTGTGCGGCGGTGAATTTTACCCTGGCGCTTGTTGATGGGCGCCAGGGTGTGCCGCCACCGCCGTGGGGCTGTGGCGGTGCATGAGGGAACCGCCCGTGAGCTGCTGCACCGTGCAGCCGGCATGGGTGCCTTCGGACGCCAGCCACAGCGATGCCGCCACCTCGTCGCCCAGCATCTGCCCGGCGTCGGGCCCGTCGGTGGGGGAGTCCAGTACGCGCACCTGCAGCCCGGCACCGAAGGGGGGCCTGCCCAGCACCATCAATTCGGTGTCCAGGCCGATGCCCAGGCTCTGGAGGTGGCGCAGCAGATCCGGGTCATGGTCGCTGATGCGCGAGACGCGTCCGCAGTGGCCGGGATCGAGCTCGTCCAGACGGTGTGAGGGGGTCATGGTGATGTGGCCGGCGGCAGTGGGAATGGGGTCGCCGTGGGGGTCCCGGTCCGGGTGGCCCAGCTTGGCGCTCATGCGTTCAATGAAATGGTCCGACACGGCATGTTCCAGCCGTTCGGCCTCCTCATGGACCTCGTCCCAGGAATATCCCAGTTCACGGACCAGGTAGCTCTCCAGGAGCCGGTGGCGCCGGACCATGGACAGGGCCAGCCGCAATCCGTTGGCCGTGAGGTGGATGGGGCTGTAGGGCTTGTGGTCCACCAGGCCCTGATCCTTGAGCTTGCGCACCATTTCCGACACCGAGGAATTTGCCACCCCCAGCCGTGTGGCCAGCGCGGTGGCGGTGATGGGCTTGTCCTGCCACTCCGTGTGGGAGTAGATGGCCTTGACGTAGTCTTCAATGCTGGAGGATGCGGCCACGTGTTTCACCCCTCCAGACTACCCGTTGCACGCCCATCGTCCGTAGCCGCGCCTAGGCCTGACCGGTGGCTGTGAGCCACAGCAAAAGCGCGTTCAGGGCCACGATCAGCACCACGCTGAGCAGCGCCGCCGCGCGCAGCGGGAGCCGGTCCCGGTGTTCGCCCATGACTTTTTTGCTGGCGGTCAGCCGCAGCAGGGGAATCAAGGCGAAGGGGATGCCAAAGCTCAGCACCACCTGGCTGACCACGAGCGCCCAGGTGGGGTCCACGCCCACGGAGAGCAGGACCAGGGCCGGGATGAGGCTGATGACGCGCCGTGCCTGCAGCGGGATGCGGACCTTGAGCAGGCCATTCATGATGGTGGCTCCGGCGTAGGCGCCCACCGACGTCGAGGCCAGCCCTGAAGCCAGCAGGCCCACGGCAAAGACGACGCCGACCACAGTTCCCAGGTTCTCCACAATGGCCGCGTGGGCGCCTTCAATGGAGTCGGTTCCAGCCACCCCGCCAAGGGTGGAAGCTGCCAGCAGCAGCATGCCAATGTTGACGGCTCCGGCCAGGATCAAGGCCAGCACCACATCCAGCCGCGTGGCCTTCAGGATCCGCCGCAGCCGCTCCGGGGTGTTGCGGGCGTCAGTGTGCCGGTCCTTGGCCAGCTGGGAGTGCAGGTAAATGGCGTGCGGCATGACTGTTGCCCCCAACATGCCTGCGGCCAGCAGCACGCTGTCGGTTCCCGCGAATCGTGGCATCAGGCCGCCGGCCACGCCCGCCGGATCCGGAGGGCTCAACACCAGCCCGGTGAGGAAGCCAATGGTGATGATCACCAGCAGGAACTCAATGACGGATTCAAAGGAACGCTGGCCGTGGCGGTTTTGCACACTGAGCAGGATCATGGACACAATCCCCACCAGCAGCCCGCCCAAGGGCAGCGGGATCTGGAACAGCAGGTACAGGGCAATGGCCCCGCCCACCACTTCGGCCAGGTCGGTGGCCATCGCCACCAGTTCCGCCTGCACCCAAAAAAGCCGGCGGCTGGTGGTTTTGAACCGCTCACCCAAATGTTCCGGCAGGGACTTTCCCGTCACCACGCCAAGCTTGGCCGATTGGTACTGCACCAGCATGGCCATGATGTTGGCTGCGACCAGAACCCACACCAGCAGGTAGCCGTAACTGGCCCCGGACGTCAGGTTCGCCGCCACATTGCCGGGATCCACATAGGCAATCGCCGCCACGAACGCCGGGCCCAGCAGCAGGAGCATCCGGGCGCGCGGCCGGCGCGCCTTGACCGGCTTGACAGTATCGAGCACTTGACCACCTTCGCTGTGCCTAAGGAAATAATTTAGGTATGCCGAAATCATAGGCGGGTGAAGGTGCTGTTGTCGAGGGGCGCGGCCGGGGCAACGCCGGCGGGGCTAGAGTTTGCTGCTGTGCCAGGTCTGTGTCACGTAGGGCAGCTGTAGTTCCCTGCCCGCGGGGTGGCCCAGGTGCTCGTGCAGATACCACTGCAGATTGGCCATGACCTTGGCGCGTACGGCTGTGCCGGCGCGCAAATAGTAGCTGCGGGACTGGGCGAGTTCCATGATGCCCTCCGGCGTCAGCTCCTGCGCCCAGTGGCTGCGGTGGACGCGTGCCGGGGCGAACTCGGCTCCCAGTGCAGGCCGGAAGCCGGCCTTGTGCACATCCCCGGCGTGCATGATGCGGGCCAGCCGGTGCACCCAGGGGAGTTCGACGTCGAGCTGGTTCCAGATCAGCCCCAGGGACCCGCCGGGGCGCAGCACACGGGCAATGTCGGTGCTGGCGGCCACGGGGTCGCACCAGTGCCAGGCCTGGGCGACCACCGCAAGGTCGAAGCTGCCATCGGCCAGAGGCAGCTGCTCGGCCGTGCCCACCTGGACCGTGACCTGCGGCAACTGGCCGCGGAGCTGGGCCAACATGTCCGCCGAGGGGTCCACGGCTGTGAGGCGCCAATCCTGCTGGGCCAAAAGCTGGGTGTATTTGCCCGTTCCGGCACCCACATCCAGCACGTCCCGGATCCGGCCGGCGCTGTTGTGCGTGAGCCACTGCAGGGATTCCCCGGGGTACCCGGGGCGCACCTTGTGGTAGTGGCCGCCGCCGGCAAGGAACGCCGCCGCCAGGTCGGTGCGCCGCCCGGGATCAAAAACCGGTCCGCCAGTGCCTGCCATGGTGCTCCCGTCGGTTCAAGGCTTTAGTGCGCTTCAACCATACCCGCACCGCTTCCGCCCTGGCCGGTGGAGCAGGGGGCGGCGCCGGCCGTGCCGGGTGTGTTGGGCGCCCAAGCCGGGAACCGGCGTTCATCGTTTACCGGGATCCAGCGGCCCGCGTCCACCTCATAATCCCAGCCCAGCCCGTCCCGCAGCAGCGCTGCGACGCCGTCAATGAGCCGCTGGGCATCCTCCAGCCTTGAGCCCACCCCGAAGCTGGCGCGCAGGGATCCGGCCGGCAGCCCCAGCCGTTTGAGCAGGGGGTGCGCGCAGAACCTTCCGTCGCGTACGCCCACGCCGTGTTCGGCCGCCAGATAGGCGGCCACCAGGCCGGCGTCGTAGCCGGTGACCGAGAAGTTGACCACGCCAATGCTGCCGCAGCCGGGGTGGCTCTGTGAATCGGGGAACATCCTGTGGACGGTGGCCCCCGGCAGCGCCGCCAACCCCGCCACCAGGTGGGCGCGCAGCAGGGATTCATGCTCCGCCCACTGCCCGGGATCCAGGGCGCCCAGCACGCTGGCGGCCTTGGCCAGCGTGGCGGCGCCCAAAACATTGGGGGAGCCGGCCTCATGCCTGGCCGGACCGTGGGTCCACTGGGTCGATTCGAGCCGGACTTCCTTCACGGCGCCGCCGCCGGCCAAATGCGGTGCCCCGGCGTCGAGCCAATCGGGGCGGCCCAGCAGGACCCCTGCTCCGAAGGGGGCATAGAGTTTGTGGCCGGAAAACGCCAGGTAGTCTATGCCGCTGGCCTGGACATCAATCCGGCGGTGCGGGGCCAGCTGGGCGGCGTCGACCACAATGCGGGCCCCATGCCGGTGCGCCAGGGCGGCCAGTTCGGCAACGGGCAGCACCTCCCCGGTGACGTTGGAGGCCCCCGTGACGGCCAGCAGCAGCACATTTCCGGCGCGCAGGGCGGTTTCCACCCGGGCCAGGGTGGCTGCCAGGGAATCGCCTGCCACCACCGCGCGGTGCGGCAGGCCCTGCCAGGGCAGCAGGTTCGCGTGGTGCTCAATGTCCAGGTACAACACCTCGCCGTGGGCATTGGAACGGCCCGCCAGATGGCCATTGCGCGCCAGGATGCTGGCCACGCACCCGGCCAGCAGGTTCAGCGAATCAGTGGTGTTGCGGGTGAAGATGACGGTGTCGTCGGGGCGGGCGCCCACAAAGTCGGCCACAATGGTGCGGGCATTTTCATACAGGGAGGTGCTTACCTGGGAGGCGAATCCGGCGCCGCGGTGGACGCTGGCGTAATAGGGCAACACCTCGTTCAAGTGGTCCGCGACTTCCGCCACCGCCGGCGCCGAGGCCGCATAGTCCAAGTTGGCGTAACGGATGCTGCCGCCGTGGATCAGGGGCGCCAGCAAATCATGTCCCACCACCGGCAACAACGGCGAGTCCGCCAGCGTGCCGGCCAGGGTTTTTTCCAAAAGGGCATGGCTCATGGGTGTTTCCTTCTCACCAAAGGACCCCAAGGGCGTAGGAGTCCGCGCTTGCCATCACCGAATGGTCATGGCCAGGTCGTCACCCGGGGCACCCCGCCGCGAAAGGAGGGTTGCCGGCCAGCAAACCGGGGTTTAGCGCTGGCACTCGTGACCTATGCCCAAAAGAGTAGCCCAAGTTCCCCGCCGGGGAAACTTGTTACGAACGTTGACGTGGCGCCACCGCGCCGGGAACGCGCAGCTAGTTCAACAAATCATCCCAGGCGGGGTTCAAACGCTGCAGCACCTCACGGTGCAGGATGGAGTTGGTGGCCAGCGCGTTGCCGCCAAAAGGACCGTCGGCGCCCTCAAGGGAGGTGAAACGGCCCCCCGCCTCCTGCACTATGGGAACCAGCGCCGCCATGTCATAAAGGTTCAATTCAGGTTCGCAGGCAATGTCCACGCTGCCTTCGGCCACCATGCAGTAGGACCAGAAGTCCCCGTAGGCGCGGGTTCGCCAAACGTCATCGGTGAGGGAGATGAAGTCGTCCCGGTTCCCGCGTTCGGCCCAGCCGGTCAGCGAGGAATAGGACAGGGAGGCGTCCTTGAGTTCGGCCACATTGGAAACGCGGATGCGCGTGGCGGCGGCCAGGGACTTGCCCATGTACGCCCCGGTTCCCTGGGCGGCCCACCAGCGCTTGCCCAGGGCAGGGGCGCTGACCAGGCCCACCACAGGCACCCCGTCCTCCACGAGGGCGATGAGGGTGGCCCACACGGGCACGCCGCGCACAAAGTTCTTGGTCCCGTCAATGGGGTCAATGATCCAGCGCCGCGAACCATGCCCGCTGCTGCCAAACTCTTCCCCCAACACCGCATCCCGTGGCCGCACCCTGGCCAGCTGGCTGCGGATGGATTCCTCCGCGGCCTTGTCGGCGTCCGTTACCGGGGTCAGATCCGGCTTGGTCTCCACGGCCAAATCCAGGGCCCTGAACCGGGACATGGTCAGGGAATCGACGCTGTCTGCCAAAACGTGGGCCAGGCGGAGATCGTCATTGTACGTCTGAGGTGCGCAGGTCATGTGTTCACGCTACCGCGCTTTGCCGCCAATGCCCGGCAGGGCGCGGTGGCGCCACGGGCCGTTAATCAATGGTTCCCAGTTCCTTGGCCTCCGCGCGGCCCTCGGTGCGGTCGCTGGTGCCCAGCAGCCGGCGCAGGGAGGCCAGGCGCGCCGGTCCGGCGTCGCCGGCGTTGCCCTGCTCCACATAGGGGTCCAGACCGCAATTGACGGCCACGCTGTCATGCTTGCAGCCGCGCTCGCAGCCGTCGGTGCCGGGCTGCAGATCGGGGAAGGCCTGCAGGATCCTGTCCGCGTTGACGTGGGCCAGGCCAAAGGAGCGGATGCCGGGGGTGTCGATGATCCACGATCCCGGCAGCCCGTTTTTCAGCTGCAGGGCCAACGCCGAGGAGGAGGTGTGCCGGCCGCGGCCGGTGACGGCATTGACGCCGCCGGTGGCGCGCCGGGATCCGGTGAGGGCATTGACCATGGTGGATTTTCCCACGCCTGAATGCCCCACCATGACCGAGACCTTGCCGTCCAAATGGCCGTGCAGCTGCTCCACGGCGCCACCGGCCAGGAGGGCGGAGTCGCCGTCGTCGCTGCGGGCGTCAATGCCTGAGGCGCCGTCGGTGGCCGTGCGGCTGATGATCACGGTCATGTCCAGGTGCTCGTAATTGGCCAGCAGCTCCGCGGGGTCCTTGATGTCGGTCTTGGTGATCAGCAGCAGCGGGGCTATGCCGGCGTCGTAGGCGGCCACCAGCGCCCTGTCAATGAAACCGGTGCGCGGTTCGGGGTTGGCGGCCGCCACGACAATCACCAGCTGCTCGGCGTTGGCCACCACCACGCGCTCCACCGGGTCGGTGTCGTCGGCGCTGCGGCGCAGCAGGGTGCGGCGGTCCTGAACCCGGACCAGCCGGGCCAGGGTGTCGGGTTTGCCGCTGACGTCCCCCACCAGGGCCACAAAGTCACCGGCCACCACCGGGTTGCGGCGCAGTTCCCTGGCGCGGGCGGCCACCAGGATCCGCTCGGTGGGCAGGTCCTCATCCACAATGGCCGTGTAGCGCCCGCGGTCCACGGTGACAATGCGCCCAATGACTGCATCGTCATGGGCCGGGCGGTCCTTGGTGCGTGGCCGGCTGCCCTTTTTGTTGGCCCGCACGCGGACATTGGACTCGTCCCAGTTGCTGTAATCCTTTGCCATCTTTAAGCCTTGGCTTCCACCGCCGCGGACCCTTGCTCCTGGGCCGACGGCTGCTGCGTCTGCGCCATCATGGCTGCCCACAGGGCAGGAAATTCAGGCATGGTCTTGGCGGTGGTGGCAATGTTCTCCACTTCAATCCCGGGCACCGCCAGTCCCAAAATGGCGCCGGCGGTGGCCATGCGGTGGTCGTGGTAGCTGTGGAAGACGCCGCCGTGCAGGGGGGCGGGGGTGATGATCAGGCCATCGGGTGTTTCCTGAACCGCGCCGCCCAGGGCATTGATTTCAGCCACCAGCGCCGCCAGCCGGTCGGTCTCGTGCCCGCGCAGATGGGCAATGCCGCGCAGCCGCGAGGGAGCCTCCGCCAAGGCGCACAGGGCGGCAACCGTGGGGGCCAGCTCGGAGCTGTCGGCCAGGTCCACCCCGTGAATGTGTGTGCCGCCGGTGACGCTCAGCACGCCGTCCTCCAGTGTCACAGTTGCCCCGAACTGCGGCAGGATCTGGCGCCACTTGTCACCCACCTGGGTGGTGTTGGCCGGCCAGTTGGGGATGCGCACGGTGCCCCTGGTGGCCAGGGCTGCGGCCAAAAACGGTCCGGCGTTGGACAGGTCCTGCTCCAGGGAAACGTCAAAGGCGGCAATGCGTGCCGGCTCCACCACCCAGTGGCCGGGCGTGGAATCGTCAACGGTGACGCCCAGTGAGCGCAGGATTTCCACAGTCATCTTGATGTGGTCGGGGCTGGGCACAGACTCGCCGCTGTGTTCCAGATGCAGGCCGTTGCTGAAGCGGCTTGCCACCAGCAGCAGGGCAGAGATGAACTGCGAGGAGCCGCCGGCGTCAATTTTGACGTGCCCGCCGGCCACACTTCCGGTGCCGTGGACAGTGAAAGGCAAAAACCCGTCACCGCCGCCGTCCACCGCGACTTCCAGCCCTGCCAGCCCTGCCAGCAGGGGCGCCATGGGGCGCACCAGTGCGGCGGGATCGCCGTGGAAGCCCACCGGCCCGTTGACCAGTGCCGCCAGCGGCGGAACAAAACGCATGACAGTGCCGGCCAGGCCGCAGTCCACCTGCACGCCTGTGGCCACCTGGCCGGCCGGCAGCGGGGTGACCAGCAGGTCGGGGACGCCGCCGCTGCCGGGGACCTCCACAATGACAGCACCCAAGGCCCGCAGCGCCTTGATCATCAGGGTTGAATCGCGTGACTGCAACGGCGCGCGCAGGCGGGATTCGCCGTCGGCAATGGCGGCCAGGATCAAATACCTGTTGGTCAGCGACTTGGACGCCGGGATGGTGACGGTGGCGTCCAAGGGTGTTGCGGCGAAGGGTGCGGGCCAGTGGGAGGTCATGGGGAATTACTGTCCTGTCACATCGTGGGCGAGCGCGCGGACCTGCTTGTCCGCGTTCCGCAACTGCTTTTTGGTGGTCTTGCGCCCGGTCTCAATCAGCTTCCCGGCGCGCCAGGCCAGACCCGGACGGCCGGCGGTGTCGACGCTGGCCAACAACGCCCCACCCAGCAGGCCAATGTTCTTGGTGAGCTGGTGGCGCCGGTGTGAACGGTTTTCGCTGGTCCCGGCATCCGCACTGCGGTATTCCACCACGGTGGTCAGGCCGGCTGTGAGGGCCAGGGCCACCGCGGCCGTGCGGGAAGACTTGCCCAGTGCCAGAAGGAGGCCGGCGCCAAGCTGCGTGCCGGCAATGACGCGTGCCAAAGTCTTCTCGCTGGCGGCAACAGGCAGAGCCTGGCTCAGCGGCCGCAGCACCGGGGCCAGCTGCGCGGCTGTCTGATCCACATGCCGCAGCCGGTCAACGCCGGAAATGATGAATGAGGAGGCCAACATGGGACGGGCAAGGACGCGGACAATTGACAAGAGAATCTCCTTCAATAGGTGCAGGATGGTGCCGGAAACCTTCCTCCCGGCCCAGGAACGGCCGGTGGGAGGCTCATGCTGCTTCCAAGTCTCCCACGATTTGCCAAGCTGGCCATGTAGCCATTTGGGGCGTGTGCGGAATAGCTTTCGGCATGGCGGTGTTTGCATCAGTAGTGCCACGTCAAGAAAGGTTCAAATGCAGACTCTCAGCCCCACGGCAGCCCCGGAATCCGGGCTGTCGCTGCAACTGAGCATAGACTCGACTGTGATGAACACTTCCGAGCCCAGGCAAACCATCCACCCCGAAGCGGAGGCCGGCACTGCCGCCGTGGTGACGGACGTTGCCGATGTTGATGTTGCCAATGAATCCCCCACCGCCCGCCGGGCCCGTTTTGAACGTGACGCCATGGTCTACGTGGACCAGCTGTATTCGGCCGCCATGCGCATGGCCCGCAATCCCAGCGACGCCGAGGACCTGGTCCAGGAGGCGTACACCAAGGCGTTTTCGGCTTTTCATCAATACAAGCCGGGCACGAACCTCAAGGCCTGGCTGTACCGGATCCTCACCAACACCTACATCAACCTGTACCGCAAGCGCCAGCGCGAACCGTTGCAGTCCAACGCCGATTCCGTGGAGGATTGGCAGCTGGCACGGGCGGAATCACATACCTCGCGGGGTTTGCGCTCGGCTGAGGCCGATGCCCTGGACCACCTGCCTGATTCGGATGTGAAGAAGGCCCTGCAGGGCATTCCGGAGGAATTCCGGCTTGCCGTGTACTTTGCCGACGTGGAGGGATTTGCCTACAAGGAAATCTCGGAGATCATGAACACCCCCATTGGCACCGTCATGTCACGGCTGCACCGGGGACGAAAACTATTGCGGGAAATGTTGGCGGATTACGCCGTGGAACGCGGGTATCTCAAGGATGCCGAGCCAACAACTGAAACGGAGAAATAACCATGGGCGACTGCCAAACCTTGGGCGACTGCAACGATGAACGCATTGTCCGCATTTACGAATACCTGGACGGGGCACTGTCCCGGGAGGACCTGGGTGAGATCAAGACGCACCTGGACAACTGCACTGACTGCTCGGGCGAATACGACCTTGAGTGCGTCATCCGCTCCGTGGTGAAGCGTTCCTGCAAGGAAGCGGCGCCGGAGACCCTCAAGGCCGCCATTCTGGCCCGCCTGCACGGCGACTCGGTGGCCGTGTAACGCAGCTCAGCTGCCTGGCCGCCGGCCTGCTTCGGGCTGCCGCATGCCAATGGTGTGCAGCGCACCGGCGGGCCGGCCATTGACCCTGCGATGCAGGGAACCGGCAATTTGGTGGGCCTGGACCTTGGCCAGTTCGGCCTTCTCCCCGGCAAACAGCTCATCAACGGTGGCCGTCCACAATTGCAGCCAGCGGTTGAAGGACGCCGCATCCAGGGGCGATTTGGCAGCAATGGCAAGATGCACCGCCAGGGCGTTGCGGCGGTAGAGCCCGACCTTGAACAAGACCGTCTGCCAGAAGTCCGCCATGATGGGCAGGTGCCGCGGCAAATCCAGCTGCACCACCTCGGTAAAGACAGGCCCAATGAGTTCGTCCCGGAAGGCGCGGCGGTAGAAGGCCTCCACCAGCATGATGATGTCCCCGCGCCCGGTGATGTCCCCGTGCCCGGTGATGTCCCCGTGCCCGGTGATGTCCCCGTGCCCGGCGATGTCCCCGTGCCCGGCGTGCCTTGCGGCTGTGCCGCTTCTTGGCGCGTAGGGGGCCAGGGCCGACGCCGTCCTGCCGCCGGGCTGCGGATAGGGCTGCGTGCTGCCGCCGTCCGTGCCGTTGTGCTGGCTCATCGCTTTCCATCCTTTTTTCGGCAAGTGCCGCCGGGTGCGCAAAAACCCGTCCTGCCGGTGGGCGGAACGGGCTTTGGCTCGTGCATCAAGACTTACGTGTTGGGACGCTTACCGTGGTTAGCGCCGCCCTTTTTACGATCCCGACGCTTGCGTGAACGCTTCGACATAGCTGCCTCCAATCATTACAAAAAAGATCTTCAAAACCGATCCTCATCTAGTTTCGCATAAGTGGCACATGCGCACCTAACTGAAGCCCCTAGGCGCCCTCGGGAATCTCCAGCCACTGGTACCAGCCGCGGTGCAGCACCAGCCACGCCATCAGCCCGTACCCCGCCTGGCCGGGGGAGCCGGCGTTCGCGGCGACGTCATTGCGCCACTGCTCGTGGTTTTGCAGGGGTGCGAAGGTGTCAACATAGTGGTGCTTGCGGCGGGTGGTGACATCGGCGAAGGCCGCGTTGAGTTCGGCCAGTTTGCGGTTCAGGGCCGGGTCCAGCGAGGGTGGCGGACCCACCACAAAGACGGGAATGTTCAGCTGCGTGGCGCCGTCGAGGATATTGGCCAGGTTCAGCCGGCTGCGCGCCGTGGACAGCCCGTAGTCAATGTCCCGGCCGGACAGGCCAATGACCAGGCGGTTTTCGTGGAAGTCGTCAAAACGGCGTCCAGCCTCGTTCAGCCAGCGTCCTGCCAACGCCTCGGTGCCTTCACGCGGGGAAGCCAGCACAAATGGCTCAATGCTGACGCCCTCAGCGGACGTCCTGGCCAGCACCCGGCCCAGCCAGCCCAGCGCGCGGGGATCGCCCACGCCGGCCACCAGCTCGTCCCCAACAGCCACAATACGCACTTCCCGTTTCTCCACCGCGTCCTCTTCCTAATTCCACGTATCAAATGTCCAGCCATGAAATAAAAGATGCCCGGCCTGACGTTGCAGACCGGGCATCAGTATGGTTTTAGCTGCGATCAAACGCCTGCTTGACCAACAACGTTTGCTCCACGGCATGGTTCTTGGCCGAACCCGTCGCAGTGGCGGCCGAGGCCGGGCGTGAAACGCGGCCCAGCTTCTTCTCCAGTTCGGGCGCCAGGTTCAGGCCCATGTACGGCCACGGTCCCTGGTTTGCCGGCTCGTCCTGGGCCCACACCACGTCCGCGTTGGGGTACTTGGCCAGCTCGGCCTTGATCTCCTCCAGCGGCAGCGGGTACAGCTGCTCCACGCGGACAATGGCCACCTTGTCATCTTCGGCCTTGTCACGGGCCGCCAACAGATCGTAGTACAACCGGCCCGAGACCAACAACACCCGCTCCACGGCGTTGTTTGCCAGCGCCGCATGTTCGCCAATGACGGTGCGGAAACCACCCTGGGTGAAGTCCTCCACCGCGGACGCCGCCGCCTTCAAACGCAACAGCTGCTTCGGAGTGAAGATCACCAAGGGCTTGCGCGGACGCAGGTACGCCTGGCGGCGCAGCAGGTGGAAGTGCGAGGCGGGCGTGGTGGGGTTGGCCACGATCATGTTCTCTTCAGCGCACATCTGCATGAAGCGCTCAATGCGGGCCGAGGAGTGGTCGGGACCCTGGCCCTCGTAGCCGTGCGGCAGCATGAGCACCAGCGAGGAACGCTGTCCCCACTTCTGCTCGGCGGAGGAAATGAACTCGTCAATGACTGTCTGGGCACCGTTGACGAAGTCGCCGAACTGGGCTTCCCAGACCACCAGGGCGTCGGGACGCTCCACGGAGTAGCCGTATTCAAAGGCCATGGCGGCGTATTCGCTCAGCAGCGAATCATAGATCCACAGTTTTCCCTGGTCTTCGCTGAGCTCACCCAGCGGGGTCCAGACATTGCCGTTTTCACGGTCGTGGAACACTGCGTGGCGCTGCACGAAGGTGCCGCGGCGGGAATCCTGCCCGGCCATCCGCACCGGCACGCCTTCCATGAGCAGCGAACCATAGGCCGCCAGCTCGCCAAAGCCCCAGTCAATGCCGCCTTCACGGGACATCACGGCCCGCTTTTCCAGCAGCGGCTTGAGCTTGTGGTGGACTTCAAAGCCCTCGGGGATGTTCAAGTGGGCGTCGCCAATGTGCGCCAGGGTGTCGGCGCTGATGGCTGTCACCTGCGGGTTGTTGACCCCGCTGTCGGCCTGCTGCGAGGCGGGCCGCTCCAGATCCGAAATGGACTGCGCATCCCGGGTCACGATCGGGATGGGGGAGGTTTGGGCTGCATGCGTTTCAGCAAACACCCGTTCCAGCCGCTCCTGGTAGTCGCGCAGCAGCTGCGTGGCTTCCTCCTCCGTGATGTCGCCGCGGCCAATGAGGGCCTCGGTGTAGAGCCGGCGCACGGAACGCTTGGCCTCGATCAAGTTGTACATCAGCGGCTGGGTCATCGAGGGGTCGTCACCCTCGTTGTGGCCGCGGCGGCGGTAGCACACCAGGTCAATGACAACGTCCTTGCGGAAGCGCTGCTGGAACTGGTACGCCAGCTGGGCGGCGCGGACCACCGCTTCCGGGTCGTCGCCGTTGACGTGGAACACGGGGGCCTGGATCATCTTGGCCACGTCGGTGGAGTACACCGAGGAACGCGAGGACGACGGCGCCGTGGTGAAGCCAACCTGGTTGTTCACCACCACGTGGATGGTGCCGCCGGTGCGGTAGCCGCGCAGCTGGGACAGGTTCAGCGTCTCAGCCACCACGCCCTGGCCGGCGAAGGCGGCGTCGCCGTGGACCATGATGGGCAGCACGGGGAAGTTCTCGCCCTGGTCCAGGCGGTCCTGCTTGGCGCGCACAATGCCTTCGAGCACGCCGTCCACGGCCTCCAGGTGGGAGGGGTTCGCGGCCAGGTAGACCTTGGTCTGGTTGCCGGCGTCGGACGTGAAGGTGCCTTCGGTGCCCAGGTGGTACTTGACGTCGCCGGAGCCCTGGACACTGCGTGAATCCTGGGTGCCCTCAAATTCGCGGAAGACCTGGGCGTAGGTCTTGCCGGCAATGTTGGTGAGCACGTTCAGGCGGCCGCGGTGGGCCATGCCAATGGCCACCTCGTCGAGGCCGTCGTCGGCGGCGTCGGAAATGACCGAGTCCAGCAGCGGAATCAGGGATTCGCCGCCTTCCAGGGAGAAGCGCTTCTGGCCCACGAACTTGGTCTGCAAAAAGGTCTCGAAGGCCTCTGCGGCATTGAGCTTGGAGACAATGCGCAGCTGCTCTTCGCGGCTGGGCTTGGAGTAGGGGTGCTCGAGCTCGTTTTGGAACCATTCGCGCTGTTCCGGCTCCTGAATGTGCATGTATTCCACACCCGTGGTGCGGCAGTAGGCGTCACGGAGCACACCCAGGATGTCCCGCAGCGGCAGCTTCTGCTTGCCGCCAAAACCACCTGTGGGCCATTCGCGGTCCAGGTCCCACAGGCTCAGCCCATAGGTCAGCACGTCCAGGTCGGGGTGCTTGCGCTGGACGAATTCCAGCGGATCGGTGTCGGCCATCAAGTGGCCACGCACGCGGTAGGAGTGGATGAGCTGCTGGATCCGGGCGACCTTGTTGATTTCATCGGCCGGGTCCACCTGCTGGTCAACGCTCCAGCGCACGGGCTCGTACGGGATGCGCAGGGACTCAAAAATCTCGTCGTAGAAGTTCTCCGCACCAAGCAGCAGCTGGTGGATCTTCTTCAGGAACTCCCCGGAGCCGGCACCCTGGATCACCCGGTGATCGTAGGTGGAGGTCAGGGTCAGGATTTTGGAGACGGCATTGTGGGCAATGATCTTGGGGCTGGCGCCCTGGTACTCGGCCGGGTAGTCCAGGGAACCGACACCAATGATGGCCGCCTGGCCCTTGGACAGGCGCGGCACGGAGTGCACGGTGCCAATGCCGCCGGGGTTGGTCAGCGAAACCGTGGTGCCTGAATGGTCGTCGGCCGTGAGCTTGCCGGCACGGGCACGCTTGATCAAGTCTTCGTAGGTATGCCAGAACTCGGCGAAGTTCATGGTCTCGGCACGCTTGATGTTCGGCACCATGAGCAGGCGCGTGCCGTCGGGCTTGGGCATGTCAATGGCAATGCCGAAGTTCACATGCGGCGGCTGGACGGCGGCGGGCTTGCCGTCCACCTCTTCGTAGTACACGTTCATGGACGGGAAGGCGGCCAGCGCCCTGATCACGGCGTAGCCGATCAAGTGCGTAAAGGAGACCTTGCCGCCGCGGGCGCGGGCCAGATTGGAGTTGATGACCAGGCGGTTGTCAATGAGCAGCTTGGCCGGGATGGCGCGCACGCTGGTGGCTGTGGGCACTTCCAGGCTGGTGACCATATTGGCGGCAATGGCCTTGGCAGGCCCGCGCAAAATGGACTTCACGGCCTCTTCGGGAACCGACTTGTCCTTGGCGGTCTTGGGCAGCTGGGCCGGAATGGGGGTGGTGCCGGTGCGGGCGGCATCCTTGGCCGGGGCCGGCGGACGCGGGGCTGCCGGCGCCTTCGGAGCCGTGGCGGGAGCCGCCGGGGCGGCGGCGGGCTTTGCCGGCGTCGAAGCTGCTGCGGGGGCGGCAGCCTGGGCCGGGGCGGGCACTACCGGAATCTGGGCTGTGACAGGGGCGGGGTCCGCTGCGGCGGCGTGGCGGCCATTGCCGGCCGCGTCGTCGGCGGCAAAGCCCTCAAACAACGGCCACCATTTGGTGTCCACGGAGTTCTTGTTCCCTTTGTAGCGCTCATACAGTTCATCGACTAACCACTCGTTGCCGCCAAATTCTTCGGGTAGACGGTGGATGGATTGCTCTGGCACGTGTATTACGCCTCTTCCATGAGTTCTTGTTGCCCGTTGTGCAGTTTTGCGTTCACACGCACCCAAATCCGGCGGAGGCGTGAATCCTGCTACCTTGCACAGCCTAATCAGTTGGTCGGGGCCAACACACCCCGTCCCTTACGGCAAGTCTAGTAAGCTCCCGGGCCTGGAGGCCAATCAATCGTGCGGCGCGCCCCGGCTTGATCAACATTGTGTCCGGATTTGCGGCCAATTGCGCCACGGGCGCAGTCGGCGGCGCTGGTTAGACTCGTACAGCCGGGCAGCGGGCCCGCCCCGACCGGGTCCAAGGTGGACCCACGCCAGCCAGGAGAGTGCCATGCGTTTTCTCAACCAGCCCGTCACGGATTTAACCTACTCGGATGTGTTTTTGGTGCCCTCGCGCTCCACTGTCACCTCGCGGCTGCACGTTGACCTGTCCAGTGGCGACGGCACCGGCACCACCATTCCCCTGGTCGTGGCCAACATGACGGCGGTTTCCGGCAAGCGGATGGCCGAGACGGTGGCCCGCCGTGGCGGGATGGCTGTCCTACCGCAGGACGTGCCCGTGGAGGTGCTGCGGCAGGTGGTGGAGTGGGTGAAGATGCGCGATGCGCTTTTTGAAACGCCGCTGCTGATGTCCCCGGAAAACACTGTCCTTGACGCCACGCATTTAATGGACAAGCGCTCCCACGGTGCGGTGGTGGTGGTGGCGGGCAACAGCTTTGCGGGTGTGGTGCGCGGCTCCGATTGTGCCGGCGTGGACAGGTTCTCCTCCCTGGCCGCGGTCATGCGCGCCAATGCCTTGACGCTGGATGCGGCACCCTTTGATGCCATTCGTGCGCTGGCCGACGCCGGGGAACTGGACTTCGCGGCCGCCAAGGCACGCACCGACGCGGCCCTGCGTGCAGCCTTTGCCGTTTTGGACGCAGCCGGGACCGACTACGCGCCGGTGCTGCGCGGCAGGGAGGTGGTGGGCGTCCTGACCCGGGCCGGGGCCCTGCGCTCCACGATCTACCAGCCTGCCCTGGACGCGGACGGCCGGCTGCGTGTGGGCGCTGCCCTGGGCATTAACGGGGACGTGGCCGCCAAGGGTGCAGCCCTGTTGGACTGTGGGGTGGACGCCCTGGTGGTGGACACCGCCCATGGACACCAGGAGGGCATGGTGCAGGCGCTGCGTGCCGTACGGACCCTCTCGCCGGGCGTTCCGGTGGCTGCCGGCAATGTTGTCAGCGCTGACGGTGTGCGCGAGCTGGTGGCGGCCGGCGCCGACATCATCAAGGTGGGTGTGGGGCCCGGCGCCATGTGCACCACGCGCATGATGACGGCGGTGGGCAGGCCACAGTTTTCGGCGGTGCTGGAATGTTCGACGGCGGCGGCCGGGCTCGGTGCGCATGTCTGGGCCGACGGGGGTGTGCGTTATCCGCGGGATGTGGCCCTGGCCCTGGCGGCGGGGGCCAGTCAGGTCATGATCGGCTCGTGGTTCGCCGGCACCTACGAAAGCCCGGGGGACCTGCATCTGGACGCCGACGGGCGCCGGTACAAGGAAAGCTTCGGCATGGCCTCGGCGCGTGCGGTGCAAAACCGCACCTTGGGCGAGGCCGCCTTTGAGCGGGCGCGAAAGGGCTTGTTTGAGGAGGGCATCTCCACCTCCAAAATGTATCTGGATCCGGCCAGGCCAGGTGTTGAGGACCTGCTGGACATGATTACCTCAGGTTTGCGCAGCTCCCTCAGCTACGCCGGTGCCGCGTCCTTGGCCGAATTCCGGGAGCGGGCCCTGGTGGGCGTGCAGTCGGCCGCCGGTTATGAGGAGGGCCGGCCGCTGCCGCAGGGCTGGTAGCGGCCGGCTCCCGCAGTGGGGCCGGGCACGCCGGCCCCCAACACCAGGGCGGGAATCCTTCGACACCGGCGGCACGTGCCGCGGCCCCGCTGTGATCTTTGCTATACAGGAAGTCATGACCAGCCTCCACACCCGCACCAGCAGGCCCGCAAACCCGCCCACCGCCACCCATGTGGTGGTGATGGGCGTTTCCGGTGCCGGGAAAAGCACCATTGGTGCCTTGATTGCCGATGCCTTGAATTTTCCCTTTGTCGACGCCGATTCCCTGCATCCGCCGGAAAACATCCGCAAAATGGCTGCGGGCACGCCGCTGAGCGATCAGGACCGCTGGCCCTGGCTGGAACTGGTGGGGCACGAGCTGGCCCAGGCGCAGGGGGACGGAATGGTGGTGGCGTGCTCGGCCCTCAAACGCAGCTACCGCGACGCCATCCGCAGGCAGGCCCCGCACACGGTTTTTCTGCACTTGAACGGTTCCCTTGAAGTGTTGGGCACCCGTCTGGAGGGCCGCTCCGGCCACTTCATGCCGCCGGCCCTGCTGGCCTCGCAGCTGGCGGCGCTTGAGCCGCTGGAAGCGGATGAAGCCGCCGTCGTGGTGGATGTGGCCGCCGGCGTGAACCACATTGTGGAGCGTGCGGTGTCAGGCATCCGCGCCGCCACCGGCGCCTAGCCATGGCGGGGGTGCATGCCGGGCAGCAGTTGAGCGTGGGCCAGGTGGCCGAGCGGGCGGGCGTGAGCGTCTCCGCGCTGCACTTTTATGAGCGGCTGGAACTCATTTTCTCCACCCGCACCTCGGGAAACCAGCGCCGCTACGAGCGATCGGTGCTGCGGCGGGTGGCGGTCATCCGGGCTGCGCAGCGCGCCGGCATTCCGCTGTCGCTGGTGGCCGAGGTGTTTGCCACCCTGCCCTCCCAGGGCGTGCCCACCCAGACTGACTGGCAGGAGCTGTCCCGGCATTGGCAGGCGGAGCTGGATATCCGCATTGCGGCCCTGGAAAAGCTGCGCGGCAGTTTGGGCGGCTGCATTGGCTGCGGCTGCCTGTCCCTGGCCGAGTGCGGCTTCGTCAACCCGGAGGACCAAAATGCCCTCAAGGGCCCCGGCGCACGTGCCTTTGACGGTTCCCTCCAAGACGTTCCCCCAAATCCTTCGCCCAACGCCTGTGAGCCGCATCATGGCCACCCCGCTTGACCTCAACTAAGGTTGAGGTCTTAGAGTCGCTTGAGGATCCCGGCCACGGCGGCGGGACGTGGCGGGAGGAAAGGCAAAACCATGACAGTGCAGATGCGGCGGGAGCCGGCCGGGCCGGGGGCATTGACCAACGGCTTCAAGGCGGCCTTTGGCGGCCATCCGGCCGGGGTGGCCATCATCACGGCCCCCTCCGCCACGGGACCGGTGGGAATCACGGCCTCATCCGTGGCGTCAGTGTCCGCCGAGCCGCCGCTGCTCGCCTTCTCCCTGGCCGCCGCCAGCGGTTCGGCCGCCGCCATTGCCGCCGCGCAGACCGTTGTGGTGCATTTGCTGACCTCGAAGGATCTGGAACTGGCACGCATCTTTGCCAGTTCCAAGAGCGAACGTTTCTCCGGCTCCATGGCGTGGACCACCCTGGAGACGGGCGAACCCCTGCTGCTCCACGGCGGCTACGCCCTGCGCTGCACCATTTTGAGCCGCACCCCCGCAGGAGGTTCACTGCTGCTGGCGGCCCAGGTGGTGGACGTTTTGGCCCCGGCGGACACGCACGCGCCCATGGTCTACCACAGCCGCACCTTCCACGCCCTGGGAGAGCACAGCAGGCTTGCCTAGGCGCCTGCGCACCTTGTCCGGGCAAGGCGCTGGGGTACACTAAAACTCCTATGGAAAGTAAATCTAGGGGCCGGCGGAACAGCCTGCGAAGCACAGTGAAATGTGCACGCAAAACTGTTGCACATGCCGGCAAACCCCGAACACATGAACCCAGCACCACCATCGCCGCGCCGGCCGCCACGGGCCAGCCCGGCGCCGACCACCCTCCGCCGGCGGCCAGGCGGGCCTTCACCGCCACGCAGGATGCGCCACTTGCCCCTGCGCCGGCCGCCAGCATGAAGCGGGGGGTGGGGTAGCGCGTGGAATGGCTTCTTTTGGCAGCCGGCCTGCTGCTCATTCTGGGCACGGGATTCTTCGTGGCCGTGGAATTTTCCCTCGTGGCCCTGGACCAGGCCTCCGTGCAGCGCGCGGTGAACCAGGGCGACCAGCGCGCCGTGCCACTGCTGCGGTGCCTCAAATCCCTCTCCACCCAGCTTTCCAGCTGCCAGCTGGGCATCACCTTGACCACCCTGCTCACCGGCTTCCTCATGGAACCGTCGCTGGGCGCACTGCTTGCCACACCCGTGGCCGCGGTGGGGATCCCCGCGGCAGCCGCCAAGGGCGTTGCCCTGGCCATTGCCATGGTGCTGGCCACCCTGCTGTCGATGTTGATTGGTGAGCTGGTGCCCAAAAACATGGCCATTGCCAAGGCCTTCGAAATTGGCAAAATGGTGGCCCGGCCGCAACTGCTTTTTACTGCCATCTTCAAGCCCGCCATTGTGGTGTTGAATGGTTTTTCCAACAAGGTGTTGAACGTCTTTGGCATGGAAGCCAAGGAAGAGATTTCCGGGGCCCGTTCGCCGTCGGAACTGGCCTCCCTGGTGCGCCGCTCCGCCGCCATGGGCACCCTGGATGAGGGCACTGCGACCTTTATTGCCCGCACTTTGAGTTTTTCCGCCCGCACCGCCGCCGACGTCATGACCCCGCGCATGCGCGTGGAAACCATTGAGAGCACCAGATCCGTGGCCCACATCATTGACATTGCCCGGCGCACGGGTTTTTCACGCTTTCCCGTCATTGGGGAGTCGGCCGATCAAGTCCTCGGCGTGGTGCACTTGAAAAGCGCCGTTTCCATCCCCTTCCACAAACGCGAGGGCATTGAAGTGGGCGCCATCATGACCGAGGTCCTGCGGGTTCCGGAAACCGTCCATCTCGATGCCTTGATTTTGGAGCTCCGCGAGGGGAATCTGCAGATGGCAGTGGTGCAGGACGAATACGGTGGCACCGCCGGCGTCACGACCCTGGAGGACCTGGTGGAGGAAATTGTGGGGGAGGTCTCCGATGAGCATGACCGGGTCAAGCCCGGAATTCTGCTCACTGCCGACGGGACCTGGTATTTCCCGGGTCTGATGCGCCCCGATGAGGTCTCTGAACGCATTGGCGCGCTGAATGTTCCGGACGAGGCCGGCTATGAAACCCTGGGCGGTTTCATGATGGCCGAGCTGGGCCGCATAGCAGTGGTGGGGGACACCGTGGCGGTGGAGGGTGGCCTGCTGGTGGTGGACCGGGTGGAACGGCGCCGGGTCGATAGAATCCGCTTCATTCCCGCCGCACCGGATCCGGCAGGGGAAGCGCAATGAGCGCCGGAGCCGGAATTGCCTGGCTGGTGGTGCTGCTGCTGGGCAACGCCTTCTTTGTGGCTGCGGAATTTGCCGTCATGAGCGCCCGGCGGAGCCAAATCGAACCCCTGGCCGATGCCGGTTCCAAACGGGCCAGGATCACCCTCGGGGCGATGGAAAACGTCTCCCTGATGCTGGCCTGTTCCCAGCTGGGCATCACGGTGTGTTCGCTGTTGATCTTGAACGTTTCCGAACCCGCCATCCACCACCTGCTGGAAGGGCCGCTGCATGCCGTGGGCCTGGCCGAGGGCGTGGCGGGACCGCTGGCCTTTGTGGTGACGCTTGCGCTGGTGACCTTTCTGCACGTGACCTTTGGGGAGATGGTGCCCAAAAACATGAGCGTCTCCGCCGCGGACAAGGCAGCCCTGCTGCTGGCTCCGCCCCTGGTGCTGGTGGGCAAGCTGGTGCGCCCGGTGATTGTGGCCCTGAACTGGAGCGCCAACCACCTGGTGCGCTGCTTTGGGATCACGCCCCAGGATGAGGTCTCCTCCAGCTACACCCTGGAGGAGGTGCAGTCCATTGTGGAGGAATCCACCCGCAGCGGCCTGGTGGATGACCAGACGGGACTCATCACAGGGGCGCTGGAGTTCTCTTCGCAGACCGCGCGCGGGGTGATGGTGCCCTTGTCGGAGCTGGTGACGCTGCCCACCAGCGCCACGCCCGTGGACTTTGAGCACAAGGTGGGCAAAACGGGCTTTTCCCGCTTTGTCTTCGCCGATGACCAGAGCACCCTGCTGGGGTACCTGCACTTGAAGGATGTGCTGCGCATTCCGCGGGAGCGCTACCAGCTGCCCATTGGGGAGGGCCGGGTGCGCTCCATGGTGAACTTGTTGGCCACGGAGGAAATTGAGGACGTGCTGGCCACCATGCAGGCCACCGGCACCCACATGGCGCGGGTCATTGACGAGCAGGGCAGCACCCTGGGCGCCTTGTTCCTGGAGGACGTCATTGAACAGCTGGTGGGTGAGATCCGTGACGCCACGCAGACAAACATCCAGGACCGGCGTCGATCTTGATGCGAACCATTCCCAATATCAGCTATGCTGGTTCTCTTGGTAACAATTCTCATTAGCAACCTTCTAAGGAACCGCATGCTTTTTCCGCGCCGGATCTCTTTTCCCCTGGCGGCAGCCGCAGCTGCCGCGTTGACGCTCTCCGCCTGTGCCCCGGGCGGTACGGCGGCCGAGGGCGGTGCCGGCGCCCCGGACACCATCTCCGTGGTGGCGGCGACCAATGTTTACGGCTCCATTGCCCAGCAGGTGGGCGGCAGCCACGTGTCCGTGCACTCGATCATTTCCCAATCTGGTGCCGATCCCCACGGCTATGAGGCCAATGCCCAGGACAAGCTGGCGGTGTCCAAAGCCGATTTGGGCATTGAAAACGGTGGCGGTTATGACGATTTCTTCGGCCAGCTGGCCAAGGGCCAGGTGGATGACGCCAACGTCATCAATGTCAGTGAGCTCTCCGGCCTGGAGGCGGACTCCGGGGCGGGGGAGGAGTTCAACGAGCACCTCTGGTACTCGCTGCCCACCATGGGCAAACTGGCTGATGAGCTGGCCGGCCGCTTCAGCGCCGCACAGCCGGAACAGGCTGCGGATTTCGCTGCGTCGGCCGCTGCCTTTAAGGAAAAGCTGGCAGCACTGCAGTCCCGCCTGGATGCGCTGGCGCAGCTGCACCGGGACCAGCCGGCGGCCGTGACCGAGCCGGTGCCGCTGTACCTGCTCGAAGCGGCGGGCTTGAGCAACCAGACCCCTGAGGAGTTTACGGAGGCGGTGGAGGACGGCAGCGACGTTCCCGCCCCGGTGCTCAAACAGACCCTGGAACTCATGCGCTCGGAGGGGCTGGGCGTGCTTGCCTACAACGCCCAGACCAGCAGCGCCCAGACCGAAGAGGTCAAGGCCGCAGCCGTGGCCGCCGGCGTCCCGGTGGTGGACTTTGCCGAGACCATGCCGGACGGGCATGACTATGTGCAGTGGATGGACGCCAACACCACGGCACTGGAACAAGCCCTTGGGCAGGCACCGCAGGCGGCGTCCGGACAGTGACCACCCCCGTCATCAGCCTCAAGCGCGCCGCCTTGAAATACGGCAGCCGCACCCTCTGGCAGGACCTTAACCTCCAGGTGCAGGCCGGCGAATTTCTGGCCGTGCTTGGCGCCAACGGCAGCGGCAAGACGTCGCTGCTGAAGGTGCTGCTGGGCCTGGCCCCCTTGAGCTCCGGGCAGGTGATGCTCGACGGCGTCCCCGCCAGACGCGGCAGCCGCACCATTGGCTACGTCCCCCAGCAAAAAACCCTGGCACCGGAGCTGGCCCTGCGGGCACGTGATCTGGTGGGCCTGGGGCTGGACGGCCACAAATGGGGTTTCCGGCTGCGCGGGCGCAGCCACCGCGCCCGGGTCGATGAACTCCTGGCCCAGGTGGGCGCCGAGGACTACGGCCACATTCCGGTGGGCATGCTGTCCGGCGGCGAGCAGCAACGCCTGCGCGTGGCCCAGGCCCTTGCCGGCAATCCCCAGGCGCTGCTCTGTGATGAGCCGCTGCTGTCCCTGGACTTGAACCACCAAAAGGCAGTCAGTGCCCTGGTGGGCCGGCAGGCCAGGGAAAACAATACGGCGGTGGTCTTTGTCACCCATGAGATCAACCCCATCCTGGAACACGTGGACCGGGTGCTGTACCTCGCCGGCGGCCGTTTCACCATGGGCACCCCGGAGGAAGTCATGCAAACCTCGGTGCTTTCCAGGCTCTACGGCACCGATGTCGAGGTGCTGCACCTCAACGGCAGGATGGTGGTGGTGGGCCGCCCCGACACGGTGGTTGACGGCCACAGCTTCGATGAAGGCCACGCCCTGCTGCACGGCGGGGGTGTGCGGTGAACTGGGCGGATATTTTCGGTGCCGTCCTGGACTTCTCCAACTACGGGCAGCTGCTGCCGCTGTTCCGGGACACCCTCATTGCCGGGGCCATCCTGGGCCTGGTGGGCGGGCTCGTCGGCACCTTTGTCATGATGCGGGATTTGGCTTTTGCAGTCCACGGGATCGCCGAGCTGTCCTTTGCCGGGGCCGCCTTTGCCCTGCTCATTGGCGCCGACGTGATCTTCGGGTCCCTGGTCGGTTCGGTGCTGGCGGCCCTGCTGCTGGGCGCCATGGGTGTGCGGGCCAGGGAGAAAAACTCCGTCATTGGCGTCATCATGCCCTTTGGGCTGGGGCTGGGGATCCTGTTCCTCTCGCTTTACGAGGGGCGCTCGGCGAACAAGTTTGGCTTGTTGACGGGGCAGATTGTTTCAGTGGATTCCACCCAGCTCTCTGTTTTGGCCGGCACGGCGCTGGTGGTGGTGGCGGGGCTGGCCTTGATTTGGCGGCCGCTGACCTTTGCCAGCGTGGATCCGGACATTGCCACCGCGCGCGGCGTTCCGGTGCGGACGCTGTCGCTGGCCTTCATGTTTTTGCTGGGGATCGCCGTGGCGCTTTCCATCCAGGTGGTGGGTGCGCTGCTGGTGCTGGCCCTGCTCATCACCCCTGCGGCCGCGGCGCTGCAGGTCACGGCGGCACCCCGGATGGTGGTTGCGCTGAGCGTGGCCTTCGCCATGATTTCCACCGTGGGCGGGATCATGCTGGCTTTGGGCGGCAGCATCCCCATCAGCCCCTACGTGACCACCCTGTCCTTCACCATTTATGTGCTGGCCCGGGTGGCGGGATCGTGGCGGCGGCGCCGCGGCTGGGCCGCGCGGCCCGGCACTGCGGTGGCAGCGCAGCTAGGCGCGGGCTGAGCATTCCGGGCAGAGGCCGTAAATCTCCACCGTGTGCTGGACCTGGGTAAAGCCGTTGGCCTGGGCAATCTTGGCCGCCCAGCTCTCCACGGCCGGGGCCTGCACCTCCACTGTCTTGCCGCACTCGCGGCACAGCAGGTGGTGGTGGTGGTTGGTGGCCGAGCACCGGCGGTAGACGGCTTCGCCCTCACCATTGCGCAGGGTGTCCACCAGTCCTTCCTCGGCGAGGGAGGCCAGGATCCGGTATGTGGTGGCCAGGGAGACCCTGGTGCCCTGCGCATGCAGCAGGCGGTGCAGCTCCTGGGTGCTGACAAAGTCATCCAGGGTGTCCAGCGCGGCGCTGATGGCAAGGCGCTGTTTGGTGACCCGCTGCTGACTGACAGGCGCATCCGCCATGTCCACTACCTTCCCTCCTGCAGAGTATTCCAATGGACCAGCCTAGCGCACCCGCCTGCATCCCCAGCGGTGGCCATGGCCAAGAAGCGGCTGCGGCAATAGGCTGGGCCCATGCTGCTGACAAAATTCACCCATTCCTGTGTCCGGCTTGAACGCGACGGCAGGACCCTGGTCCTTGACCCGGGCGTGTTGTCCGAATCGGCGCAGGCGCTCACCGGTGCCGACGCCGTGTTGATCACCCATGAACACGCCGACCATTTCGACGCCGACGCCCTCGTCCAGGCCCTCTCCGCGTCGCCGGCGCTGACCATTCATGCCCCCCACAAGGTGGCGGCGGAACTGCGCGGCCAGGCTCCCGGGCAGGCCGAACGCATCCACGACACGGCGCCCGGCACCGGCTTCGAAGCTGCCGGCTTTTCCGTCCGGTGCTTTGGCGGCCAACACGCACTTATCCACGCCTCGGTCCCTGTGGTCCCCAATGTGGGCTACTTGATTGAGGACGCCGACGGCGCGGTGTATCACCCGGGGGATTCGCTCATTGTTCCCCATGGCGTTGCGGTGCACACCTTGCTGGTGCCCGTGCAGGCACCGTGGTCGAAGGTGGCGGAGGTGGTGGATTTTGTGGTCTCGGTGCGGGCTCCACGGGCCTTCCAGATCCACGACGGCCTGCTCAATGAGCAGGGCCTGGAGTTCACCGAGTCCCACATTGCCCGCATCGGAGCCCAGCACGGCGTGGTGTTTGAACACTTGGCGCCGGGCCGGACGGTGGAACTTTAGGAGCGGCCGCCGGCGTCCCAGCTGCCCGTGGCGAAGAAGTCGGCAAGGGTCCGCAGCTGTGCCGCAGGATCCAGGCCCTTGGCCGCCAGCCATTCGCTGTTGTTGTAGCTGCCCGCGTACCTTTCACCGCCGTCGCACATGAGCGTGACAATGCTGCCGCGCTCACCGGCGGCCACCATGCGCGCCACCAACTGCCACACGCCCCACAGGTTGGTGCCCGTGGACGGGCCGGCGTGGAGGCCGCTCAGCTGCTCAAAGTGGATCATGGCTGCCACGGAGGCGGCGTCGGGAACTTCAACCATGGCGTCAATGACCCCCGGGATGAAACTGGGTTCCACGCGTGGCCGGCCAATGCCCTCAATGCGGGAGGAGCGTCCCGTGACCCACTGCATGTCGGAATTTTTCCAGGCCGGGTAAAACGCCGAGCCTTCCGGATCCACCACCGCCAGAGCCGTGGCATGGGCGTGGTAGCGCAGGTACCTGCCAATGGTGGCCGAGGTGCCCCCGGTGCCGGCACCCACCACCACCCAGCGCGGCTCCGGGAAGCGTTCGTGGGCCAGCTGGCTGAAGATTGATTCGGCAATGTTGTTGTTTCCCCGCCAGTCGGTGGCCCGCTCGGCGTAGGTGAATTGGTCCATGTAGTGCCAGTTGTCCTGTGCAGCCAGGGTGGCGGCGGCCTGGTACACCTCCGGCGCGTGGTCCACAAAGTGGCAGCGCCCGCCAAACTGCTCAATCAGGGCAATCTTCTCCGGGCTGGTCGAACGCGTCATGACGGCCACAAAGTCTAGGCCCAACAGCTGGGCAAAATACGCCTCCGACACCGCCGTGCTGCCTGAACTCGCCTCCACCACAGTGGTGCCGTGGTTGATCCAGCCGTTCACCAGGGCAAAAAGGAACAGGGAACGGGCCAGCCGGTGCTTGAGGCTGCCGGTGCGGTGGGAAGATTCGTCCTTGACGTATAAATCCACTCCCCAGTGGGCCGGGAGCTCGATTTTATGCAGGTGCGTATCCGCCGAGCGGTTGTTTTCCGCCTGGACCTTGGCAATGGCTGCCTTGGTCCAGGCCCGCTGGGCTGCGGTGGCAAGATGGTCGGCGGGGTTTGCGTGGCTTGGCTCCATTGTTCCAGTCTAGGCACGCTGCCGCCGGCTGCCGCACGCTGCCGCCGGAACGGCGCTAGTGTGGATTCATGACCGAAGTAAAAGCATACGCAGCCACCTCACCCACCTCGGGCCTGGTGCCCAGCACCGTTGAACGCCGCGAGCCCGGCGCGCACGATGTGGAAATCGCCATTGAATTTTGCGGGCTCTGCCACTCCGATGTGCATACCATCCGCGCCGAATGGGGCCAGGTGAGCTACCCGCTGGTTCCCGGGCATGAAATTGTGGGCACCGTCAGTCGTGTGGGCAAGGCGGTTCAGGGCTTTACGGTGGGCCAGGTGGTGGGTGTGGGCTGCATGGTGGACTCGTGCCGCGAATGCGGTTCCTGCCTGGAAGGCTTTGAGCAGTACTGCGAAATGGGCAACACCGGCACCTACGGGGCCGTGGACCGGCGCAATGGGGACACCATCACCCAGGGCGGCTACGCCAAGGCCATTGTGGTGGATGAGAACTACGTGCTGCACATTCCCGAGGGCATGAACCTGGCCGCGGCCGCACCGCTGTTGTGCGCCGGCGTCACCACGTATTCGCCGCTGCGCTACCTCGACGTCCAGGAAGGCGACGCTGTGGGCGTCATTGGCCTGGGCGGGCTGGGCCACATGGGCGTGAAGATCGCCAAGGGCCTTGGTGCCACCGTCACGGTGTTCACCACCTCCGCCGCCAAGGCCGACGCCGCCCTGGCGTTGGGTGCCGACCACGTGGTGGTGTCCACTGACGCGGAGGCCATGGCGGGGGCCGCGAACTCCCTCAATGCGATCCTGGACACGGTGGCCGCCGTCCACGACCTCAACCCGTACCTGGCCACCCTGGCCCGGGACGGCGCCCTGATCCAGTTGGGTCTGCCCGCCGAGGCCATGCCGCCCATCCAGCCCGGGCTGATGATTGGCAAGCGCCTGGCCTATGGCGGCTCGCTCATTGGCGGCATTGCCGAAACCCAGGAAATGCTGGACTTTTGTGCCGAGCACGGCATTGCCTCGGACATTGAACTGGTGGCGGCCTCCGATTTGGACGCCGCCTATGACCGCATGGTGGCAGGGGACGTGAAGTACCGCTTTGTCCTTGACGTCTCCACGCTTTAAACCTTTGACAGGAGTAGTTCTTGAGCACCTTGTTCAGCAAAATCATTGCCGGTGAAATCCCGGGCCGGTTCGTGTGGAAGGACGAGGAGTGCGTATCCTTTTTGACCATTGGGCCCATCACTGACGGCCATGTTTTGGTGGTGCCCCGGCTGGAGGTGGACAAGTGGACCGACGCCCCGCCGGAACTGCTGGCGAAGCTGGCCACTGTGGCCCAAAGCATTGGACAGGCCCAGCTGGAGGCCTTTGGTGCACCCCGGGCCGGGGTGATGCTCGCCGGCTTTGAGGTCGAACACCTGCACATTCACGTGTTCCCGGCCTTTGGCCTGGGAAACTTCAGTTTTGACGCCGTGGACAACCACCCGGAACCGGACGTGCTTGATGACAATGCGCGCCGGCTCAGGGCCGCCCTGCGAAGGGCTGGACACGGCCAGTTCGTCCCGCAGGACTAAGTTCGGTTCCGGCGGCGGTTCCCGGCGCCGCCGCCGGTCCAGTTAGGCCAGGGCCTTGGCCAAGGCCACCTTGATGCGTTTCTCGGACACCGGGTACGCCGTGCCAAGCTCCACGGCGAACAAGCTCACGCGCAGTTCCTCAATCATCCAGCGCACGTGCTGAAGTCCCGCGGCGGAACGTTGGCCGGGCAGCAGCGCCGCCACGGCGTCGTCGTAGTCATCCTCCAGCCGCTGGACCACTGCCATGGACTGGGCGTCGCGGGCCACATTGGCGGGCAGTTTTTCCAACCGCTTTTCAATGGCGGCCAAATAACGCGGCAGTTGGCTCAGCTGCGCAAAGCCGGTCTTCGCCACAAAACCAGGGTGGACCAGCAGTTCCAGCTGCTGTGAGATGTCATTGAGGGCGCTGATCAGGGGCAGGCTGGTGCTTTGGGCCAGGGCCCGGCGGATGCGCATGTTCGCGGCCAGGACCTTTTCCACAATGGCGGTGACTGTAAAGACGGTGTCGATCAGTTCGGCCCGCACCATCTCGTACAGGGTGTCAAAGCCGGCCCTGTCCCAGGGCAGCTGGGCGGGGGTGAGCTTGTCAATGGTGGCCAGCGTGCAGTCGGCAATGAGTTCGGTGACGCTGCCGTGCGGGTTTTGGCTGAAGGTGAGCTTTTCAGTGTTGCTCAAGTGGTCCAAAACGTAGCGGTCAGGTGAGGGCACCCGCAGGGCCAGCAGCCGGATGACGCCGCGGCGCATGGCGCCCTCCTGGGCATCCTGGCGCTGGAACACCCGGACCCCGGCAGTGGCCCCTTCATCCACCAGTGCCGGATAACCCGTGACGGTGTGGCCGCCCACCAGGCGCTTCACCTCGCGCGGCAGGGTGCCAATGCTCCACTCAGTCAGCCCGGAGCGTTCGGCAATGCCGCCGCCGGGAGCTGCCGGTCCGGCCGTCCCGCCGCTGTGCGGCGCCCGGCCGGGAGCCTGGGGACCGGCAGGACCTGATCCCCGTGCGGCCTTGACGCTTTGCGGGGTGGCGCCGAGGGACTCGGCAATGGCGCGGCGGGTGGCCCCCGCCAGCTGTGCCTGCAGAGCCGCCAGGTCCTGGCCCTCCTCCAGGACGCGGCCATTTTTATCCACCACGGAGAAGGTCATGCGCAGGTGCGTGGGCACGGCAGCCCAGTTCCAGGAACCGGGCGGAATGATGTGGCCCTTGATGCGGCGCAGCGCCAGTTCCAGCGAGGGCTCCAGTTCATCCACTGCCGGGTCGAAGTCGGCCGCGAGCGCCTGTGCCGCCTGCCGGGCCACATCGGGGGCCGGAATGAAGTTCTTCCGGATGGCCTTGGGCAGCGACTTGATCAGCGCCGTCACCAGCTCGGCGCGCAGCCCGGGGATCTGCCACCTGAAAGGCGCCTCGGACAACTGGTTCAGGAACAACAGCGGCACCTGCACCGTGACGCCGTCGGACGGGTTGGGCGCGGAACCCGGCGCGGTGGGATGGAACTCGTAGCTCAGCGGCAACTCAAACTCGCCCTGGGTCCAGAGCTTGGGGAAGGCGTCCTGGTCCAGCCCGGCCTCCTCGGCCATGACCACGTGCGTGTCAAAGTCCAACAGGGCGGGGTTTTTGTGCCGGGCGTCCTTCCACCACTTGTCAAAATGCCGCTCGGACACCACCTCGGCGCCCACCCGCTGGTCATAGAACTCAAAGAGGGTCTCGTCGTCCACGCGCAGGTCGCGGCGACGCATGCGCGTCTCCAGCTCCTCCACCTCGGCCAGCACGGCCTGGTTGCGGTGGAAGAACTTGTGGTTGCTATGCCAGTCGCCTTCCACCAGGGCATGACGGATGAACAGCTCACGGCTCAGTTCGGGGTCTATGCGCCCGTAGTGGATGCGGCGGTCCGGCACAATGGGCACGCCATAGAGGGTGACCTTTTCATGGGCCATGACCGAGCCCATCTTCTTGGACCAGTGCGGCTCGCTGTAGCTGCGCTTGACCAATTCCGGTGCCACCTGCTCCGCCCACAGGGGATCAAACTTGGCGGCCACCCGCGCCCACAGCCGCGAAGTTTCCACCAGCTCGGCGGCCATGACCCAGTCCGGTGACTTCTTGAACAGGGCCGAGCCCGGGAAAACGGCGAACCTGGTGCCGCGGGCGCCGGCATACTCCCGTTTGCGCGCGTCGTAGAGGCCAATGTGGCTCAGCAGCCCCGTCAGCAGGGACATGTGGATGGCGTCGTGATTGCCCACCGGGTCAATGTCGTTGCCGGAGACCTTGATATCCAGCGACCTGCCCATTTGCTTGAGCTGGGTGAACAGGTCCTGCCACTCGCGCACGCGCAGGTAGTTGATGAACTCGGCCTTGCACAGCCGGCGGAAGGCGCTGGAGGAGAGCTCCGCCTGCTTGTCCTTGATGTACCGCCATAGGTTCAAAAAGCCGGTGAAGTCCGAATGCTCATCCGCAAAGCGCTTGTGCTTCTCCGCCGCGAGCTGCTGCTTGTCCGTGGGACGCTCGCGCGGGTCCTGGATGGTCAGGGCAGCGGCCAGCACCATGACCTCCGCGGCCACGCCGCGCTTGGCGGCCTCCACGATCATCCGTCCCAGCCGCGGATCCACCGGCAGCTGGGAGAGCTGGCGGCCGACGCCGGTGATGCCGCCCTGGGCGCTCAGCGCACCCAGCTCGCGCAGCAGGGTCACGCCGTCGGTGATGGCCCGGGAATCCGGTGGCTGCACGAACGGGAACTTCTCCACATCCTTGGGTCCCTTGGCCACGCCCATGGCAGTCATCTGCAAAATCACGGCAGCCAGGTTGGTGCGCAGGATTTCCGGATCCGTGAACTCACTGCGGGAGTTGTAGTCCTCCTCGGCGTACAACCGGATGCAGATGCCGTCGGAGACGCGTCCACACCGCCCGGAGCGCTGGTTGGCCGAGGCCTGGGAGACCCTTTCAATGGGCAGGCGCTGGACCTTGGTCCTGTGCGAGTAGCGGGAAATGCGCGCGGTGCCCGTGTCAATGACGTACTTGATGCCCGGCACCGTCAGGGAGGTCTCCGCCACATTGGTGGCCAGCACAATCCGCTTCCGGCTGCCGGGGCTGAACACCGCATGCTGTTCGGCCAGGGACAGCCGGGCAAACAGGGGCAGGATCTGCACGTCCCGCAGCCGCGGATTGCTTTTGACCCGCCCGGCCAGGGCATCGGCGGCGTCGCGGATTTCACGTTCGCCGGAGAAGAAGATCAAAATGTCCCCGGGTGCCTCCTTGGCCAGTTCGTCCACGGCGTCGCAGACGGCATCCAAAGGATCCCGGTCCTCCTCACTGTTCCCGCCGTCAAGGCGCCGGTCGGTGCCCACCTTGGCATCGTCGTCGTCCGCTGCCGGGCTGCTCAGGGGGCGGTAGCGGATCTCCACGGGGAAGGTGCGGCCGGAAACTTCAATGATGGGGGCGGGGCCGTCTTCGGAGGCGAAGTGGCTGGCGAAGCGTTCGGGATCGATGGTGGCCGAGGTGATGACCACCTTCAAATCCGGACGCTTGGGCAGGATCTGGCGTAGATAGCCCAGGATGAAGTCAATGTTCAGGGAGCGCTCATGCGCCTCGTCAATGATGATGACCGAATATTTGCGCAGGAGCCGGTCGCGCTGGATCTCGGCGAGCAGGATGCCGTCGGTCATGAGCTTGATCTTGGTTTGCGGGCCCACATGGCCGGTGAAACGGACCTGGAAGCCCACCTCCTGGCCAATTTCCACGCCAAGTTCGCTGGCAATGCGCTCGGCGACGGTGCGCGCGGCCAAACGGCGCGGCTGCGTGTGGCCAATGAGGCCCTTCTCTGCCAGGCCCAGCTCCACACACATCTTGGGGATCTGGGTGGTCTTTCCGGACCCGGTTTCACCGGCAATGATGGTGACCTGGTTGGCGGCAATGGCAGCCATAATGTCCTCGCGGCGCTCGGAAACGGGCAGCGCGGCAGGGTAGCTAATAGTCAAAGACATGATGGCTTTAGTTTATGCGCTCACCCGCTGCGGGGTTTCCCCGCGCATGCGGGCAGGCAGCGTCAGTGTTCCCTGGATGGCAACTGCCAATAGTACGACGCCGGCAACGGCCAGTGCCGCACCTGCCACCGCAGCGGCTGTTATCCACGCGCCTGCGGAGCCCGCAGCCGCGTCCCCCATGGTCAGGCGTGCAAGCAGCGCCGTGGCGCCAAGACCGGCCAGGGCCATGCCGTTGGTGAAAGCGGCCAGGTTCCGCAGCGCAAGCTGGCGCCACCTTTGATCCAGCGCAGCCATGCGCGGATCGGACAGGCAGTGTGTTGTGGCAATCCGGCGTGCTGCCAACAAAGCCGAGCCGGCGAGCGCGGCGGTGGCCAGCAATGCCGGGATGCCGTTCTGCCACGGCAGGTACCCCGGCGCCGTGGTGCCGGCGGCTGTGACGAATGCGGCGCCGGCCAGCAGTATTGCCAGCGTCAGCGGCAGGGACCGCTTGGCGGTCCAGCCGGGGCTTTCCTTGGGGCTGCCGGCCGTGGCTGGTCCGCTTGCCACTTTCCTTGCCGGCAGCGTGGAGAACAGCAGCAGGCCGGCGCTGCTGGACAATTGCGCGGTGAGGACCGCCGTCAGGGCTGCCTGGCCCGCGACAGCCACTGAAAAACGGAAAATGGTGGCAAATAGGGCCAGCGTGAAGACGGCAGCAACAAAAGTTCGCAATTGCGCCCCACGGAAGGAGCGGTTCTGTTCTGCAAGGCCCACGGCAGGCAGTGCCGTGCCCCGTCCCAGCGCGCGGGGGGCTTTTTTGGCGGTGATCCAGGACGCTGTTGCCGTGACGGCCCACGCCAGTGCAACGAGCAGGGCAAGAAGGGCAATCAATTTGCTCATGGTGAAAGTGTTCCATGAATCCATTGCCCGGCGTTCCGGGTTGCTTGCAGGGCCTGGGCGGGTGGAGGCCAGCCGGAGGGTTATGGTGAAGGAAGCTACTTTCTGGGAAGGTCCATTCGTTGATGCTGGAAACTTTTGCGCTCGCAAACGGGGAATTTCAACTGCGGCGGGCCACCGAGGCGGATGTTCCTGCCATGGTGGAGCTGCTGGCCAATGATCCCCTGCGCGCGGCCGCGGAGTCTGTGGCACCGGAGGACCGCGGGCCCTATCTGGACGCATTTCGGGCAGTGGATGGTGACACCGCGCATTTATTGTGTGTGGTGGTTGACGGGGCCGGGTTTGTTGCAGCCACCATGCAGCTGACGTTTTTGCCCGGACTGGCCCGGCGGGGTGCCACCCGGCTTCAAATCGAAGCTGTCCGTGTTCATGAGCGGCTGCGCGGACAGGGTTTGGGTTCGGCCATGATTGCCTGGGCTGTTCAGGAGGGCGGGCGCAGGGGAGTTGCCTTGGTGCAGTTGAGCAGTGATGCCGCAAGGCCCGAGGCACACCGTTTTTACCGGCGGTTGGGCTTTATCCAGTCTCATGCAGGATTCAAGCTGCAACTGCTCTGAGGCCTGCGGCCCGTCCCGGCCGGAGCAGATCGGGGCGCGTGATTTCCCTGGTGCAGGGTTGCTTCCTCCACAGCATCGCCAGCGGTGGCAGTTGTCCACAGATTCTTTGAACATGCGGTTTTTCCTTGGCCACGGCTGTGCCCGTATATAGAATTAAGGTACGAGGAGAATAGGAATTCTTCGAACATCAGCTTCAATGTTCAATTGATTTTTTCTCCATCAGCGGGCTCTGCTGACAAGCTGAAGCCCACGGCGCAGGCGGTGATGGCAATGGTGGTCCCAGAGCTTTTTGCTTCGGCCGGATCGGGCTCTGCTTCAATGCCGTGGGAGGGGCCTGCCGCAGCAGCGCACGGCGTCCACCGCCGGGCCCATGATGCTGTGGTTGCCGGCGGCGCCCCCGTGGGAAATACCGGCAGCGACGTGATGGCCAAATGCGACTCCCTCAGGGGACTTTGTTCCAGCGTCATTGAAAGCGGCGGAATGCTTTTTGATCCGGCCATGCTGGCGCAGCTGGACGCGGCCCTGGCGCATCAATTTTCCGCTCAAGCGCAAATTGCCGCCCAGGGGGCAGCGGCGGAATTCAACGCAGCGGTGCGGAAACAGGAGGGTGCTCAACTGCTTCTTTCCCTGCATGAACGCGCAGCTACTGCACAAAGAGCTGCCAGCCATGCTGAAAAACGCGCCGTCCAGGCGAGCGAAGTGATTACGGCACTTGGCGGGGTTCCCACGGAGCTTGGATTTGATGCCGCTGCCGTGGAATCTTTATCCGCGAAGGGTTTTGTGGATCTCATTAACACCTTGGAAGAAGCCAAAAACTCCATGGCTGCCGCCCAGGCCCAGGTCCAAACCCTGTTTGTGGCACAGCAGCGGCTCACTCAAGCCCGGTCCGGGGTGCCACATAAAAGAATAGGTCAAGGAATTGCGCAGCAGATAGCCTTGGCCCGGCGCGAGTCACCGCACCGGGGACGTCAACTGTGTGAACTGGCCGAGGTGCTGGTGCGGGAAATGCCTTGTAGCATGCGCGCCTTCTCCGAGGGCCGGCTCAGTGAATACCGGGCCACCATCATCGCCGCTGAAACAGTGTTCCTCTCGCTGGCAGACCGGGCACAGGTGGATCGGCAAATCGGCGGCGCAGCAGCTGGGGTCGAACTTATGGGCACTGGCGAGCTTAGGTCGGCGGCGCGGAAGGCGGCCTATACCCTCGACCCGGAGTCCTTTGTCAAGCGCCGGCGGAAGGCCGCGAATGACCGCTATGTCTCCCTGCGTCCGGCACCGGACGGCATGACTTTTTTGACCGCACTCATTCCCTTGAAGCAGGGGGTGCGTATCCTCAATACGCTCACCAAGATTGCCGGCAGCGCTCAAGCGGCCGGAGATGAACGTGGCAAAGGGCAAATCATGGCCGATGCGTTGATGCATCGTCTAATTCACCATGCGGCCTGTGACGCGGGTGCCGGTACGGTGGGGGATCACCGGGGTGCCCCGGCTGCTGACGGCAGTTCAATGCCGGCTGCGACCGGCGCTCTTCGGGAGCCATGGTGCACTGCAGTGGCCCAGCCGGACGTGGCACTGGAACTGATCATGACTGACAGAACATTGTTCGGCAACGACAATGAGCCTGCAATGTTGGTGGGCTATGAGGCCATACCGGCTCCTTTGGCCCGGGACATGGTTCTCGGCGAAGGCCCGCCGGAAGCAAGCGGCGGTGGCACGGCTTCTTCGCCGCGGGTGTGGCTCAAACGGCTCTTCACCCACCCTGACAGCAACGGCCTTCTGGCTATGGATTCCAAGGCACGGTTTTTCCCTGAAAATCTCAAAGAGTTCCTGCGAATTCGTGACCAGCGTTGTCAGAGCCCCTACTGCGACGCTCCCATTAGGGAGTACGACCATATCAAGTCATATGCCGCCGGTGGTTCCACCTCCCTCAACAACGGCCAAGGACTATGCACTGCCTGCAACCAGGCCAAGGAAGCTTCCGGTTGGTCCTTTGAAAGGGACGCCGGGGCCCAGTCCGGCTACCCGGAAACCAGGATCACCACACCTACTGGCCACCGCTACATTTCCACGGCACCCCCGCTTCCAGGCCCAAGCCGGAACGGCTCCAACCGCGGCGCACGGCGCCGGTGCTGACGGTACTGCCATGGTGACCAGGGCCCGGTGGTCCTGCCCAACCAGCTCCTTGCCGTGCACGCCGTACCCGACCCGGACTCCCCAAAACCGGACCCAAACGCCGCCCAACGGCGGTCTCAGCGCTTCCCGGAACGCATAAAAAATGGTGCCCGGTCCGGCAAATGAATTTGCCAAACCGGGCACCATCACAAAGTGCCCTCGATAGGATTCGAACCTACGACCTTCCGCTCCGGAGGCGGACGCTCTATCCCCTGAGCTACGAAGGCGTGGCAACCGGAGCTGCCAAAGGGAACGAGAAAGAGCTTAGCAGGTACACGCCGCTGGATGTAAAATTGCCGCGCTGCTCCCCGTCAGGCAGTGCAGCTTCAGGGAAGCCAGCGGCCGTGGGTGTGTGGTTGTGGCAGTAATATTGGGACAATGGTGTGTACGTGTCTGTGAATCAGCGGCCAACGGGCAAGATTTGGCTCCTTGCAAGTGCAATTATTCTGACGGCCCTGACGCTGCGCGCGGCGGTGACAGTCGTCTCCCCGGTGCTGTCAAACATCGGCAGTGATCTGGTCCTGAGTCCCATGGCCATCGGCGTTCTGGGCATGCTGCCCACAGCCGCCTTCGGCCTGTTTGGCTTTCTCACCCCCTTTGTGATTCGCGGGGCATCGCTGGAAAAGCTGATCATGGCCTCCCTGGCCGTGGGCATGGTGGGCCAGATCGCCCGCGTTTTTGCTACCACCACCCCCCTTTTCCTCATCTTCTCAGTTGTGGCCTTCGCTGGTTTGGGGGCTGGAAATGTGCTGCTTCCGCCGCTGGTCAAAAAGCATTTTCCCACCAAGGTGGGCCTCATGACGGCCGTGTACGTCACTGCCATATCTGTGGGTACGGCGCTTCCGGCGCAGCTTGCGGTGCCCGTTGCGGACGCCACGAACTGGCAGTTCTCCCTTTCATCATGGGCGGCCTTGAGCGCCGTGGCACTGGTCCCGTGGTTGGTGGCTGCCTTTTCCAAGGATTCTGGGGAGAAAGCAGCGCCAGCCGGTGCCAACGGCTCCGGTCCAGCCGGATTGGCGGGCCTGAACGTGCCCGGCTTGCCGCTGCGCCCCGCCCCGGCCCCAGTGCCACTGAAAATGAACCTCTGGAAGTCACCCACTGCCTGGGGTTTGACGTTGATGTTCGGGTGCACCTCCCTGAATACCTATGCCTTGTTTGCCTGGCTGCCCCAGATCCTGACCGAGGCGGGCCTCAGCCAGGGTGAAGCCGGCAGCATGCTGGCGTTGTTTGGGGCACTGGGACTGCCGCTAAGCCTGGGCATCCCCATCATTGCGGCCAAAATGCGCAACCCCTTTCCCGCGGTGGTGGTGACCCTGAGTTGTTTTGTGGCCGGCTATCTGGGTTTGCTGTTCTCTCCAGCTGACGCCACATGGCTGTGGGTGTCCCTGACAGGACTTGGCCCGGGAACCTTCCCGCTGGCGTTGCTGCTGATAAACCAACGGACCCGAACCCAACAGGGCGCTGGTGCACTTTCCGGATTTGGCCAAGGCATGGGCTATGCCTTGGCTTGCGCAGGTCCGCTGTTTTTTGGGATGCTCCATGATCAGACAGGCTCCTGGACCCTGCCCTTTACCTTCCTCTTCGCATCCCTGGTGTTGCTGGGCACCGGGGCCTGGATCATTTGCCGTCCCCGCATGCTCGAAGACGATTTCCCCGCACCCCGATTGGGGGACGGTACTGGCTGAACCGTACACTTGGAGACGTGACTCCTGAAGAACTTTCCGCCGCCATTGCCACCTGCCTCAAAGAAGCCGTCGACGCCGGTGATCTCACCGTCCCCGCCGAGGCACTGCCGTCGGAAGTGCGGGTTGAGCGTCCCAAGAGCCGAGAGCACGGGGACTGGGCCACCAACATTGCTTTGCAGCTGGCCAAGCCGGCGGGGGTTGCCCCTCGCAGGATTGCCGAGGTCCTGCAAAACCGTCTGGGCGCCATTGCCGGGGTGTCCAAAGTTGATATTGCCGGCCCGGGCTTTCTGAACATCATTGTGGACACCGCCGCCGCAGCCGAATTGGCGAAGGCCATCGTGGCGGCCGGCGCCACCTTTGGCACCACCACTGCCATGGCCGGCACCAAAATCAACCTTGAGTTCGTTTCGGCGAACCCCACCGGACCCATCCACCTCGGCGGCACCCGCTGGGCGGCCGTGGGGGATTCCCTGGCCCGTATTTTTCAGTCCCAGGGCGCCGACGTCACCCGCGAGTACTACTTCAACGACCACGGGAACCAGATCGACAAGTTTGCCCGTTCACTGCTGGCCAGCGCCAAGGGCGAGCCGGCACCCGAGGACGGCTATGGCGGAGCCTACATTGTGGAAATTGCCGAAGAGGTCATGGCCAACAATCCCGGAGTCCTGACCGCTGACGATCCCCAAGAGGAGTTCCGCGCCCAGGGCGTGGAGCTTATGTTCGCCGCCATCCGTGCCTCGCTGCACGAATTTGGGGTGGACTTTGATGTGTATTTCCACGAGAACTCCCTGTTTGAGGACGGGGCCGTGGAAAAGCTGCTGGACCAGCTCAAGGGTTCGGGCAACATGTACCTCAAGGACGGGGCCTGGTGGCTGAATTCCACCGACTACGGTGATGACAAGGACCGCGTGGTCATCAAGAGCGACGGCAACGCCGCCTACATTGCCGGGGACATTGCCTACTTCAAGAACAAGCGTGACCGCGGCTTCGACCTGTGCATCTACATGCTGGGCGCGGACCACCACGGTTATGTGGCCCGGCTCAAGGCGGCCGCGGCGGCCATGGGAGACGACGCCAACCGGGTTGAGGTGCTGATTGGCCAGATGGTGAACCTGGTCCAGGACGGCAAGCCCGTGCGCATGTCCAAACGGGCCGGCACAGTGGTGACCATGGAGGACCTGGTGGAGGTGGTGGGGACCGACGCTGCCCGCTATTCGCTGGCCCGCTTCTCCTCCGACTCCAACATTGACATTGATTTGGATGTATTGACCAAGAGGTCCAATGAGAACCCCGTGTTCTACGTCCAGTACGCCCACGCACGCACCTGTGCAGTGGCCCGCAATGCGGCCGCCGCGGACGTTCAGCGCAGCGCCTTTGACGCCGCCGCGCTGGGCCATCCCACGGAATCCGAGCTGTTGGCAGTGCTGGGACAGTACCCCGGAGTCCTGGCGCAGGCCGCCGGATTCCGCGAACCGCACCGCGTGGCACGGCATTTGGAAGTCATTGCCGGCGCCTACCACCGCTGGTATGACGCCTGCCGGGTGACCCCCATGGGCGAGGAAGCCGTCACGGACGTCAACCGCACCCGCCTGTGGCTCAACGACGCCGTGGGCCAGGTCCTGGCCAACGGCCTGTCCCTATTGGGCGTATCAGCCCCGGAACGGATGTAAAGTGAACCACCAAGCCGCAGCCGGCGCAGAGCTGGCCCCTGCCTGGCTTCCCGCCGCCGGGGACCTCAATGAGCTTGTTCCCGCCATGTGGGCGCACGACGTCGAACGCGGTCCAGGCGGCGGTCTCACCATTGGCGGCATTGCCGTGAGTGAACTGAAAGAGCAGTACGGCACCCCGCTGTTTGTCATGAGCGAAGATGACTTCCGCGCCCGGGCCCGCACCTTCAAGGACGCCTTTGACGCGGCCTTTGCCGACATTTGCGGCGGCGTGGACGTCTACTACGCGGGGAAGGCCTTCCTGTCCACGGAAGTGGCGCGCTGGGTGGATTCCGAGGGGCTGCGCCTGGACACCTGCTCCGGGGGCGAGCTCGCCGTGGCCCGGCGTGCCGGTTTGACGGGTGAAAAGCTGGGCCTGCACGGGAACAACAAATCCGACGCGGAAATCAACCGCGCCCTGGACATGGACCTGGGCCGGATTGTGGTGGACAGCCTCCACGAATTGGTGCGGGTGGCGGATCTGGCCACAGCGCGCGGCACGGTGGCCAAGGTGATGCTGCGCCTGACCCCGGGCGTGCACGCCCACACCCATGAGTCCATTGCCACAGCGCATGAGGACCAAAAATTTGGCTTGTCCATGCTGCCCAGCGGCGCCACGGCGGAGATGGAACTGAGCCCCGCCGAGACCGCCGCCAAATTCGCTGTGGACTCGCCAGGCATCAACTTCCTGGGCTTCCACGCCCACATTGGTTCGCAGATCTTTGAAGCCGAGGGCTTTGAAATGGCAGCCCGCAGGCTGCTGGCCTTCACCGCCGAAATTCAGGGCAAGTATGCGGTGACCTTGCCCGAACTTGATCTGGGCGGCGGTTACGGCATTGCCTATACAGCCGTGGACTCCCCGCGGCCGGCGGCCGAGGTCGCCCAGGCGATGGCCGCCGTCGTCCGCGAAAGCTGCAGGGAGCTGGGCATCAAGGCCCCCAGGATCTCCATTGAGCCAGGGCGTGCCATTGTGGGCAGCACCACCTTCACCCTGTACGAGACCGGCACGCAAAAAACGGTGCAGGTGGAGGTGGACGGCCAGGAGGATCTGACCGCACCGCGCCGCTACGTTTCCGTGGACGGCGGCATGAGCGACAATGCCCGCCCGGTGCTCTATGAGGCCGATTATGCGGCAGTGCTGGCCAACCGCAGCTCCGACGCGGCAGCTGCGCTGTCCCGAGTGGTGGGCAAACATTGCGAGAGCGGTGACATTGTTGTTAGAGATGTATATCTGCCCAATGACGTGGCGGCCGGGGATCTGCTTGCAGTTCCCGGAACGGGCGCGTATTGCTGGGCACTGGCCAGCAATTACAACTACGTGCCCCGTCCGCCAGTAATTGCCGTCAAGGACGGCATTGCACGCCTCATTGTGCGTGGCGAAACAGAAGATGATTTACTGGCACGCGATTTAGGGGCCTAGAGACCTTTGACAGAGCGCAACACCGTGGACACGAACGCGTCCGCCAACACTAAAACCCTGAGGGTGGCGCTCCTGGGCGCCGGGAATGTGGGCTCCCAAGTGGCCCGCATTCTGCTCGACGACGCCGAGGGCCTCGCCGCCCGCACGGGAGCCCGGCTGGAACTGCTCGGCATTGCCGTGCGGAACGTTGATGCACCGCGTGAGGTGGCAATTCCCCAGGAGCTGTTCACCACTGACGCCTCGGCGCTGGTGCGCGGTGCGGACATTGTCATTGAACTGATGGGCGGACTGGAACCGGCCCGGAGTTTGATCCTGGAAGCCATTGAATACGGTGCCACCGTGATCACCGGCAACAAGGCGCTGCTGGCAGTGGACGGGCCCACCCTGTACGAAAAGGCCGACGCCGCCGGCGTGCAGCTCTCCTACGAGGCGGCGGTGGCCGGGGCCATCCCGATCCTGCGCCCCATTGTCGATTCCCTGGCGGGGGACAAGATCACCCGTGTCATGGGGATCGTCAACGGCACCACCAACTTCATCCTTGACGCCATGGATTCCACCGGCGCGGACTTTGCCGAAGCATTGGCCGAGGCCACGCGGCTGGGGTACGCGGAGGCTGATCCCACGGCCGACGTCGAAGGTCATGACGCCGCAGCCAAGGGCGCCATCCTGGCCTCCCTGGCCTTCCACACCCGGGTTGCGCTGGAGGACGTGGATTGCCAAGGCATCACGGCCGTCACGGCCGCTGACATTGCGGCCGCCCAGGACGCCGGATACGTCATCAAGCTGCTGGCCATCGCCGAAAAGCTCAACTCAGGTGTCTCCGTCCGGGTGCATCCGACGTTGATTCCCCGCGAACACCCGCTGGGCGCCGTCCGCGGCGCCTTCAACGCAGTGTTTGTGGAGGCCGAAAACGCCGGCGAGCTCATGTTCTACGGCCGCGGCGCCGGAGGTGCCCCCACGGCGTCGGCCGTCATGGGCGACGTGGTCTCGGCTGCCCGCCGGCTGGTGCTGGGCGGACCGGGCAAAACCGACTCCACCGTGGAAGTGCTGCCGGTGCTGCCCATTGATGCGGTGGCCACCCGCTACTGCATTGGTCTGGAGGCGGCGGACCAGCCGGGCGTGCTGTCCAAAATCACTGCATTGTTCGCCGAACATGGTGTCTCCATTGAGACCATGCGTCAAACAGTGCACCGCGACGGGGATGGCGGAAGCAACGGAACCGTCTCCGCGGAACTGCGCTTTGTTACCCACCGCGCAAGCGAGGCTGCCCTGGCAGCAACCGTCGAGGCCATCCGCGGCCTGGACATCATTAATTCAGTTACGAGTGTCTTGAGGGTGGAGGGAGTCTAATGGCTCATCAGTGGCGCGGGGTTGTCCGCGAATATGCAGAGCGTTTGCCGGTCACGGCGGAAACCAAAATCATCACCCTGGGGGAGGGCGGCACACCTTTGGTGCCTGCCCGGCACCTCTCGGAGCTGACCGGATCCACCGTGTACTTGAAGGTGGAGGGCATGAACCCCACCGGCTCCTTCAAGGACCGTGGGATGACCATGGCCATGACGGCAGCCGTGGCCAACGGCGCCAAGGCAGTGGTGTGCGCCTCCACCGGCAACACCTCCGCCTCGGCGGCGGCCTATGCGCAGGCAGCCGGCCTCACCTGTGCGGTGCTGGTCCCGGAAGGCAAAATCTCCATGGGCAAGCTCAGCCAGGCCGTGGCCCACGGCGCCACGATCCTGCAGGTGGACGGCAACTTTGACAACTGCCTTGACGTGGCACGCAAGCTGGCCGATTCCTACCCGGTGTTCCTGGTGAATTCAGTCAATCCGGCCCGCATCGAGGGCCAGAAGACCGGTGCCTTCGAGGTGGTGGACGCCCTGGGTGACGCCCCCGACTACCATGTGCTGCCCGTGGGCAATGCCGGAAACATCAGCGCCTACTGGCGCGGGTACAAGGAATACTGCGCCCCGTACGAATCGGCGGAAAACGGCACCCTGGCGCCGGTGTCCACCCGCACGCCAACCATGTGGGGCTTCCAGGCAGCAGGAGCGGCGCCCTTCGTGGCCGGGCACCCCATTACCGAACCCGACACCGTCGCCACCGCCATCCGCATTGGCAACCCGGCGTCGTGGGACATGGCAGTGGCCGCCCGCGACGAGTCCGGCGGACTCATTGAAGCCGTTACGGATGAGCAGATTCTTGCTGCCCACCGCTGGCTCTCGGCCAAGGAGGGCGTGTTCGTGGAACCTGCCTCGGCCGCCGGCGTTGCCGGCCTGTTGAAGAAGCACGCCGCAGGCGAGGTTCCCACCGGGAAAACCTTCGTCATCACCGTCACCGGCCATGGTTTGAAGGATCCCGACTGGGCCCTGAAGAACGCTGACGGCAGCACGGCCGCGCCGCGCTCGGTTGTCTTTGACGTGGTGACAGTTGCCGATGCGCTGGGCCTGACGGACTAGCGGAACCCTGATGACAAGGTCCACCATGGTTTCCCCGCTTGTGAAAACCCCCGCCAGCGCCACGGCAACGGTTCGCGTCCCCGGCACCAGTGCCAACCTGGGACCGGGCTTCGACTCCCTGGGCTTGGCGGTGTCGCTGCATGACAGCTTGTCAGTCACGGTCCTGGACGGGAATGAACTGGAGTTTTCCCTCAGCGGGGAGGGCGCGGCGGAACTGCCCAGGGATGCCAGTCACCTGGTGGTGAAGACGCTGGAGACTGCCTGGGCCCGCCTGGGCTACCGCCGCCCCGGGCTGCGGATCACCGCCGTCAATGTGCTGCCGCACGGGCGCGGCCTGGGCTCCTCCGCCGCCGCCATTGTTGCCGCCATCATGGCAGCGAACGCCCTCGTGGCGGTGGAGGACCGCCAGGACAGCAACTGGGTGCTGCAGCTGGCTTCGGAACTGGAAGGCCATCCAGACAACGTGGCCCCGGCCATCTTTGGTGCCGTGGCCATTTCCTGGGCCGAAGGTGCGGCCTACGCCAGTGCCAGGCTCACGCCGTCGGACGCCGTGATCCCGGTGGTGGCGATCCCGAACGTGGAACTTAAGACCGAACGCGCCCGCGGCATGCTGCCGGCCTCGGTGCCGCACGCGGACGCCGCGGCCAACGCCGGCCGGGCAGCGCTGCTGATGCATGCCTTGACGCACGATCCGGCGCTGTTGCTGGCGGGAACACGTGACTACCTGCACCAGGATTACCGTGCCTCAGCCATGCCCGAAAGCGCCGCATTGGTGACCGGTCTGCGGGCTGCCGGACATGCAGCGTTCATTTCGGGGGCCGGCCCCACCGTCATGGTGCTGGCCAACGGTGCGGCCGAGGCGGACCAAGTTGTGCGCCGCATCACGAATGAGGGCGAAAAGGGCGCCCATGCCGACGCAAAAAGCGTGTCATGGCGGGTTTTACGGCTGCAAGTGGACCTTGAGGGTGCTAAAGTGGAAGTGCATCCGTAGCTCACAAATCTTTCCCCACTGGTCATTCTCTTGATCTGCGCGGAATTTACTGATGCCTCCCTTGCGGCCCATGTTGTCTTCTATGGCGTCTGCCGCTCCAATGCATGGCAGCCGCAGCAATGGAAAAGATCAAAAGCTCCCCGTGAGATTTGATTCCAAGGGTGAACCCATTCATTTCCCGCGCCCCTGACCAGTGCAGACGCGAAAAATGGAACCTTGGATTCTTGACCCTGCCTGTGCGGCAGCAGGCGTCGAATCCGACACTAATCATCGCGGCCCCAGCCACTGGGCCCGCCATCGAGGGGGAAGGATCCTTCGTGACCGAAACCATAACTTCAGCTGCTGCTCCTAAAGCTGCTGAATTAAATCAAGCCACTGCTCCGGCAAAGTCTGCCGGCCTGGCAGGCCTGAAGCTGGCCCAACTGCAGGTACTTGCAGGCCAGCTGGGCATCACCGGCGGCTCGCGGATGCGCAAGGGGGACCTGGTGGATGCCATTTCAGCCCATCAGCGCGGCTCGTCCGTTGCCGACCGCCCCGCTGCCGGCGCCGACCCGGCGACCAAATCCGCCCCGGCCAAGCGCGGATCCCGCAGGGCCTCCGCAGCTGAAAGCGCGCCGGGCTCCGCCGCGGAAAAGCCTGCAGCGGACACTGGCGCAGCCGCCAGCCCCGCCGCTGAAAACAGCGCAGCCGCCAGCCCCGCGGCTGAAAACAGCGCAAGCGAAAACACCGAACGTCCCACACGGGGCCGGCGCACCCGCCGCGCCTCCAGCAGCGACGGTGTTGTTACCACCGGAACCCAGGAACCAGCTGTGCAGGAGGCTGCCGCAGAAACCGAGCCCGGCGCGGCAACAAGTGATTCCGACGGCGAAAACCGCCGCCAGCCACGCACCCGCAACCGCCGGGCACAGGGTGGCGGACGTACCCAGGAAGCCACAGCGGAAGCTTCGCAGACGCAGGCACCGGCAGCGGAACCCGCCGACAACGGCGCCGCCGAGCAGACCGCTGCCGACACCGGTGAAGGCGCCGAGCGCACGGGCCGCAACGGACGCAACAGCCGCAATGACCGGAACGACCGCAACCAGCGTTCCGAACGCAACGCCAACGCAGGCAACGGCTCCAACGCCTCCAACGCCTCTGGCAATGCAGCCACCGCCGGCAACTCCAACAACAACGACGACGAGGACGGGACGCGGAACAACCGCAACCGCCGCAACCGCCGTGACCGGAACGCCAACGACTCCAATGACAGGAACGACCGTTCGGACCGCAACGACCGCGGCGGCAACAACAGCCGCAACGACCGCAACGACCGCAATGACCGTTTCCGTGACCGCAACGAACGCCGTCGTGGCCGCAACGCCGGACCGGACTTTGACGACACTGAAGTAACCGAGGACGATGTCCTGTTGCCCGTGGCCGGCATCCTGGACATTCTGGACAACTACGCCTTTGTCCGCACCTCCGGCTACCTGCCCGGATCCAATGACGTCTACGTGTCCTTGAACCAGGTAAAGAAGTACAACCTGCGCAAGGGCGACGCCGTCGTCGGTGCCATCCGTGCGCCGCGCGAAGGCGAGGACCGCAGCCAGGGCCAAAGCGCGCGTCAAAAGTTCAATGCGCTGGTGCGCGTCACCAGCGTCAACGGCAAGAACCCCGATGAACTTAAAGACCGTGTGGAGTTCGCCAAGCTGGTTCCGCTGTACCCCTCCGAGCGCCTGCGCCTGGAAACGGATCCCAAAAAGGTGGGTCCGCGCGTCATTGACCTGGTGGCTCCCATCGGCAAGGGCCAGCGTGGTCTGATCGTCTCCCCGCCCAAGGCTGGAAAGACCTTGATCCTGCAGGCCATCGCCAATGCAATCACCATCAACAACCCCGAAGTCCACCTCATGATGGTCCTCGTTGATGAGCGTCCGGAAGAAGTCACGGACATGCAGCGCACTGTCAAGGGTGAGGTCATTGCCTCCACCTTCGACCGTCCCGCCGATGACCACACCCAGGTGGCCGAGCTCTCCATTGAGCGCGCCAAGCGGTTGGTGGAAATGGGCATGGACGTGGTGGTCCTGCTGGACTCCATGACCCGTTTGGGCCGTGCCTACAACAACTCCGCACCTTCCTCCGGACGCATCCTCTCCGGTGGCGTGGACTCCGCGGCCCTGTACCCGCCCAAGCGCTTCTTTGGTGCAGCCCGCAACATTGAAAATGGCGGTTCGCTGACCATTTTGGCCACGGCGCTGGTGGAAACCGGCTCCAAGGCCGATGAAGTCATCTTCGAGGAGTTCAAGGGAACGGGCAACATGGAGCTGCGGCTTTCACGCCAGCTCGCCGACAAGCGCATCTTCCCGGCCGTTGACGTCAACGCCTCCGGCACGCGCCGTGAAGAGAACCTGTTGTCAGCGGAGGAAGTGAAGATCATGTGGCGTCTGCGCCGCGTGCTCTCCGGCCTGGAAATGCAGCAGTCGCTGGAACTGCTGACCTCCAAGATCCGTGAAACGCAGTCCAATGTTGAGTTCCTCATGCAGATCCAGAAGACCACCCTGGGCTCCAAGGCGGAGCAGGACAAGTAGCTGCAGACAAGAGGCGGGGCCGCACATCACCGTGCGGGCCCGCCTCTTGGCATTGGTGCCGGTGCTTAGATAGAAGTTATTAGACTTGACTTGATGTCGAGAGAGGTTTTCACATGTTTGAATCCATCCACGGGCTCCTTGATGAGCACGCCGAGCTGCAAATGCGCCTGAGCGAGCCGGAAGTCCACGCCAATCAAGGGCTGGCCCGCAAGCTCGGCCGCCGCTATGCGGAACTGAGCAATGTGGTGGAGGGCTACCACCAGGTGGAGACATTGGCGGACGACCTTGAGGCCGCCCGGGAAATGGCAAGCGAGGATGCCGAATTTGCCGCCGAGGTCCCCGTGCTGGAGGGACAGCTCGCTGCGGCCCAGGAAAAGCTGCGCCGGCTGCTGATTCCCCGCGATCCCGACGACGCCCGCGACGTGATCCTGGAGGTCAAGGCCGGGGAGGGTGGGGATGAGGCGGCGCTTTTTGCCGCGGACCTGGTCCGCATGTACACCCGTTACGCCGATTCACGGAGCTGGAAGACCGAAGTCATTTCAGCAACCGAGTCCGACCTGGGTGGCTACAAGGACATCTCCATTGCCGTCAAAGGCCGCTCCAATGACCCTGCCGAGGGTGTTTTTGCACGCCTGAAATTCGAAGGCGGGGTGCACCGCGTGCAGCGCGTGCCGGCCACTGAAAGCCAGGGACGCATCCACACCTCGGCTGCCGGCGTGCTGGTGCTGCCGGAAGTTGATGAGCCCGAGGAAGTGGACATCAGCGCCAACGATCTCAAGATTGACGTCTACCGCTCCTCCGGTCCAGGCGGCCAGTCGGTGAACACCACGGATTCGGCCGTGCGCATCACGCACCTTCCCACCGGCATTGTGGTGGCCATGCAGAATGAGAAATCGCAGCTGCAAAACCGCGAAGCCGGCATGCGGGTGCTCCGGGCCCGCATCCTGGCGCACCAGCAGGCCATTGTGGACGCTGAGAACTCGGCCGTGCGCAAGTCGCAGATCCGCACCATGGACCGCTCCGAGCGCATCCGCACCTACAACTACCCGGAAAACCGGATTGCTGACCACCGCACCGGCTACAAGGCCTACAACCTTGACGCCGTGATGAACGGGGACCTTGAGCCGGTGGTGCAGTCGGCCATTGAAATGGACGAGCAGGCCCGGCTGGACGCGCTCGGTGACTGAGCCGGCTCCCGGGGAATCCCTGGCCGAGGCGGTGCACCACGCCACCACTGTGCTGGCCTCCGCGGGTGTGCCTTCGGCGGCCGTGGACGCCCAATTGCTCGCCTGCCACCTGTTGGGGGTAAGCCGTGGCGAACTGGCAGCCATGTTATTTGGTACAAGCGTGTCACCACCGGGCTACCGAGAACTTGTGGCACGCCGCGCCGCACGGGAGCCGCTGCAGCACATCACCGGACTGGCGCCGTTCAGACACTTGGAGCTGGCGGTGGGTCCGGGCGTTTTTGTACCCCGGCCGGAAACTGAAACCGTGGTGCAGCTGGGCATAGACGTCTTAACACGTCTGCGCCATGAACGCGGCCCGGAGGCTCAGCTGACCGCCGTTGACCTGGGCACCGGCTCCGGTGCCATAGCCGGTTCCCTGGCCACCGAAGTGCCCGGCTGCCAGGTGTACGCGGTGGAACTAAGCGATGATGCCTTCCCCTGGGCGGTGCGCAATCTTGCCGGCAGCAACGTCACCCTCATCCAGGGGGACCTGCGTGATGCCTTCGCCGAACTCAATGGTGCGGTGGACGTGGTGGTCTCCAACCCCCCGTACATTCCAGCGGCCGCCATCCCGCGTGAAGTGGAGGTGCGTTTACACGATCCCCACATGGCACTTTATGGTGGAGGGGAAGACGGCATGGAACTGCCGGTGGCGGCCGCCACAACAGCTGCGCGGCTGCTGCGCCCCGGCGGCTTCTTCGTGATGGAGCACGCGGAAGTCCAGGGGGCCCGGATGGCCGAAATGTTCCAAGGCAGTGGCAACTGGCACAAGGTGCAGGGGCATCAGGATTTAGGCGGCCGGGACAGGGCCACCAGCGGCATTCGCCGTTGACCAAGGAGCGGCGTCCCGTGCGCGGGCGCTGTAATGAAAGAATGGATCACGTGAGTACCACTTCCTATAACTGCACCAATGAAGGACAGCGCGCCGAGGGCCTGGCCCACGCGCAAAAAGCCATTGCCGCCAAGCAGGTCATTGTGATGCCCACCGACACCGTGTACGGCATCGCCGCCGACGCCTTCTCACCCCAGGCCGTGGCAACGCTCCTGGCCGCCAAGGGCCGTGGACGCAACATGCCCCCGCCGGTGCTCATTGCCCGCATTGGCACCATGGAAGGTTTGGCCACCGACATTCCCGACGACGCCCGCAAGCTGGCGGAAAAATACTGGCCGGGGCCGCTGACCTTGATTTTCCATGCCCAGCCCACCTTGACCTGGGATCTGGGGGAGACACAGGGCACCGTGGCCCTGCGGGTGCCCGATGACCGGCTGGCCCTGGAACTGTTGGAACTGACCGGACCCCTGGCTGTCTCCAGCGCAAACCGCACCGGACAAACCGCCGCCCAAACGGCGTCCGGGGCACGTGCGCAGCTGGCCGAATCCGTGGAGGTGTACCTGGAGGACGGCTTTCGCCCCGTGGAAGGTACAGACCCGACACCCTCGACCATTGTTGACGCCACCGGGCTGCGGCTGCGGGTGGTCCGCGAGGGTGCCATCAGCCTGGCCCAGATCCAGGAGCTGGTCCCCAGTGCCCTGGGCGGTGACGCGGAAGCTGCCATGTGGGCTCCGGTGAACCTGGGCAAGGAAGCGGCGCCGGATGCACCCGCTGCGGACCCTGCCGAGGAGGCAAGGCCCGAGCCCACGCCCCCGGCAGTTCCGCACTCAGGCCCCTAAGCTGCCCTGCGCCCTGCGGCGCGCCTGTTCCAAAACCTGAGCTGCCGACGGGGTGGGAAGCAGGCCCACGGTTTGGGCCCACCCCGGTTCCTGGTCCTGCCCGAACCACATCAGTTCCACCCGGCGCAAAGAGCCGTGGAGCCGTTCGCCCAGCAAGCGCGAGGACACCGCAAAGCCGGCCGCCAAGGCTGCACGGCAAAGACCGCGAGGCAAGGACAACGGGCGGCGCCCGCCCGCGGCCACGAGCACCCCGCGGACATCCAGGCCTTCCCAGGGCTGCAGCACCACCGCCGGGACTTCCCCTGCATGCTGGGCCACCTCCGCAACAAACCACGCCAGGGCCGCAAGTGAACTGACGGGGGTGGGTGCAGTACCGGGGGAGGCCACCGACGCCAAGGGGGAGCGGGCAATGGCCACCAGGGATTGTGTGGTGGCCCTGTCCGCCCCCTGCACCGATGTGGCACGCACCGTGACAAGGCTGAGATGGTCAGCGGTGGCCGGAGCCAGCAGCTCCAGCGCCTCCTCGCCCAGGGCCTTCGAGCGGGAATAGGCGGAAAAAGGCGCCCGTTCACCACTTTCGTCAATGCTGCTGCGCTGGCCCTGGACCGAGGCGCTGCTGAGGTGAATGAATCTCCCGGTGCCGGCGGCGCGGGCGGCCGACGCCACCACTGCCGGCAGCAGGGCATTGGCACCGGTCAGGGCCGGCGAGGCAGCGGCACCTGGCAGTGCCAGGCCCGCGGCATTGATGACCACGTCAACATTGGCTAGGGCAGCGGCCAGGGACGCGCGGGCAGGTGCGGCAAGGGCTTCGTCCAGCAGCTCCCGCGCCGTGGCGGCAGAACTGGCCAGGCGCGGGGCCGGCAGGACAACCACGCTGTGGCCACGGGCTTGCAGTTCCGCCACCACGGCGCTGCCCACAAAGCCAGTGCCACCCAAAACCAGATAATTCCGGGTTTCCTTCAGGCCTGACACGTCAATTGCCGCCTTCCAGGGCCGGCATGGGCAGAAAATCCTTGGCAGCCATGATGCGCCGCGATTCCCGCCAGCCGGCAAGCAGCCTGCCCACGCCACGGAAGGACTTCTCCACGGCCACCAGCCGCAGCAGCTCCTTGCCGGCTGTCAAAACCGTGCCCAGGGCAAAGCCAACAGCATTGAAGCTGCCGTGCACGCGCAGGTACTGCGCCACCAGGCCCCGATTGCGCATCACGTAATACCTGCCCAGATCGGAGGAGTCATTTAAGTGGCGGATGCCCAAATCAATGGAGCGCTGCGCCCGTGCCTTGTGCAGCACAAATTCATTGACGTACCGCACGGGCCCGTGCCGCGAAATCAACCAGCCATAGACCGTGTCATCCCAGGTGAGGAAGAAACGCGGGTCCGGCAGGCCCACCCGTGCCACGGCATTGCGGTGCACCAGCATGCCCTCAAAACAGCCCGCATTGGTGGCGAATTCATTTGAATGGCTGAAAACATCCCCCGGCACCGGCAACGGAAATCCCAAAAAGGTGCTGAAGCGGTTTTGCCAGTAAAAGGGTTCTCCCGCGGCGTCGTAACGCCTGCCCACCAAGGCGTCGTAGCGTTCCATCCAGGGCCCAAAGGCGCCGATGGCCCCGGGAACCACTGTGACGTCGTCGTCCATCAACCACATCCACTGCGCACCCTCGGCCAGGGCCCGCTCCACCCCGGCAGAGAAACCGCCCGCGCCACCGGAGTTTGCGGCCAACTCGTGATGCAGCACGGCGATCGGGTGCGCCAGTGCGGCCAAGTGCGCCTGGGCTGCCGTGATGACGGCGGCGGTGCCGTCGGTGCTGGCATTGTTCACCACCACCACAGCGTCGGGGGCCGGACGCAGCTCAGCCACCGAGGCCAACAAAGCCTGCAGATACGCGGCACGGTTGAAGGTGGTGATGACCAAAAAGAACGCCCCGTGCCTGTCGGCGCTCAAAATTTCTGCTCCTGAACAGGTCCAAACTTTGCCCCCCGCAGCCCGGAGCCGTAAGTCCTGGCCCACAACAGCAGACCCTTCACATCACCCTTTTTTAGAAAATACAGCGGGTAGCCCACCACATCCGCCACAAAGGAACGGACCCGGCGGTGCCTGCGGGTCAAGTGACCCCGGTTGCGGTAGTAGTAAAAGCGCTTGAAGGGCGTTTCGGGAACCAGCACATGCAGACGGTCGCCGAGGACTTCCTGCACCTCGCCCCAGCCCACGGGATGGCTGAGCGCCACCGAGGTGACGGTGCCGAAGCTGATCTTGGCCTGGCGCAGGCGCAGCATGAAGTCGGTCTCGTCCCCGCGGATGAACAGCCGCAGGTCGGGCAGGCCCACCTTGAAAAAGACATCGCTGCGGATCAGGGCGCCATTGAAAAACTGCCCCACATTGTCAATGAAGCCCAGCGGTTCCACCTTTGAACGCTCATGCGTGAGATGCCCGTCAATCCGGAACGGGAAGGACAGCTTGTCCGGCTCGCCCGGGGCCACAATGATGGGCAGCACCACATCGAGCCGGCGCTCCTTCGCCGCCGCCAGCAAGGTGGCCAGGGCCTGCGGATCCTCCGGGTGGGCGTCGTCGTCCATGATCCACACCCACTGTGCCCCCGAGGCGATGGCGTTGAGGATCGCCAGGGAAAAGCCGCCGGCGCCGCCCAGGTTTGCCAGGGAACGGATGTAATTGACGTCCGCCGGGGCCTCTGCGGCAATGGCGCTGACATCCTGCGTGCCGGAATCAACCAGGGTGATGGCGTGCGGGGCGTGGGTTTGGGCGGACAAGGCAGCGAGCAGTGTCCGCACGTCCGCGGGCCTGTCAAAGGTAACGGCAGCCACGGCTACGGAATCGGTCAAGGAAGATCCTCTCGGTGCCTGCCCGCGGTGGATGAACGGCTTGCGGCAGGGCTGAAGCGCGGGTAATCGCCGTGAAGGGATTACTATTCTTGTGTAACCTCCACTTTAGTACAGCCCTCCTCATGGCCAGCTGCGCCGTGGTGGATCGAGGCGGGCGCACCCCTTCACCTGGCAGAAAACGGAAAATACGAATCACGTTGAATACCTCCAGCAAAAAAGCAGGCGCCCAAAACGCAGCCGCCACCGGAACGGGTGCTTCCGGGGACAGCGAGCAAAAACCCCGGCTTTGGCTCGCCTCCCAGGCAGTCCTTGATTCCGTGTCCTGGGCCTTGGCGCTCGTGCTGGCGGTGCTGCTGCGCTATGAACTCGACGTGGCCCTGATCAATGCCCCGGGTCTGCTGGTGCTGATGGCGGTGGCCGCAGCGACCCAGCTCATTGCAGGCTGGTACATGGCCCTGTACCGGGGCCGGTACACCTTTGGCAGCATCCACGAGGCCAGGATTCTCGTGGCCGTGACGCTCATTGTGGCCGTGGTGGCCAGCATTTTCCTTTCCGTGCTCATCAATGAACTGCACATAGCCCGTTCCGTGGCCGTCATAGCCTTCCCCTTCGCCGCGCTGCTCATGGCCGCCGTGCGTTACGCCAAACGTCTTTATGTGGAAGGCAAACCCACCTTTGGTGAAGAAGCCCAGCGCACCTTGATTTACGGGGCCGGCTTTTTGGGCAACTCCCTGATCACCCGCATGCTGCAGGATCCCGAATCGCCCTACGTTCCCGTGGGGCTCATTGATGACAATCCCGCCAAGAAGCACCTGCGCCTGAGCTCGGTGGGTGTTTTGGGTGTGGGGGAGGACCTGCCGGAAATCATCAAGCGCACCAAATCCACGGTGGTGGTGCTGGCCATGGCGAATCTTGACGCACGCCAGATCCGCACCATTTCAGACCGCGTCTCCGGTCTCGGCGTGAAGGTGCTGGTGCTGCCGCCGCTGCAGGACATGCTCAGCCCCGAAACCGACAAGGACCACAAGGGCGGACTGGCTGACTTTCGGGAAATTGACGTTGCGGACCTCATTGGCCGTTCCCCGGTGGAAACCCAGGTGGAACAAATTGCCGGCTACGTCAAGGGCAGGCGGGTTCTTGTCACCGGTGCCGGTGGATCCATTGGTTCGGAACTGTGCCGTCAGCTCCACGGCTTTGAACCCGCCGAGCTGATCATGCTGGACAGGGATGAATCCGGGCTGCAGCACACCCAGCTGTCCATTTGGGGCCACGGGCTGCTCGACAACAAGAACATTGTGCTGGCGGACATTCGCGACGCGCAGTCGCTGACGAAGATCTTTGCCGAACACCGTCCCGAGGTGGTGTTCCACGCAGCCGCCCTCAAACACGCGCCCCTGCTGCAGATGTACCCGGAAGAGGGTTGGAAGACCAACGTGATAGGAACCTTGAACGTGCTGCAGGCGGCCCGCGCGGTGGACGTTGACACTTTTGTCAACATTTCCACCGACAAGGCCGCCAGCCCCACCACGGCGCTGGGCCACTCCAAGCGTGCTGCGGAAAAGCTCACCTCCTGGATGGCGGGGCAGACCCAGCGCAGCTACGTCTCGGTGCGCTTTGGCAATGTCATTGGCAGCCGCGGCTCCATGCTGCCGCTCTTTACCGACCAGATCAACAAGGGCGGCCCCGTCACTGTCACCCACCCGGATGTGACGCGCTTCTTTATGACCATTCCCGAGGCCTGCCAGCTGGTCATCCAGGCAGGCGCCATTGGCCACGGCGGGGACGTGCTGATCCTGGACATGGGGGAGCCTGTGCGCATCATGGACGTGGCCGAACGCATGATTGCGATGTCGGGACGGGACATTAAAATTGAAATCACCGGCCTGCGTCCTTCGGAAAAGCTCCACGAACAACTCACCGGCGACGATGAAATCAACGACCCCGACGGGCACGCCAAAATTTCCCATACGCACGCCCGCCCCCTGGACCCGGCGGAGCTGGACCTTGGGCTGTGGCTGCGCCGGACCCGGGAAGAGGCCGGCCCGGACGGTGCCAGCATTGATGATTCCGACGGCGACGTTGCGGCGGGTGCCTGATGGAACCCTGGGCATTTGCCGCCGTGGCAGCCGTGGCACTGGTTTTGGCACTGCTGTTGCCGTTTTTCGTACGCCCGCTGCTGGCCCGCGCCGGCGTACTTGACGTCCCCAATGCACGCTCCTCCCATTCGGTGCCCACCATCCGGGGGATGGGAATTACGACGGCGGTGGCCTTGCCTGCCGCTGTTGCCGTGGCGTGGTTCCTGCCCCAGACACCGGTGGCCGCGCAGGGGCGCTTGACGCTGCTGGTGATTCTCGGCGTGGTGCTGGCAGCCTCCACCATAGGCTGGCTTGAGGACATCCGGGGCCTGTCGGTGAAGGTGCGTGCCGGACTGCAGTTGGCCGTGGGTGCGCTGGCCACGGCGGCAGTGGCGCTTATTGATCCGGGCCAACAACAGTTGTGGCTGATTCCGGCCGGAGCCCTGGCCGTGGCGGCATACGTCAATGTCAGCAACTTCATGGACGGCATCAACGGCATTTCCGGCATGCATGGGCTGCTGGTGGGAGGCTTCTATGCCTACGCCGGATATGCCAGCGGCAACGCATGGCTGGTGTACGCCGGCATTGCCATTGCCGCTGCCTACGCCGGTTTTCTGCCCTGGAACCTCAGCCGGAACAGGGTGTTTCTCGGGGATGTGGGCAGCTATCTTCTGGGTGCGGCCATTGCCGTCAGCGCCATGTGCGCATTCCTGGTGGGGGTCGCGCCGGAGTACATCTTCTCACCCGTGCTGATTTATCTCACCGACACCTTTGTGACCTTCCTGCGGCGCCTTTTGGCGGGGGAGCGCTGGTATGCGGCGCACCGCCAGCACGTCTACCAGCGGCTGACCATTGTGGGCCTGGGCCACCTGCAGGCCACGGCAGTGGTCAGCGGGGCAACTGTGGCCGTCAGCGTGCTGGGAATCATTGCCGCCCGGGGCAATGAATTGACCCAGATCCTCGCCACCACGGCCGGATTCGTGGTGCTGCTGTGCTATTTGCGCACCCCCACCCTGTTTCAAAAGCTGCTCCGGCGGCGTGGGGAACGTCAGCTGTGAGTCATATATCTGAATCCAACGTGCAACACGAGTTCTATCTCGTGTAGAATTGTTGACGGTGACACCACCAATCCCCGCCCGTGAATGGGCACCCGCCTGAGACGACGGAGCTCCCATGAAGGACCACAGGGCACCTAACGGTGCAGCGCCGCGGGCTCTGTCGGTTTCCGGCCCCACACCCAGTCCCAGTGCAAATATTTTGTGCAGGTGTCTGCTGGTTGACGGCTTGGCCCTTCTCGTGATGGCTTTGCTGGCCGGAATCTTCAGTGACCTTCACGGCGTGCTCAGCGTGGTGCTGGGAACCGTGCTCGTCATGGTGTTCTTTGGATTGAGCCTGCTGGCTGCGCATTTGTTTGGCGGACGCCGGCCACAGGCGCTGATCAGCATCTTTTTCATGAGCTACTTTGTCAAGGTGCTGGGCTTCGCCGCGGTGTTGTTTGCCGTGGGAACGCCCGACTGGCTTGACAAGCCCTGGTTCCTGGGATCAGCGGTGGCGGCAGTGCTGTTCTGGCAGGGCGTTGAGGTGTGGACCTTCAGTCAACAGCGCTTCCTGCGCTTTGATGAGCCCGCCACTGCCCAGCGGCCCCGCCCGGGGGCCGGCACGGGGGAACCCGGAGTCAATGATGATGCAAGGAGTGCTTAAATGACGGCCAAAAAAGCCGCCCATGACGGCCCCGACCACCCCGTGGTGCCACCCAAGTCCCAGTCCGGAAAGCTGGACTACACCTACATTATTGGCGGAATCCTGCTCTGGGGTTTGATAGGGTGGGGACTGGAATTTATGTTGCAGACTGGCTGGATTCTGTTCGCTGCACTGCCTCTCGGGGCGCTGTGTGGATATTACCTGGCCCGGCATCATCAACGGCATGGTCGCCCTGATGATGAGAGGCAGCAATGATAGCCACCATCAGACTATTTTCCGGTGGGACCCATCCTGCGATGCTCCACCACACTTGCCCCTTGACCGAAACTGCAGAGAGGACAGCGCGTTGACCGCGTTTGCGCTTCCGATGGCCTCGAATGACGGTGGCTACGTTCCACCGACAATTAGTGACACCCACCTCCCCGACATCTTCCCCTGGATGGCCGAGTACGGCACCGGGCTTGGCAAACAGATGATCATGGTCATCTTGTCGGTGGTGCTGATCACTGTGTTCTTTAAAGTAGCGATCCGAAATCCAAAGCTGGTTCCGGGCCGTGTCCAATTCTTCGCTGAAGGCTTTTACGGCTTTGCGCGCAACACAATTGGCCGCGACATCATGGGTGAGAAGAACTTCCGCCCCTGGGTGCCGCTCCTGTTCTCAGTGTTCCTGTTTGTGCTGCTGAACAACATCTTCGGTGCCATTCCGGTGCTGCAGCTGCCGTCCTTCTCCCACGCAGGCAGTGCCTACGCCATTGCCTTGATCATCTACTTCACGTGGATTGGGGTGGGCGTGCAGAAGCACGGCCTTCGCTACTTCAAGCTGGCAGTGGTTCCCTCCGGTGTCCCGGGCTGGATCCTGCCGCTGCTGGTGCCGTTGGAAATCATCTCCAACTTCATTGTCCGGCCCCTGACGCACTCCCTGCGTTTGATGGCGACCATGCTTGCCGGCCACATGATTGTGGCGCTGGCAGGCAGCGGTGCCGAGCACTTGATAGTTGTCCAGGACAGCATCCTGCTCAACGCCACCGGTGTGGCAGTGATCATTGGCTCCATTGCCATGTACTTCCTGGAACTGCTGATCATGGTGCTTCAGGCATTCGTGTTCGCACTCCTGACCGCGATCTACATCCAGGGCAGCCTGGAAGCAGACGCGCACTAACTTTTCCCCAGATTTACCCCAGCTTTCCCCCAAAGGAATCACCTCACAACCTGCCGGCACAACGCCGGTATCTTGAAAGGAACGAAATGGAACTCCACGGCTCGCTCAACATGATTGGCTACGGCCTGGCCACAATCGGCTCGGCAATTGGTGTGGGCATGATCTTTGCCGCATACATCAACGGTGTGGCCCGCCAGCCGGAAGCACAGCGCATCCTGCAGCCCATCGCCCTGCTTGGCTTCGCCCTTGCAGAAGCTCTGGCCATTCTTGCTCTGGTCTTCGCCTTCGTCGTTGGCGTCTAGTTCAGGGATTTCCCGTCCCGGCCTACGGGGCTTGAATTTTTCCTGGACAACTATCAGATTAAGGATTAGTGAGAAATGATTACCGCAGAAGTAATCCTCGCTGCCAGTGAGGGTGCAAACCCGCTTGTTCCCAACATCTGGGAAATACTGGTCACCGCTGTGGCCTTCGCTGTCCTGCTCTTTGTAGTGAAGAAATTCATTGCACCGGCGTTCGAAAAGAACTACACGGACCGTGTGGAAGCAATCGAAGGCGGGCTCGAGAAGGCGGAAGAGGCGCAGCTTGAAGCCAATGCCCTCCTGGAGCAGTACAAGGCACAGCTGATGGATGCCCGCACGGAAGCGAACACCATCCGTGAAACCGCCCGTGCCGAAGGCGCCCAGATTCTGGCCGAGCTCAAGGCGAAGGCTGCAGAGGAATCTGCACGCATCACCGCCCAGGCACAGCTGCAAATTGAATCCGAGCGTGTTGCCGCAGTGAACTCCCTCCGCAGCGAGGTTGGCACACTGGCAACGTCGCTGGCAGGCAAGATCGTTGGCGAAGCACTTGAGGACGACGCGCGTTCAAACCGCGTTGTGGAGCGCTTCCTGGCCGATCTGGAACAGCAGACGAACGCGGGTGCATCGAAGTAATGGCAGGTGTATCGAGCAAGTCATTGGCAGCGGCCCTGGAGTCGTTGGAACCCCAACTCGCCCTTGCGACCACCGCACTGGCACAGGATCTCTTTGGGATCCTGGAGCTCTTGGACAGCAACGCCGGCCTGCGCCGGGCATTGACCGATCCCACCCGTGCGGGTGCGGACAAGGCAGTCCTGGCCACCAAGCTGGTTTCGGGAAAGGTCAGCGCCACGGCGCAGACCGTTTTCCTGGATCTGGTTGACGCACGATGGAGCTCTGCCCGTGACCTGGGCGATGCACTGGAAGTTTTGGCAGCAACATCGGCTATTGCCGTTGCTGAAGGTCAAGGTGGCGGTCCTGCCAACCTGGACAAGCTGGAAGAGGAACTCTTCGGCTTCATCCGTGTTGTTGAGTCCAGTCATGAACTGCAGCGCGCTTTTGATGACGCGCAGGCCACGGATGCAGCCAAGGCCACTCTGGCCCGGCAGCTTGCACCCGGTGCCGGCGATGTCGCTGCGCTGTTGATCCGCCAGGCCGTGACAGCCCCCCGCGGGCTCAAGCCCACGGCCCTGGTGCAACGTTTCGTGGAATTGGTTGCCAAGCGCCAGCAGCGGTGGATTGCCTACGTCAGTGTCACCCGTGAGCTGACGACTGAGCAGCTGCGCCGCCTGCAGGCCGGTTTGAACAACCTCTATGGTCGCGAATTGAAGATCAATGTCACCATCGACCCGACATTGGTCGGCGGAATCAAGGTTGTCGTGGGAGCTGAGGTTGTTGACGCAACGGCAGCAACCCGCGTTGCCGAACTTCGCCGCCGCTTGGCAGTGTAGAAACACCTGGTTTCTAAACCCGCCAGTTTCACAACAGACTGAATTAAACACTTAGGCAGCCGGCATTTTTGCCGGCCGCCACAACTTAGGAGAGCAGGGACTGCAGATGGCCGACTTGACCATCAATGCCGACGACGTCCGGAATGCCTTGAATGAGTTCGCAGCGTCCTATGAACCGGGCAACGCAGAGCGCGTCGAGGTTGGCCGCGTCACCACGGCAAGTGACGGCATTGCCAAGGTGGAGGGTCTTCCCTCCGTCATGGCCAACGAGCTTCTTCGTTTCGAAGACGGCACACTGGGCCTGGCCCAGAACTTGGATACCCGCGAGATCGGCGTGGTCGTCCTGGGCGACTTCAACGGCATCGCCGAAGGACAGCAGGTCCACCGCACCGGGGAGATCCTCTCCGTGCCGGTTGGCGACAACTTCCTGGGCCGCGTGGTTGACCCTCTGGGTCAGCCCATTGACGACCTGGGCGAGATTGAAACCACTGAGCGCCGTGCCCTGGAGCTGCAGGCACCGGGCGTCACCGAGCGCAAGTCGGTTCACGAACCGCTGCAGACCGGCATGAAGGCCATTGACGCCATGATCCCGATCGGCCGTGGCCAGCGTCAGCTGATCATTGGCGACCGCCAGACCGGCAAGACGGCCCTGGCCGTTGACGCCATCATCAACCAGAAGGCCAACTGGGCCACAAACGATGTCACCAAGCAGGTCCGCTGCGTGTACGTCGCAATTGGCCAGAAGGCGTCCACCATTGCCGCCGTCCGCCAGACCCTGGCTGATCAGGGCGCCCTGGAATACACCACCATTGTGGCTTCCCCGGCGTCCGACCCGGCCGGTTTCAAGTACTTGGCACCGTACGCCGGCTCCGCCATTGGGCAGCACTGGATGTACAGCGGCAAGCACGTTTTGATCGTGTTTGACGACCTGTCCAAGCAGGCTGAAGCCTACCGCGCCGTTTCCCTGTTGCTGCGCCGCCCGCCGGGCCGCGAGGCATACCCGGGCGACGTCTTCTACCTGCACTCCCGCCTGCTGGAGCGTTGTGCGAAGCTCTCCGACGAGCTGGGCGCAGGTTCAATGACCGGCCTGCCGATCATTGAGACCAAGGCCAATGACGTCTCGGCGTACATCCCCACAAACGTCATTTCCATCACCGACGGCCAGATCTTCCTGCAGTCCGATCTGTTCAACGCCAACCAGCGTCCGGCAGTGGATGTGGGCGTCTCCGTTTCCCGTGTTGGTGGTGCAGCCCAGGTCAAGGCCATGAAGAAGGTTGCCGGCACCTTGAAGCTGGAACTGGCCCAGTACCGCGACATGCAGGCATTCGCCATGTTTGCCTCCGACCTGGATGCTGCCACCAAGCAGCAGCTGACCCGTGGCGCGCGTTTGATGGAACTGCTCAAGCAGGGACAGTACGCGCCGTTCCCGGTGGAAAACCAGGTCGTGTCCATCTGGATGGGCACCAACGGCTACCTGGACAACGTCCCGGTCGAGGATGTGCTGCGCTTTGAAAGCGAATTCCTCGAGCACCTGCGTCACAAGACGTCGGTTCTGACCACGTTGGCTGAAACCAACCTGCTGGAACCGTCCACCGTGGATGCGCTCAAGTCCAACATTGATGACTTCAAAAAGGGCTTCTTCGCCGCCGGAAACGACCAGCTGGTCGGTGCCGGGCATGAAGAATTCGCAGCCCTTGCCGCTGAAGATGTCGACCAGGAAAAGATCGTCAAGCAGAAACGCTGACACCATTTTTTGTACGGGCTGCCGGTCCATCAGGGCCGGCAGCCCGCACGGGAATTAGGAAAGGACAAACATGGGAGCCCAGATACGGGTTTACCGCCAGAAGATCTCATCGACCACGTCGATGCAAAAGATCTTCAAGGCGATGGAACTTATCGCCGCGTCCCGCATTGGCAAGGCACGTGTTCGTGTCACGGCATCGCTGCCGTATGCCAATGCGATCACCCGTGCCGTTTCTGCCGTTGCGTCCCAGTCCGAGGTCGATCATCCACTGACCACCGAGCCCGCACAGATCCGTCGGGCCGCGGTATTGGTAATGACTTCAGACCGTGGTCTTGCCGGATCCTACTCCGCCAGTGTGTTAAAACAGGCGGAGCACCTTATTGAACTGCTGCACGGAGAAGGCAAGGACGTCTCAACCTATTTGGTTGGCCGCAAGGCACAGGCGTACTTCGACTTCCGTGGCCGCGAGTACGCCAAGGTTTGGACCGGCGGAACAGACGCCCCGAAATTTGAAACTGCACGTGAACTGCGCGAGGTCCTGATGCAGGACTTCGCCACCGACTTCGAGGAGGGCGGCGTGGATGAAATCCACGTTGTCTACACCGCGTTCAAGTCAATGGTTGTTCAGGAGCCCACGGTAATTCGCTTGCTGCCTCTTGAAGTGGTTGAGGAGGAAGTTGAGTCCTCCGCCGACCTTTTGCCGCTGTACGAGTTTGAACCGCGGGCCGAAGACGTCCTGGACGCACTGCTGCCACGGTACATTGAGTCACGGATCTTTGCGGCACTGCTGCAGGCCGCAGCGTCCGAGCTCGCGGCACGTCAGCGCGCCATGAAGACCGCAGGTGACAATGCCAGCGAACTGATCAAGAAGTACACGCGTCTTCGTAACAACGCCCGTCAGGCCGAGATTACGCAGGAGCTCTCCGAGATTGTTGCGGGCGCCGATGCGCTCAACGCGTCTTAGCAGCCGACATTCATACTTATTCAATGCCATCTACACAAGTGAAGTGAGAGAGATGACTGCCCAACTTAACGAGCAGGGAACCGCTGCGAAGGCCGGTGCCACAGGCCGCATTGCGCGCGTCATCGGCCCCGTTGTCGACGTCGAATTCCCGGCCGACGGCATTCCCGCCATTTACAATGCACTCACCACCGAGATCAACCTCGGCGGCGTGTCCAAGACCATCACCTTTGAAACCAGCCAGCACCTGGGAGACGGCCTCATCCGCGCCATCTCCCTGCAGGCCACCGACGGGCTTGTCCGCGGCACCGCCGTGCTGGACACCGGCAACCCCATCACCGTGCCCGTGGGCGACGGCGTCAAGGGCCACATCTTCAACGTCCTGGGCGAGCCCCTGGATGTTGCAGCCTCGGAGCTGACCATTTCCGAGCGCTGGCCCATCCACCGCAAGCCGCCGGCATTTGCCACCCTCGAGGGCTCCACGGAGATGCTCGAGACGGGCATCAAGTCCATTGACCTGCTGACCCCCTACATCAAGGGTGGAAAGATTGGCCTCTTTGGTGGTGCAGGTGTGGGCAAGACGGTGCTGATCCAGGAAATGATCACCCGTGTGGCCCGCAACTTCGGCGGTACCTCGGTCTTTGCCGGCGTGGGCGAGCGCACCCGTGAGGGCAATGACCTCTGGGTTGAAATGGAGGAAGCAGGCGTTCTCAAGGACACCGCGCTGGTCTTCGGGCAGATGGATGAGCCGCCGGGAACGCGTCTGCGCGTTGCCCTGTCGGCCCTGACCATGGCCGAGTACTTCCGCGATGTGCAGAACCAGGACGTGTTGCTCTTCATTGACAACATCTTCCGCTTCACGCAGGCCGGTTCGGAAGTCTCCACGCTGCTGGGCCGCATGCCCTCCGCCGTGGGTTACCAGCCCAACCTTGCCGATGAGATGGGTCTGCTCCAGGAGCGCATCACCTCGACCAAGGGCCACTCGATCACGTCCATGCAGGCCGTTTACGTGCCCGCTGATGACTACACCGACCCGGCCCCGGCCGCGACGTTCGCACACTTGGACGCCACGACCGAGCTTTCGCGTGAAATCGCTTCACGTGGCCTGTACCCGGCCATTGATCCGCTGACCTCCACCTCACGCATCCTGGACCCCCAGTATGTGGGCCAGGCACACTACGACACGGCTGTGCGCGTGAAGCAGATCCTGCAGAAGAACAAGGAACTCCAGGACATCATTGCCATCCTCGGCATCGATGAACTGGGCGAAGAGGACAAGATCGTTGTCTCGCGCGCACGCCGCATCCAGCAGTTCCTCTCGCAGAACACCTACACGGCCAAGCAGTTCACCGGCGTCGAAGGTTCCACAGTGGCCATTGCCGACACCATTGAAGGCTTCACTGCCATCTGTGACGGCGACGTCGACCACATTGCCGAGCAGGCCTTCTTCAACGTTGGCGGCATGGACGATGTTGAGCGCCAGTGGGCTGCGATCCAGGAATCGACCAAGTAAGCATGGCTAACCTCGAAGTTGAAATCGTAGCGGCGGACCACTTTGTGTGGTCCGGTGCGGCGACCCTGGTCAAGGGTTTCACCAGCGAAGGCGAGATTGGAATTCTTTCCGGTCACAGCCCGCTGCTCGCGGTTTTGGCGCCGGGCTTGCTGGAAATTGCTCCTGTTGACGGGTCCCGTTTTCTGGTGGAAGTCGATGGCGGGTTCTTCTCGGTCGATAACGACCGGGTGGTCATTGTTGCCGACAATGCGCAGTTGAAGGACAGCGCGCCGTCTGGCTCAGGGATTCGCTGACAAAACGCTGATGGACGAACTGAGCCCTTTGTTCATCGCGCTGGCCGTAATTTTTGGGCTGGCTGTAGCAGCACTGTGCCTCTCCGGGGTGCGCCGCATGACTTTGCGGCGCACCCTTGGCACGATCGACGCCTCCATGCGCACCTCGGGAAACCGCTGGTCCATGGGGGTTTGTCGTTACCAGGAATCCCAGTTGGAATGGATGCGGCTGTTTTCGCTCAGTCCCTTCCCGTCCCGGGCCATGAAGCGCAATGAAATGCAATTGCTGGGCCGGCGGGAACCCACAGCTGCTGAACTGACCCGCGTGCCCCCCGGCACTGTCATTGTGATGGTGTCGCACCGGGGCCATGAAGTGTTGCTGGCCATGAAGTTTGGCGCCTATGCCGGCTTGTCCTCCTGGTTGGAGGCCGGACCGCACACGGGTGTTGGCACGTGGCGCTAGCTGCCTGCGGGCATGGGCAAGGTGCATGAACAAGGGGACCCGGCGGATATCCGCCGGGTCCCCTTGTTTGCCTTCGGGTGCCTTAGAGGGCCGTCACGCCGGTGGCCTGGGGCCCCTTGCTGCCCTGGCCGATTTCAAATTCCACCCGCGCGTTCTCATCCAGGGTCTTGAAACCATTGCCGTGAATTTCCGAATAATGGACAAAGACGTCGTTGTGTCCTTCGTCGGGGGTAATGAAGCCGAAGCCCTTTTCAGCGTTGAACCACTTGACGGTTCCCTGTGCCATGTGCATTTCTCCTTGTAATGAAAGGTCTGCCGTCCGTAACGTCCAGCATTTTTTCAGCATGGCATGAGTCACAGGCAAGGGCAACGAAACCCTGCAATGAGTCGCCTTTATGAACCGGCTTCAGCGGCTAGTCCAGCCACTGGCCGGCGCGCATGACGCGTTGCAGGCCCAAATCGGCGTCGACCAGCAGCACGTCAGCACGCAGCCCCCGGCGCAGCGAGCCCACCTCGTCCGTGAGGCCGAGCACGCCCGCCGGCACCGTGGTGGCTGCCGTGAGGGCGTCGCTGAAGGGCACACCGGCGGCGGTGGTGCGGCGCAGCACATCCAGCAGCGTGGCAGTGCCGCCGGCAATGGAGCCGGTGGCATCCAAGGTGGCCACGCCGTCGGTGACGGTCACGGCGGAGGGCCCCAGCATGTAGTGGCCATCGGCCAGCCCGGCAGCGGCCATGGAATCGGTGACCAAAATGATGTTGGCCGCCCCCACCAGTTCAAAAACCATCTTTACGGTCTCAAAATCCAAATGGGTGCCGTCGGCCACCAGCTCAACGGCGGCATTGCCGGTTTTCGCCACCCGCAGGCAGGCTGCGACGGGGCCGGGGGAGCGGTGGTGCATGGGCGGCATGCCGTTGAAAAGGTGGGTCACCGTGGGCCGGCCCGAGACGCCGTCGAAGCCGGTCGAGTCCAGCCCCTCCCGGGCCTGCGCCAAGGATTCGGCGGCAGTGGCGCTGTCACAGTCGGTGTGGCCCACCGAAGGGGTGATGTCGTGGCTGGTGAGCATGTCCACCAGCTCATCGGCGCCCGGCAGCTCGGGAGCGTAGCTCATGGTGGTGATGGCCCCGCCGCCGGCGGCAATGAGTTCGCCCAGCAGCTCCAGATCGGGCTCGAGCAGAAAGGCCGGGTTCTGGGCCCCGCAACGGGCGTGGGAGAGGAAGGGACCCTCCAAATGAATTCCGGCCAGCAGCCCCTCCGCGGTCATTTTGGCATACAGGCCAATGCCCCTGCGCAGCTCCTCGGGTGCGGCAGTGACCATGCTGGCCAGCAAGGTGGTGGTGCCGGCGCGGTGCAGGAAGTCCACGGCAGTGCGCGCCAGTTCCTCGTCCCCACTGGGAAAGTCCCCACCATTGCCGCCGTGGTTGTGCACGTCAATGAGTCCGGGCAGCATCATGTGTCCGGCGGGCACCGCAATGACCTGCCCGGCAGGCAGGTCTGCACCGTCAAAGCCGGGCTCGTCGAAGTGATCGGCACGGCCGGCATACACGATCCGGTCCCCGTCAATGGCGAGCAGTCCCCCTTCCACAATGCCGCTGTCGGTGACAACAGTGCCTTGCAGCAGGTACTTTGTGGCAATCGGCGCAGGCGTGAATTCAGTCATGGCTCAAGTCTAGCCAGCAACCGTGCCGGTGCCCTAGGTGTCGGCTGCTCTGCCGGAGGCTAGAACAGGCGTGCGGCGCTGTCGTCGACGCCGCGCATGGCGTCATAGTCCAGGGTTTTGCACTCAATGCCACGGTCGGTGGCAAGCGTGCGGGCCTGTGGCTTGATTTGCTGGGCGGCGAAAATGCCCCGCACCGGTGCCAGCAGGGGATCGCGGTTCAGCAGCTCCAAATAGCGGGTGAGCTGCTCCACGCCGTCAATGTCGCCGCGGCGCTTGAGCTCAATGGCCACGGTGGCCCCGGTGTGGTCGCGGGCCAAAATGTCCACGGGGCCAATGGCTGTGAAATATTCCCGCCTGATCAAGGTGAAGCCGGAGCCGAGCAGTTCAATTTGTTCAGCGAGCAGACGCTGGAGATCCGCCTCCACGCCGTCCTTGATCAAACCCGGATCGACGCCCAAATCGTGGCTTGACTCGTGGAGCTGCTCATAAATGTTAATGATCAGCCTGTCATCGGTCTTTGCCGACTGCACCACCCACTGCTCCGCCACCCCGACTTCGAGCTCGGCGTCGGCGGCGGCCACAGTGCGCAGCGTCGCAGGTGGACTCATCCAGTTCAGCGGTTTGTAGGAACCGCCGTCGGAGTGGACCAGAACTGAACCGTCGGCCTTGACCAGCAGCAGCCGCACGGCAAGGGGAAGATGGGCTTTGAGGCGTCCGACGTAATCGACGGAGCACTTGGCAATCACTAAACGCACGCCCTCCACTCTAATGCTTGTGCCGCGCGCGCGGGTGCGGCGGGTGCGGCACAATGGATGCATGCCCCGTTCCAACCGTCCCCGCCGCCGTGGCTCGCCCAGCAGGAGCACAGCCCAGGGCGCCCCGGACAAAATTGCCGGGGACCAGCTGCGGTTGGGGATTCCCCAGCGCGAAGCGGCGCCTGACGGCGTCTGGGCCGTGCGGACCATCACCGCGGCCAATGCCCAAAAGACCTATACCTGCCCCGGGTGCCACCGCAGCGTGGCTCCGGGCGTGGCGCATCTGGTGGTGTGGCAGGAGGATGCCCTCTTTGGTGCCGAGGCCGGACTGCGGGACCGGCGGCACTGGCACACTAATTGTTGGCGTGGCCGCAGTTACCGTTACCGGTAAGGTGGAAACCATGGTTTTTGATCCCGCAGCCCTGGAATTTTCCGACGCCGGCACCCCCGTCCCGATCAGGGCCGCCACCATTTTGCCGGCCCTGCGGGAGAACATTGAATTCACCACCGCTGACGGCTTGACCCTGGTGGGGGAGCTGGCGCTGCCGGCTGCCGGCCCCGTCCGGGCCACCCTGATCACCCTGCACCCCTTGCCCACCCATGGCGGGTTCATGGATTCGCACGTGTATAAGAAGGCTTCGTACCGGCTGCCTGCGCTGGCCGGCATTGCCGTGCTGCGTTTCAACACCCGGGGCACCAGCTCTCCCCGCGGCACCAGCGGCGGCGCCTTTGACGAAGGCGTTGCCGAAGCCCTTGATGTGGCAGCGGCAGTGCAGTTCGCCCTCGACCGGGGATTGCCCCATCGCTGGCTTGTCGGTTGGTCCTTCGGCACCGAACTGGTGCTTAAATACGGTGCCGTGGAACCCGTGGCGCAGCACATTGCCGGAGCGGTGCTGCTGTCGCCGCCGCTGCACCGCGCAGGTGATGCCGATTTGGACGCTTGGGCGGCGTGCGGCAAACCGTTGACGGTGCTGGTGCCCGAACACGATGACTACCTGCAGCCGGAACAGGCGCGGGAGCGTTTTGCCAGGGTCCCGCAGGCGCAGCTGATTCCCGTTGCCGGGGCCAAGCACCTGTGGGTGGGGGAAAAATACGCGGCCCGGGCCCTGGATGAAACCGCATCCACCGTCCTGGGTGCCGCCACCGAGCTTCCCCGCCAGTGGCACGGACCCATGGCTGTGCAGCCTGCCGACGTTTAGTGCTTGTCCTGCCGGGCAATGAAGACTTCCTTCACCAGCAGCATCACGGCTGCGGCCGTGGGAATGGCAATAAGTGCACCGAGCACGCCCAGCAGGCTGCCGCCGGCGATGACTGATATGACGGCCACCGCCCCAGGTACTGCAACTGCCTTCTGCATGATGCGCGGCGAGATGAAATAGGCCTCAAACTGCAGGTAGGCAAAGTAGCAGATGGCATAAATGAGCGCCGTCTGCCAGCCGGCAGTCAAGCTCACGGCTATCACCACGACGGCGGCAATCACGCCGCCCACCAGGGGGATGAAGGCCAGCAGTGCCACGACAAAAGCCAGCAGCAGGGCAAAGGGAATGTCCAGGATGGTCATGAGAATGAAGGCGAAACTGGCGTTCAAAAATGCCACACACACCTGGCCAATGACGTAGTTGCCCACGCCCCGGGTGATTTGTTCGCTCAGTTCCTCCACCCGTGCCCGGCGCGAGCGCGGAGCCAACCGGAAACCCCAGCGTTTCATGGACGGCAGCGAGGCCAGGAAATACAGGCTCAACACCAGCACGATCAAGGTGCCAAACAACGCATTGGCAATGGTGGTGCCCACACCCACCACGCCACCAAAAATTCCGCCGACGGCCTGGGCGTCCTGGAAAAATTTGGCCACCTGGTCATTGATGGTGTCCAGGACGTGGTACTGCACATCGATTTGTTTGAAGAACTCGGAGTTCAGGAAGTCGCCAATCCATACCGGCGCCTTATTGACCAGCTGGGTGGTTTGTTCAATCATCGTGGGGATGAGGGTGGCAAAAAACAAGGCCACAATGCCCAGCAAGGCCAGCAGCACCACCACAATGCCCAGTGGCCGCGGCACCCGTTGCTTTTCCAGCCAGCGCACCACCGGATCCAGTCCCAGGGCAATGAACAAGGCTGTGACAATCCACAGCAGCAGGGATTCAGTGTTGGCGAGCATGTAGCTCAGAAACAGGGCAATGCCCACGCCCACGGTGCCCATGAAGCCAAAGTAGATGGGGTGGCGCAACAAACCACCGGAACGTGCTGCATCCATGGAGATGGAGCGGTCCGCGGAGAGGTCGTCCTCGGGCGGCACCGGCAGGTCAAAGCGGACCCGCGGTTGAGCGCCGGGGAGGGGCTGGCTGATGCGCTTGAGCACCCAGGAGCGCCACCCCTTGGGAACATGGGAGTGCGCTGCATTTTCCTGTGGGGCAGCAGTCCCGGACTCGACGGGGGCCGGGCCGGTGACAGGAAGGACGGCGAAGCCGCCGGGAGCGGCCTCGCCGGCACCTGCCTGCGGATCGACGGCGTCGTTCCCCGGATCCTCAGCGGCAGCGGTGGCGGACGCGCGCGCAGCAGGGGGTGCCGGGGTTCCGCTGGTGCCGGGGTCAAAATTGTCGGAGGACATGCTCACGTTGCTTGCCTTTGGATCGGGAGGGCAGGCCAATGGCCCTTCACTGGTCAATGGTGACTCGACAGTACCAGTGTGCTGCGCATGCGTCATTGCGGCAGTGGCGGTGCAGCGTGAGAATAATCAAAGGTGCATGACCTCTTGATAACGGTTCGGTTACCCTTGAAGTAACGACCACAGCAGTGTTCCGTCGATGTTAGGTAAGTTCTTGCGTTTAAAGATTGCAATTGTTTTGGCAGTACTGGGCTTGGTGGTGCTGGGCTTGGGAATTGGCCAACGCACCATCTGGCTGCCGCCGGCCACCCTGACGGCAGCTGTCCCGGCTGACCTGGCCCCGGCTCCGCTGACGGTTGTTGGCCCCGAGCTGCTCAAGACACGCGAGGGGCAATTTACCCTCACGGTTAAAAGCGAGGGGCCCATCCAGCTGGCAGTGGCACGTGAGCGCGACGTCAGCGCATGGGTGGGGGACGCCGCCCACACAAATGTTGGCGCCCCCGATGCCGAACATGCCTCATTGACCGCAGAGAGCGTTGCCGGGAGCGAAACCGTGCCCAATCCCAGCGGTTCGGACCTGTGGGTCAGCGAGGAAAAGGCCACTGGTGAAATGATCTACACCTGGCAGGAGCCGGGCCGTGGGGGCTGGGCGCTGCTGCTGTCCTCTGATGGAACGGCACCGGCCCCCACCGACATTTCAGTGACGGTGGACAACGAGGCCGGCACCCCCTGGGCCGTGCCGCTGATGGTGATTGGTTCGGCACTGCTGGCCCTTGCCGCGCTGCTGTTCCTGCTGGCACCGCGCAAACGTGAAGCCGTTGCGGCTCCCGGTGGGCGCCGTGCCGCCGGACGCGGACCTGGAGAGCCTGCCACGCAGGCCCTGGAAGTGGATAAAACGGCTCCGGGGCGAAACGACGGCAAGGCCGGTGCCACCCCTGCGGGAAGTGTGGACGCTGCCGCGCTGCCGCGTGAACTGAAGGGCAATGACCCCCACGGCGCCGGGGCCACCAGCGCTGACACGGCCCCGGCTGCCCAGGACGAAAGCGGCAAGACCGGCAGCATGGGCGCCGGTGCGGCCGCTGTGGCCGGCACGCCGAAGAACACAGCCACGCCGGAGAACGCAGCCACGCCGGAGGCGTCCGGCGGCTTGACCGGCAACGCCGGGAAGTCTGAGAAGTCCAACGGCAAGCCAGGCGGCAGCGACACCTCAGATGAGTCCGAGGAGTCAGACAAGTCAGACAAGTCCGACGGTGATGCCAGTGGACCCGGCGGGTCCGCCGGCGCCGATGCGCCCCAAAACGCAAAAACCCCGCGTGCTGCCAAGGACAAGACCACAGAAGATGGCAGCAACCCCATGACCAGGCTGCGTTGGGGCGCGGCCGTTCTGGCAGTGCTGCTGGCCGGCGGTGCCGGACCCGCCATCGCCGCCGACGAGACAAACAGCCCCAGTGCCCCGGCATCCAGCGAGGCCTCGGCTGCCCCGGAGGGCACCTCCGCCACCGCCACGGGTTTCCCGAACCTGCTGGACACGCAGGTTCAGCGCATTGCTGAATCCCTGGACACCGTGGTCGCCTCGGGGGACAACGCCAAAAACGCCAAGGAACTGGCTCCGCGGGTTGCCGGCATGGCCCTGTCCCTGCGTGCAGCCAATTACCAAATCAGCGCCAAGGTGGCCGATCACCCGGCCCCCGAGCCGGTCAATGCCGCTTCATTGCTGGCCAAGGCGGTCTCCACCACTGAAACGTGGCCACGGTCGGCCATGTTCGTCTCCAAGGGGGAAAGCAACGAACTTCCACAATTGCTGACCCTGGTGCAGGAAAGTGCGCGGGAGAACTACAAGCTCACCCAGGCCACACCCTTGTTGCCGGGCCAAACCTTCCCCAGTGTGGACCAGGAGGGCACCAGGGAGGTGCCACTTGACTCCGGTGAAGGACTGCTCATGAGCCCTGAAGCCGCCATTGGCGCACTCAGCGACCGCTTGAGCAAGCAGGACAGCAAGTTCAAGGATTCCTTCAAGGAAAGCGTCTACACCACCAGCGTCTTCGAGTTTGAAAAGCTGCTGCTGGAAAACGCCAAGGACGCCGATTACGTCTTCAGCCACAAGCCCGACCTCAAAACCGCGGTCTCCCTGCGCACTGCCGACGGCGGCGCCATCGTGGTGGTGGGCAACTCCTTCGGCACCGACGCCACGAGCAAGGAAGATGCCAACTTGACAGTGGGTGAGGATGCCGCGGTCTTCACCGGTGGCCGTGAAACCACCAAGGGATTCACCCTGAACTATGCCGAGCCCGTGGTCATGTTCGTCCCGCCAGCCGGCGGGGAAAAGCAAATCACCATCCTCTCGGCCAACCGTTCCCTGGTGGGGGCCACCTTTAAGTAGCTCCCCTGGACGAGGCTGCGAATCTGCCAATTTCACCCGCGGCGAGATCACGCCGAGCCGCTCATCAGCAAAGTTAGAGTGAAACCATGAGTCAAAACATGCCCCTGCCCCCCAACGCAGCCTCCGGACTGAACCTGCGTGGCGCCGTCGACCTTTCCGCCCTGAAGCAGCGCGCCACGGCGCCGGCGGGCACCCCCTCCGCCGGGTCGCCCTACGCAGTTGATGTCAATGAACAAAGTTTCCAGGAATTTGTCCAGCTTTCCCAGAAGGTGCCTGTGGTGGTGGCACTGGGATCGGGGCGCTCGCAGTTGTCCGTGCAGCTGACTGCCGTGCTGGAGCGGCTCATGAATGAAAATGAGGGCAATATTGCCCTGGGCCGGGTGGATGTGGACAGCAGCCCGCAAATTGCGCAGGCGTTTGGCGTCACCTCCATTCCCACCACCGTGGCACTGATCAATGGCCAACCGGTGCCCATGTTTGAGGGCGAGCTGGCCGAGGAGCAGATCCGCGCGCTTTTGGCGGAGCTGCTGAAGGTGGCCGCCGGCAATGGCGTGACGGGAAACCTCGGTGGCGCCGCAAACGCAGCGGCACAGCCGGAGGAGCCGCCGCTGCCGCCGCATCACCAGGCCGCGCTTGATGCCATTGATGCCGGCGATTTGGACGCCGCGGTGGCCAGCTATGAAAAGGCTCTGGCGGAGAAGCCCAATGACACCGATGCCAAGGTTGGCTTGGCACAGGTCCAGCTCATGCGCCGTGTGGCGGGCATCAATGTGACCCAGGCCGAACAGCTGCGCCAAAGCGCCGCGGATGATCAGGACAATCTGGACGACGCCCTTGCCGTGGCCGATCTGGATGTGACAGGCGGCCATGTGGAGGACGCGCTGGCCCGCCTGGTGAGCTACATTGCCACGCACTTTGGGCCCGAGCGTGAAAGCGCGCGGGTTCGTCTGCTGGAGCTTTTCGAGGTGGTGGGTGTCTCCGACCCCCGGGTCCAGGCAGCGCGGCAGGCCCTGGCCCGCGCATTGTTCTAGGCCCCGGCAGCCGGTCCGGCTTCCGGACTGCAGGGGACGCGGAGGCAAAAATCATCCTTCCGGATGGGTGGCGGCGCGGGCGCTGATTGTTAGTGTGTCTGCATGACTACTTCCGCTGCTGACGCTCCGGGCGTCCCGCCGGCCCTGTCCATCCGTGGGCTGAGCAAGCACTTTGGCACCAAGACGGCCGTCGCCGGCATTGACCTGGACGTGCCGGCCGGTTCCTTTTACGGCCTGGTCGGTCCCAATGGCGCCGGCAAGACCACGTCCTTGTCCATGGCCACGGGACTTTTGCGCCCCGATGCGGGCCAGGTGTGGGTCCACGGTGTGGATGTCTGGCGGAACCAGCTGCAGGCCAAGCGCCTGATGGGCTTGCTGCCCGACGGCGTGCGCCTCTTCGACCGTCTGACAGGCGAGCAGCTGGTCAGCTACGCGGGATTGTTGCGGGGCATGGACAAGGACACGGTAGCGGCCCGCGTCAAGGACCTGCTGCTGGCCCTTGACCTGGTGAAGGACGCCGGCACCCTGGTGGTGGATTACTCCGCAGGCATGACAAAAAAGATTGCTCTGGCCGCTGCATTGATCCATGCGCCCCGACTGCTGGTCCTGGATGAACCCTTTGAGTCGGTGGACCCCGTGTCCGCCGCCAACATTCGGGACATTTTGCATGATTACGTCGACTCCGGCGGAACCGTCATTGTCTCCAGCCACGTCATGGATTTGGTCCAGCGCATGTGTGACCATGTTGCCGTGATCTCCGGCGGGCGGGTTCTGGCCGCAGGGACCGTGGACGAAGTGCGGGGGGAGCAAAGCCTGGAGGACAGGTTCGTGGAACTTGTCGGTGGCCGGAACCAGACTGCGGGGTTGCAATGGTTGCGCACCTCCTAAGGCTAAAACTTGCGCTGCTGCGCAATTCACTTAAACGCAGCCCCTGGCAGCTGGTGGGATTGATTCTCGCTGCCCTGTACGGGCTGGGCGTGCTGGTGCTGCTTTTGTCCGCCCTGATCTTTGCCGGCAGTGTCGGTGACATTGGCGTTGTGGGCACCGCCGTGATCCTGGCCGGTTCGGTGTTGCTGGTGGGCTGGCTGGTGGTGCCGGTGCTGGCTTCCGGATTGGACATGACACTGGATCCGGCCCGCTTCACCACGTACTCCATTCCCATGAAGAGCCTTTTGACAGGTTTGGCCCTCTCAAGCTTTCTGGGGGTGCCCGGCGCCGTGACGCTCATTGCGGCAGTGGGTACCGCCGCGGCCTGGTGGCGCCATCCACTGGCGGCAGCGGCGGCGGTCATTTGTGGTGCGCTCGGAGCGCTGAGCTGCATTGTGGCCTCACGGGCCATCACGGCGGCCAGCACCAGTTTGGCCGCTTCCCGGCGCTTCAAGGATGTCAGCGGCATCATGGTGCTGATTCCGCTGATGTTCCTGGGGCCAATTATTGGCGCTTTGAGCTCGGGGTTGGAGAATTTTTCCGAGTTTCTGCCGCAGCTGGCGCGGACGCTGTCCTGGACACCCTTGGGCGCCGTGTGGGCGGTGCCGGCCAATGTTGCCGCAGGCGCGTGGGGCCCGGCGGCCTTGCAGTTCCTTATTGCCCTTGCCACCGTGGCCCTGCTGACGTGGGGTTGGCAGCTGTGCCTGTCCCGGGCCCTGGTCACACCCGCCTTTTCCGGCAGCGGAAAGCGCAAGCCCGGCAAGCTGGGCTTCTTTGCAGCCTTCCCGCAAACCCCCACGGGGGCCGTGGCGGCAAGGTGCCTAAGCTATTGGATCCGTGATCCGCGCTACAGCGCAGGCTTGATTGTGGCCCCGCTGCTGCCGCTGGTGATGGTCTTTGCCGGGGCACAGTCGGGCGGGCTGGACGCCGTCGGGCCCATCCTTGGCTATGGCGGTGCCTTGGCCACCTTCCTGATCGCCTGGAGCATCTCCGCTGACATCTCCTATGACAACACGGCCTTTGCCCTGCATTTGGCAACGGGTGTTTCAGGCACGGCGGACCGCACCGGCCGGGTCTGGGCAGCGGGCGTCCTGGCGCTGCCCATGGGTGTGTTGTTTGTGGTCATCGGCGGCCTGGTTTCGGGCCGCTGGGAGTCCGTGGGCGGGATGCTGGGACTGGTGTTCGCCGCAGCCGGAGCAGGACTGGGCCTGGCCAGCATCCTTTCCTCCCGCTTCACCATGAACGTTCCCCTGCCGGGGGAAAGCCCCATGAAGTCCAAACCCGGCAACAACTTTGCCACCGTCATGGTTCAAGTGGGCGGCTTTGCCGCAGCGGGCGCGCTGGTCATCCCCGCGGCCGTGTTGGCCATAGTGGGTGCCGTCACGGACAACCAGTTGTTTTCCTGGCTGGCCCTGCTGGTGGGACTGGTGCTCGGCGCCGTCTACACGGTGGTGGGCATCCGCCTCGGTGCCACGCAATACACCCGGCGGGCCCCGGAATTGTTGCAGGCCGTTTCTGTGGACCGCTGAGACTGGATAGGCTTGAGGCTGGAAATGCAGATTGCAGGCAACAGCGCCTACGCCACATCGCCGGGGGCGCGGTTGGCCCGACGCTGCCGCACGCACTCTGCCCCCGTCTGTTCGCCACCTGGCTCGGTGGCAGTGAAAGGAAGCGTGTTACATGGAGGTCATCATCCTCCCCGGCAGCAAGGAAATTGGGGCACTCGCCGCCGATTCCATTGAGTCCCTCATCCGGGCCAAGCCCGACGCCGTCATTGGCTTGGCCACGGGATCCTCGCCCCTGCCCATCTACGATGAACTGGCGCGCCGCCACGACGGCGACGGCCTGAACTTCAGCCAGGTCCGGGGCTTTGCGCTGGATGAGTATGTCGGCTTGCCGGTGGGGCATTACGAGTCCTACCGGGAGGTCATCCGCCGCGAATTCACCAACCGCGTGGATGTGGCCCCGGAAAACGTGCATGGCCCCGATGGTTCAACCGGCGACGTCCCCGGCGCCTGCCAGGACTATGAGGACGCCATTGCTGCCGCCGGCGGCATTGACCTGCAGATTCTTGGCGTGGGCACCAACGGCCACATCGGCTTCAACGAGCCCGGCTCCTCCCTGGCCTCGCGGACCCGCATTAAAACGCTGGCTGAGCAGACGCGCCAGGACAATGCGCGCTTCTTTGATCACCTTGACCAGGTGCCGCACCACGTGGTGACCCAGGGCTTGGGCACCATCATGGATGCCCGCCACGTGGTGCTGGTGGCCTTCGGCGCAGGCAAGGCCGACGCCGTACGCGATTTTGTGGAGGGCCCGGTGACGGCATCATGCCCGGCGTCGGTGCTGCAGTTCCACCCCCGGGCCACCATCATCATTGACGAGGCCGCTGCCGCCAAGCTTGCCGGTGCCCGCACCTACCGCCACGCCTTTGCGAACAAGCCCGCTTGGCAGGGCGTCTAGAGGCAGCCAACGGCCGGGCGCGGCAGTCGGGGGGCCGGCCCGCGCCCGTGCGCCCCGGACCGGGGCCGGTTTTCGCGCCGCCGGGGATGGCTCACGGGGAATTTGCGGCGCCCGGCGGCGAGTCGCGGAAGCGGAGGCGTTAGACTGGTTCTCATGAGTTTGCCTCCAGACCCCTTTGAAAATGATCCGCAGCACGGGCCCGGCCAGAGCGGTGGCTCCACTGCCGTCATTGAGCGCGAGGAGCTGCGTCAGCACGCGGAACCGGGCGACAGTGAACGCTTCTCGCACTATGTGCGCAAGGAAAAAATCATGGAATCGGCCATGACAGGTGAGCCTGTGGTCGCATTGTGCGGCAAGGTCTGGACTCCCGGCCGCGATCCGCACAAGTTCCCCGTCTGCCCGGAATGCAAGGAAGTCTATGACGGACTGCGTCCCGAAGGCGGCGGCAAGGGCCCCAAAAAGCCCAAGGAGTAAAGCAACAAACAACGTTTTTTGATGGATCCGGTGTTTCACCGGCGGTGGACCGCGCCCGGAATTGGGTGCCGGGGCAATGACAGAAGTGATGGGTGGCTGGTAGTTCTTGACGGAAACATTATTTGGTGGACCGTCCCTGCCGCCGGCGTATCCGGAACGGGCTGCATGGGGAACCGCGCAAAAGCTGCGCGCCTGGCAGAGCGAAGCGATGGAAAAGTACTTTGCCAACAACCCCAAGGATTTTCTGGCCGTGGCCACCCCGGGTGCCGGCAAAACCACTTTTGCACTTCACATTGCCACCGAACTCATAGCCCGGGGCACCATCAACCGTGTCACCATTGTCACCCCCACCGACCATTTGAAGCGGCAGTGGGCTGATGCGGCGGCGCGGGTGGGCATAGCCATTGACCCCAATTTCAAAAATGCCGACGGCCGGCACGGCAAGGGTTTTGTGGGCGTGGCGGTGACCTATGCCCAGGTGGCCAGCAAGCCCATGCTGCACCGGGCCAAAACCGAGGCCGCACGGACCCTGGTGATCATGGATGAAATCCACCACGGCGGCGACGCGCTGAGTTGGGGCGACGGCATCCGTGAAGCCTTTGACCCGGCCGCCCGCCGGCTGGCCCTGACCGGAACGCCCTTCCGCTCCGACACGGCCGCCATCCCTTTTGTGGACTACATCGAGGACAGGGAGGGCATCCGCCGTTCCAAGCCCGACTACAGCTACGGCTATGGTGAAGCGCTCAAGGATCATGTGGTGCGCCCCGTGATGTTCATGGCCTACTCCGGACAAATGCGCTGGCGCACCAGTGCGGGGGAGGAAATGGCCGCCACCCTCGGCGAAGCCGTGACCAAGGACGTCACAGCCCACGCCTGGCGTACGGCCCTGAACCCTGAAGGGGAGTGGATCCCCGCCGTTCTTGCCGCCGCCGACAAACGTTTGACGGAGGTCCGCCGGACCGTGCCCGACGCCGGCGCCCTGGTCATTGCCACCGACCATGAGGACGCCCGCGCCTACGCGGCCAGGTTGAAAAAAATCACCGGGGAGGCGCCCACGGTCATCCTGTCCGACGACGCCAAGGCCTCGGACAAAATTGACGATTTTTCCGCCAGCGGACAGCGTTGGATGGTCGCGGTGCGGATGGTGTCCGAAGGCGTCGACGTGCCCCGCCTGGCCGTGGGGGTCTATGCCACCTCCACGGCCACGCCCCTGTTTTTTGCCCAGGCCGTGGGGCGTTTTGTGCGCGCCCGCAAGAGGGGGGAGACGGCGTCGATCTTCCTGCCTTCGGTGCCGAATCTGACCAACCTCGCAAACCAGCTGGAATTGGAACGCGACCATGCGCTGGACCGCCCGGACAAGGACCCTGACGGGTTCATGGACGAGGACGCGGAAATGGAGGAGGCCAACCGCGAGGAAAAGGCCTCGGACACGCTGGAGAAATTCAAGTTCGAGGCACTGGAATCGCAGGCCTCCTTTGACCGGGTGCTCTTTGACGGCGGCGAGTTTGGCACCGGCGGGGCCATTGGCAGCGACGATGAAATGGACTTCCTGGGCATCCCGGGCCTGCTCGACGCCGAGCAGATGGGTGTGCTGCTGCGCCAGCGCCAGGCGGACCAGCAGACCCGGCACCGCAAAAAGGCCCCCGCCGCCGAGCCGGAGGCGCCACAGCTGGTGGACCACCGCATGCTCATGGAGCTGCGTGCCGAACTGGCCAAAAACGTCTCGGCCTGGAGTGCCCGCTCGGGCATGCCCCACGGCATGGTGCACAGCGAACTGCGGCGCATCTGCGGCGGCCCGGCCGTGGCCCAGGCCAATGAAGGACAATTGCAGACGCGCCTCAAAAAGCTGCAGGATTGGTTCATTGGGCGCAAGTAGTTCCCAGCGGCAATAAAGAATCCTACTTAGGCCGCGGCCATAGACGGCTGCTGCATTGCCTAGGAAACAGCCGGCTCCTTGCAGGTTCTGGTCCCCGAATCCCTACTCCACTTGGCTGGGTGGAAATACTGTGATGGTTGCTGCACCACTAAAGCCGTCCTGGGTCACGGTGATGGTGGCTGTGGCGGCGGGGGATTCGGGGGCAGTTCCTCCTTCAGTGGCCGATCCGGGACCGGAACCCACAGCGTCGGCCTTTCCCGACTGGTCAACCTGCACCACTTTGCCGTCACTTGTTGACCAAAGGGCCTGGTCAGCGGCACTGGTGGTGCCGTTGTTGTAGACGAACTGCGCAGAAAGCTGCTGGCTTTGGCCCACCTGAAGCCTGGTTGCGGCGGGAATGATGCGCAACGTCTCAATCACCGCCGGCACTTCAATGAGGCTCAGGCCCGTCTGTCCGTCCTCCGTCAAGGTGATTTCGGCACGGCCGGTCCCCGTAGCGGTGACCAGCCCGCCTGCATCCACGGCAGCCACGGCCGGGTCGCTGGAGCGCCACGTTCCCCGGGCGCCTGCCGGGGCGGTGGAACCGTCACTGAACGTGCCAGTGGCGGCCAGCTGCACCGATTGCTGGAGCGCCATAGTGTTGCTTGCCGGCACCAGTGCAATTGAAAGCAGGGAAATTGGGGGATCCTGCACGACCGTCACGGTGAGGCTTCCCTGAATACTGTCCACTGTTGCCGCGATAGTGGAGCTGCCAGGTGCCTGGGACCTGACCAAGCCGGCGGCATCGACATTGGCGATCGCCGCATCGCTGGAGGTCCAGCCAACGCCACTGGTCAAGGGCTCCACGGAACCATCGTTGAAGTGGCCCTCAGCCGTCATTTGCACTGACTGTCCCACGCCAAGGGTGCTCTCTTCGGCGCGGATTGAAAGGGACGTCATGGTTCGTCCGCCCGGAGCATCGGAAGGATCGCCTGGGCCGGCATCCAGTGAATGGGCCAGGAACAACGATCCGGTGAGGGCCAGCATCACTGCCGTGGCCGTGGCGTAAGTGAGCGCGAGGCGGAGGAGGTAACGTTGCCAGCCGCGCTCCAGTGCCCGCCCTTCATCGAGTGCCTGGAGCGTGGAACGTTCGGCTGCCTGCAGCCAAAGCCTCTGCTTTAAGGACGGGTTCATTGCCGGGTCCCGTCTGTGTCCGCATGATTGACGGCAGCCTCCGCACCATGCAGCGTGGCGGCGGCCTGTTGCAGGGATGAGCCCGTGATCGCGGCTATTTGGGACAGTGGGAGGTCGGCGAACTCGTGGAGAACGACGACGACGCGTTGGCTGGGTGTCAACATTGCCAACGCCGCCGCAGCTGTTGCGGAGGCGGAAGTCCGCCCTGGTGGCTGCGCCCACTTCTGGTGGGATGCAAGCAATTTCACTAAAACGCACAAAACGTAAATGCGGGTCTCAGGGGTAATGGGGCCGCGCCAGCTTGAAGCCGTTTTGGCCCATGCCGACTCCAATAAAGTCGCCGCCAGGGCCGGGTCGTCACACAGCAACTGGGCGCACAGTTCCAGCTCCCCGGAGTCCTCCCTGATGGCTGCAGAGAGTGCCTCCCTGCGGTCCTTCACCGCCGCCAGGACCCTCACACCGGTGGGGAATCCCAATTCAATCTCGTGGACAGAGGGAAGCAAAACCACCGACATGAACAGGACCATGCCCAATCCCAGGGGGATGAGGCCAAATGTATTGGGAATTTGCCACCCGGCAAGCACAATGCCCAATGCCAGCAGGGCCAACAGAATCCGCGCGGGCCGAAGAGCTGTCCGCCACTGCCGTTGGGGAACATTGCACATGATTGCTTCCTGTGGGCCCGGCAGGGACCAATCAAAATAAGGGCACGCACTCCGGGCTCGCTAGGGAACATTTTAGGACCCGGCCGCAAGGTTCGAAAGGGGGCGTCAAAAAAATGGCTTGGAAATGCCCCGCTGGCGGCCATGCCTTGGGGCCCCTCCGGGCGTGCGGGCCAGGCCGTGGCCGGGTTTTGCCGCCAATTGTTCATCAGTGACGCAGCTCACAGTTGAGAGTATTCTTGGCTTATCCCCTTGCCGGGGGAGTGGAAGGTGGTGCAGCCGTGGGCGTGGTGAAAACCGAGTTGGCTGCACTCCTGGGAATCCTCCGCTCCGCGGTCAACCCGGAGGAGGTTTCCCTCGTTGAGGACGAGCAGGAACAGGCAGCCGTAGCCGTCCAGGTCCTTGCCCTGAACAGGGTGGGACGATCACGCCGGGCCGGCCCGGTGCTCGATTTGGAACTGGCCGTTTCCGTGGTCTGCACCGGTGGGCAGCGGTTGGAAAATTTGGAAAAACTCTTGACCAGCCTTGAAGGTGGCAGCCGGTACACCACCAGTGCGCTGAACGCAGGAGCCTTTCCCCAGGCGCCAGGGGCACTTGGTTTTCAAGTGCACGTGCCGGTGGCGGTCCCGCTTGAAGAACCGAAGGCGCCGCCCGTCCGCGAGCCGCTGCACGTGAAAATGCAGACGGGGCGGCAGCTCAAGGGCGTTGTCATTGATCCTGCCGGCAACGGTCTTGGCGGTGCGTGGGTCCGCTCCCGCGCTTCGGGAGCAGCCGTCGCCTGTGATCAACAGGGGCGGTTCGAGTGTTTTTCCACCCAGGAGGCCGAACAGCTGCTCACCGTCGAGTTCAGGGACACGACCCAGCAGTTCACTGCCAATGCAACAATGCTTCCCATCACCCTGCGATGGGATGGAGAGGATTAGCCATGCCCAACTATCTGGCCCCTGGCGTTTATGTGCAGGAAGTGCCCAGTGGGGCACGCTCCATTGGACGGGTCAACACCAGCATCGCCGCCTTCATTGGGGTGGCGCCCCTGGCTTCGGCGCGGTTGGACGAGGCTGTGGTCATTGACAACTACCCGCAGTTCGCCCAAATGTACGTGGGGGATTCGACCTCCGGGACGGTTCTGGCCAACGCCGTCTATGGGTTCTTCGAGGAGGGCGGGGGCAGGTGCTATGTGGTCAATATTGGCCCGCACGGCTCCCTTACGGGAACGTCAGCCAAACCGACGGGTTTAAAGCTGCTGGAAGCCATCGATGACATTTCCATGGTCGCAGCACCGGGATATGCCGATGCCGAGGCATTTGCGGCCCTGATTGGCCACTGCGAACACCCGCTGCGGCAGGACCGGATGGCGATCCTGGACACCGTTGAACTGGTGTCCGACATTTCAGCATTGACCCGGGTCGCCACGGTGGAAGCTTCGGATCCCCGATCCGGCACACCGGCCCCCGGGCGGGGGGAGGGCGCCGCGCCGGGCCCCATCGAAGCCGAAGGCGCCGACGCGGAGCCAGGGAGCACCCAGCCAACCCCACCGGCACCCAAGGTTGCCGGCACGGAATTGGCGCTCGGCTCGCCGCAGTCCCTGGGCGGATATGCGGCAATGTACTATCCCTGGCTTCGGATTAAGGACGTGGTGACGGGCAACATTGTGAGCCAGCCGCCGTCGGGCCATATCGCCGGAGTGTGGGCGCGGGTGGATGGCAGCAGGGGCGTTCACAAGGCTCCCGCCAATGAGCCGATCCGGAACGCACTGGGCCTGGTCCACCGCATCAGCAGGGGAGAGCAGGAAGTGCTCAATCCCGCCGGGGTCAACTGCATCCGGTATTTCGCGGCCGAGGGGACCCTGGTCTGGGGCACCCGGACGCGCGCCGCCGAGGCCAGTCCCTACAGGTACATTCCAGTACGCCGGCTAACGAACATGATCAAGGAATCAATTGCAGATGGCACCAGGTGGTGTTTGTTCGAACCAAACAACTTCACCTTGTGGCGCTCCATCCACCGGGAGATCAGCGAGTTTCTGACGGGTGTTTGGCGCGACGGGGGCCTTTTAGGGCGGACGCCGCAAGAGGCCTTCTTTGTGCAGTGTGATGCGATCACCAATCCACCCGATGTGCGCGATGCCGGCCAGGTCATTGCGATCGTTGGCATAGCACCTGTAAAGCCCGCCGAGTTTGTCATTTTCAAGGTGATGCAGTCGGCGGACATCACCGAAATTCAAAATGTAGGAGCATGAGATGAGCGAACAGCCATCATCAGCGCCGGCCGCCCAACCGGGCAATATTGTTGACCCGTACCGCCAATACAATTTCAAGTTGGTCATTCAAGGTGTGGTGCAGGGGCACTTCACCCGGATTGATCCCTTTGAAATCATTGTCCATCACCTGGATCACCGCGAGGGAACTGACCACGCCACCACCACGACCCTGATGGGCAGGGTCGAGTACCCTCCAGTGACCCTGCGCTATGGCTTGACGGAGTCCAGGGAAATGTGGCGGTGGCTTTTTAACGCCGTTTCCGGGGTGGCGGACCGACGCAATGTTTCAATTGTGCTGCTCAACGAGTCCGGAACCGACGAAGTGCGCCGGTGGAACCTCATCCGGGCCTGGCCCTGCCGCTGGCGCAGCCCCTCCTTCAAAGCCCTGGGAAACGGTTTGGCCATTGAACACATGACACTTGCCTACGACAGGCTGGAGCTTGACGATGCTGGCGCAGCTGGCTAAGGGGATGGGGGCCCTGCTTCGGAAGGCCGCCCAGGTCCTCGATGCACAAGCGGATAAAAGTGCCGGGCCACCGGCGCAGCCGCCGCTGGCCGGTGCGGAATTTGACCAGCAGGATTTTTCCGGGGCGCCGGAGCACTGGGTCCAGATGCTGCAGGAAAACGGCATTGAGCCGCGCACGTCCCCGGAAACCGCCCTGGACGCCCCCGGGCCGCCCACCGGCTGGCTGCCTGTCATGGACGGCCCTCCGGACGCAGCCTTCCCGGCACCCCGGCCCACCGCGGCACCGGCTGCCGGCGGCGGGCCCCGGCGTTGGCCCACCAAGAGCCCCGGGGGCCGCCTCCGGCTGCCGCATCACGGAGCCGCACCAAAAATCAACGAATCCCACGCCCCGGATGACCCGTCCGGACCGGCCAAGGGGGCAGCACCCAAGGTGCAGCCCATTACCGGCGTCGACGGTCATGATCAGCCTGCCTTGTACGTGGGCACCGGGCAGCAACAGCGTGACGGCCTGCCCGGAACGTCCCGGCCTGCCGGGCCGCCGGCAGCTGGCCCCTCCCACAGGGGAACGTCACCAGCTGCAGCTGAAGGCGTGCGTGGAAAGCCGCCGCCAGCCACCGCCGGCTGGCCCAGCGCAGGACCACCAGCGGAGGAATTGGAAAGGAAAGCCGCCGCCCGCCGGCGCGCCACCGCTTCACCGCCCCCTGCCCCGGGTGGTGTCCGCAGCACGAATGCATCCAGGCGGGATGGTGCCGGCCCGGCGCCGCAGCAGCCTCCGGATGGCCGGGCTGCCGCCGGGTCTGCAGCTGGGGCCCCGCGGCAGGGCGGTACTGCCAGGGGGCGGGACTTCCTGGACGCCCGCCGCCGCCCGCCGCCCGGCACTTCAAGGCCCTCCCAGGACAACAGGCAAGCTCCCGGCCAGGTCCAGGGAGCCGTCCTGCCAACAGCTGAAAAGCTGCTTTCAGCCAGTCAGCCCCCCTGGCCGGAGTTGAACCACCCAGTCCCGGCGCCGCCCGCGGTGCCGGTGCCGGCCATTGAAAGCGCTGCCATCGTGGAACGTGCCCTGGCACGAAGCCAACGGCTGCACACCGAGCAGGCTGGGGTGTGAGATGGAGAGGGTGGCGTTTTTAATAGAGGACACCGGCGAACACTTTGGAGCGCTGCTGAATCCTGAAACCGTGCTGATGTCGCGTACGGCCGGAGTGGAACCCCACCGGTCCGGCGGTGGCAGGCTTGCTGGTGCCGCCCTTGCCGACGACCCCCTGTTGTTCACAGGAGGTGGGCACACGGAACTTCGCATGGATCTGGTCTTTGACGTTGATCTGGCACCAGCCCAGCTGCACGTTGTGGATGTGCGGCAAATGACCAGACCCATTTGGAGCCTGGCGGAAAATTCCACTGAAATCGAGCAGCAACGGCGGCCACCATGCGTGCGCTTCGTCTGGGGCCGGGCCTGGAACGTGCCGGGGGTGGTCACCGAGGTGGCCGAGCGGTTTGATCGATTTGCCCCTGACGGTTCACCGCTGCGGTCATGGATGCGCTTGGTTTTTGTCCGGGTGGGCCAAAACCCCGACGAAGAACACGGCGAAAACTACGAATTGGCCCAGCGGCTGCCGCTCGTGGATTTAACGGCACCACCGGTGGATGCTTTGGAAGTTGTCGGTGACGGCAGCAGGGATGAAGGCCTGCTGGGAACAGCCGGCGGGGAGGGCGCCGGGGCTTTTACGCGGGTTCCTCCCGTGGAGCTGGGAATGTTGTCCTGGCGTGCTTTTGGCACGCCGCTGCAATGGAAACTCCTGCTGGGCTACAACAACATCGACAACCCCTTTGGGTTCGCCGGCCCTTTGGCGGTTCCCCCCGTTATTGAGGACCGATGAGAGCGATCCAGGGATTGCCTGAACTCGTCGTCACCCTCGGGAGGCGGCGGCTTTCCGCCGTCGAACTGGCGGCCATGACGCGGATTCAAGTTCGTTCGGCCCTGGCCCAACCGACGCAGTGCCAAGCCGTCTGGCGGTTCGACGACGTCAGCGGCGCCCGCCGGCTGGAACCGGCTCCTGGAGATTGCCTGCGCGTGGAGGTGGCAGGACACCGGACACCGTTGTTCGTGGGGGAAGTGACTGTCATTGAGCATGGCTACAGCTCCGGGCGGCTTCAGGAAATCCGGGTGCGGGCCTATGATGCACTGCACCGGCTGCGCAAACGCCACCATAGCCGCCGGCACGAAGCTGGAGACCTTGCGGAGTTGGCCGCCCGGCTGGCAGCGGATACGGGACTGCGCGTAGTGGGCGGCGGCCACCGCATGGGAGCCGTCTACCAGTGTGCGCGATCCGATTTGGAGCTGCTGGTCGACGCCAGTGCGCGGCTGGGACTGTATCCCGTGGTGCGGGAATCCACTTTGCATCTGGTGGGTTTGGACGGGGAGGGCGAACCGCTCGGGCTGCTCTTGGGGTCCACCCTGCACTCGGCGGAGTTGGAAGTAAGCCAGGAGCCCTCCTTCCGCAGTGCCGTGGTCCACGCCTGGAACCTGGATGAGGCAGCGACCGTCCATGGCAGCGCCGGCAGCGAACGGGCCCGTGCTGGTGTCCGTGCCGATCCAGCACCGCAAGGGGTCGGTGGAGGGGGTCTGCTGCAACGGGCCAATGAATCCTTCGACGACGAGCGCCTGGCCACCGAACTGGCGCAGGCGGATCTCGATGTGCGTTTGGCAGCGGAAGTGGGGGGCACGCTTGTGGCTGCGGGAAATCCCGCCCTGCAGGCCGGACGCAGGGTGCAGCTCAGCGGAGTGGCCCGGGACTTTGAAGGTACCTACACCATCTGCAGTGCAGTGCACATCCTCAGCGGAGAAGGTTATGAAACCACCTTGTCCACACTCCCGCCCCCCTCGCCACGCCCCCGCGCGGCAGACATGACAACCCTTGGTGTGGTCTGTGACACGGCAGACCCCGAACAACGTGCACGGGTGACAGTCAGGCTCCCAGCTTTCGCGGACCTCATGACGGGGTGGGCGCCGGTTCTGGTGCTGGGTGCCGGAGCAGCGAAGGGCTCGGTGATCCTGCCGGATGCCGGTGACACCGTGTTGGTGCTGCTGGTGGCGGGGAGCCCGGACGAGGCGGTTGTGCTCGGCGGACTCTTTGGTGCACATCAGCCCCCGGACGCCGACATTCCCGGTGAGCGGGGAAAACGCTACACGATGCGCACTTCCGACGGCCAGGAGTTGGTTTTAAACGGCACCTCCCACGGTCTGCGGTTGAGCGATGGGCGGGGCTCACGTGTGGACATGGGCCCGGATTTGCTGCAAATCACTGCGGCCACCGACCTGGTGTTGGAGGCTCCCGGCCATGCCATCCGCATCCGGGCCCGATCCGTCGATTTTGAGGAAGCGACATGAAACTTCTCACCAAGCGCGGAACCATCCGGTGCGGACACGACGGCGGCGTCGTCAATGTGCCGTCCCAAAGCTGGGTGCGGATCAATTCCTCAGCTGTGCTCGTTGAACCTGATCCGCAGGGGCGGGGTTTGCACATGTGCCCCAATGTGGGTGTGAACATCAAACCTTGCACCCTGACACTCTCCGTCGAACGGGGGTATTCGGTGTTTCTCCGCATTGGCCAGCAGGCGGTTTGTCTTGATTCAATCCAAGGTTTCACCGACGGGACACCGCCGGGTGCGGTGAAGTATACGGTCCGTTCCCCCGGGCAGACCTTTGTGGGGGCAACATCATGAATCAGCCCCGCTACCGTTCCCTGGCTCTGATCCATCCCGACTTTGATCCCGCACAGGGGCTCCCCGGCCTGCGCGTGGGCCCCGGCGGCAGGCTTGCCACAGTCGTTGATGCCGCGTCGGTGCGGCAGGCGGTACTGCTGCTGCTGAGCACCCGGCCAGGGGAACGCATCAATCGTCCTGACTACGGTTGCCACTTGTTCCGGCTTGCCTTCGCACCAAACGACGACACCACGGCGGGGCTGGCCATCCACTATGTTGCCCGTGCCCTGGACCGGTGGGAGAAGCGCATAGTGGTGCTTTCCCTCGACGCAGCCCAGGCACGCGAAGATCCGGCCTTGCTGGAGGTGCGGCTGCACTATCGGGTGCGGGCCTCATCGCGTGAAGACAACATCGCCATCGTGGTCCCCGTCGGGACAGGAGGGGCACGATGAGCATCCCCACGCCCAATCTGGACGACCGCTCCTTTGCCGATCTGGTCGAAAGCGCCCGCGAACGCATCCGGCAAATTGACCCCGACTGGACCGATTTGTCAGTGCATGACCCGGGCATGGTGCTAATTGAAGCATTCGCGCACCTTACCGACATGCTGATGTACAGGCTCAACAGGGTGCCGGAGAAACTGTATGCCGTGTATTTGAATCTGCTCGGAACAGCGCTTCGACCCCCCAGTGCAGCTGAAACAACACTGGAATTCACCCGCATCGCTGCCGGCGGTGATGACATCCGCATACCCCGCGGAACCCAGGTCAGCGGTGTCCCGGGACTTGCCGGCACACCGCAGGCAGTGTTCAGCACCACGGCCGACGCGGTGCTGCCGGCCAACGCCACCAGCATAAAAGTCCCGGCCGTGGATGCAGCCTTTCACGACGCCGTCCTTATTGGCACCGGGACGGGCCGGCCCGGACAGACCTGCACACTGCCCAACTCCCCGGCAGTGGCAGGCCCCGGATTGAAGATCGCCGTGGAGGTGCCGGAGGGTTCAAAAGCTGCCCGTGGAGAAGCTGTTCTGGTTGACAATGCCGCCTACAGGCATTGCCGGGAAGTGGAGGCATTTGCTGATGCCAGGGAAGGGGAGATGGCAGTCCACCTCGACCGGGCGTCAGGGACGGTTTCCTTTGCTTGGTGGAATGATGCCGACCCCCACCGGCCCGAGGCACCGCCTCCCGGCGCCCGCATCCGCGCCTGGTACCTCTTGGGCGGCGGTGAACAGGGAAATGTTGCTGCCGGAAGCCTCACGGTACTGCGGACGCCACTGTCGGGGGTGCGGGTGGGCAATCCGGAGCCGGCAACGGGGGGCCGGGCAACCGAGCCATTACCGCAGGCCCTGCGGCGGGCGCCACAGGACTTTCAGGCACGTGACCGGGCGGTGACCGCGCGGGACTATGAAGCGCTCGCGGTCCGCAACCCAGCGGTGGCCAGGAGCCGCGCATTCACCCGCAAGGAGGCCTGGGCGTTCGCCAACCCCGGTGAGGTGGAGGTGGTGCTGGTGCCTCATATTCCCACAGCGGCCAGGGCCGGGGGACGGGTTGATGCCGATGTGCTGGCCGCACATGAACAAGAGGGTGTCCGCCGTGAAGTGGCCCGTTATCTGCAGGAGCGGGCAACCATTGGCGCCCAACCCGTCGTCCGCTGGGGACTGTACAAGGAAGTGCTGGTTCAAGCGATTGTGGTGGTGCGCCCCGATGAGGACCCGGAGACGGTGCGGAGCCGCATATCCCGGCGTCTGGCACAGGCCATCAATCCATTGCCGGACGGCGCTCCGGGGTACGGCTCGGGCTTTGGCAAGGCCCTGAGGGTGTCGAATTTGTACCGGATCATGGAGGAGGCCGAGCCGGGGGTGAAATATGTCCAATCTGTACGGTTGCGGCTGGACAAGGCGCCCGACAGTGACGCCATGGCACTCATCCAAGCCCAGGGACAACCCAAGACCTGGTTTGTTGCGCAAAACGGGACACTTTTCCGGACCACGAATTCCGCTGCCGGGTGGGAGGCTTGCGGGGAATTTCCCCAGGAGGCGATTCGCGCCGTTGCTCCTTTCCCCACTGCCGGTGCCGGCCGTTCCGGGGGGACGAAACATCCGGGGAAAGTTGCTGTGGCCACCAGCAGGGGCGCCGGATCCCGGGTGTACGTCAGTGACGATCTAGGTGAAAGTTGGCACTGTGCCGCCGAACTGGGGTTCCCGCTGTCAGATTTGGCGTGGGTGGACAGGGGTGGCCGGGCGGTGCTGCTCGTCGTGGGTCAAAACGGCCTGTACGAACTGGGCGGCGAAGGGGCTGTGCCGGTGCAAAACCTGGTCGATCCGGCAAAACCCGACAGGGGTTTCTACGCCGTGGATAGCTTTGTCGATGTCCGGGGCAGAACCGGGGTGGTTGTTGCCGCGGAAGCGTCTGCCGGGATCTGGCTCTCCCCGGACGCCGGCGCTCCGGAGAGCTTTCATCAAATCAAGGCTGCCGGAGAAGATGTGCGTTGCATGTCGGTGCAGTACGAAGGACCCGCAACGTTTTTGTGGCTGGGCCGTTCCGTGGCCGAAGGTGGGGGAACGGGGTGTGCACGGCTAAAAATTGATGAGCTGGCACGAACCACTTTCGACGCCGCGCTGCAGGGCTCCTGGGAGCAGCTGAGCCAGGGCTGGAGTGGGGGAAGTTGTTGGGGCATGACTGTTGTTGGTGACTTCGCCCATGCGGCAACGCAGAGCGGGGGAGTGTTGCGCCTGCGTCTTGACGGCCAGGGCGCATGGGAGCAGTGCGATGTCAATTGCGGTCTTCCGCTGCGCGACAGGGCCCGCTTCGAACCCGTGCGTGCCGTCTCCGGGGCTGTGCGCGAGGACGGCGCGCCGTTGCTCATGGCCGCAGGTCCCCGCGGCGTCTATCTTTGCGGCGACGCGGCTCCGAACTGGGAAAATTGCAGTTCCCGGGTGGTCTCCGACGTTGTGACGATCCCGGAAACCTGGCTGTTCTGTTCAGGACCCCACCGGGTGGAGGTGATGCGCGAGAATGGCTAATGTCCCGTTGCTCATGCTGCTGCCGGAGGTTTTTCAGCTGTGCGCGCCCAACAATGCACCACTGCGGGCCCTTTCCGCCGTCGCAGCTGACATGCACGCACCGGTCCAGGAGGTCCTGGACTCCATGGACCGGTTGGTGGACCCCTTCAGAGCGCCGGAAAACATGCTTGGCCACCTGTCCCGGTGGGTTGATCTGGATTGGCTGACGCTGCCGGAACCGGAATCCGCACCCGGTGCGGCTTTAGGCATCCCATCGGCGCGGCTGCGCGGGCTGATAGCCAATGCAGCGGATTTATCCGCCCGCAGGGGCACACCCGGTGGACTGCTGCGGTTCCTGCAACTCGCCACGGGTCTGGACGGCTTTGAAATTGATGTTGATCCGGCAGAGTTCCATCTGCGGGTCCGGGTTCCGGCCAACGCGTCCGGGCAAATCGGCACGGTCCGGCGGATCGTGGCGGGATGGAAACCCGCCCACATCACTGCCGAGCTTCTGATCCTGCCCGACGGTCCTGCGGAACCGCCAGTTCCGGAAGGCCCCGGTGAAGGGCCGGAGACAATTCCCGCCCGACCCACCACGCCGCCACGCAGTTCGCCAGCGGGGCAGGTGGATGCCCATGGGTGAAATCAGCCGCAAACCAGTCATTGCAGCGATCGTGTGCGCTGCGGTGGCACTTTTGGTGTGGGGCCTGGGCTTTGGCCTCGGGGCCGGCGGGAATTCCCATGCCGGCGGCTGGCAGGAAAAGTTGTCAGCCATCCAAACAAGCCAAACCCTCACACTTGAAGATTTGTCCCTGCAGGAAGGAAGCTGCAGCAAAAGTGGATCTTCCCTCACAGTGCAGGGCGCCTGCACCTTTGCGGTCGCGAAATTCGGCGGTTCCTTTGACCTGGGACCACCCACCAAGGAGGCCACGCTGGGGGTGCTCGGCGGAGCGGTGGAACTCAAGGCGCAGACCGAGGGAGTCTGGGCCACGCAGGATCTAGGGGCCGGGGACCAGACACACTTGACCTTTGGCACCTCCGGAGGACTGCTGACGGTGCTCTGCGCTGCCATCAGCTGCACCCTTGTGCTCGCCCCGGGCTCATGACCGCGCGCAAATTCAAGACACCACTGACCCAGACACTGGCCAAGAGGAGCGCAGGCGGCGCAAAATGGGGACTAGGGAATCGCGCCGCTCGCATGAGGAGGATGGCATGAAGAAGATCTCGATGACCCTAAGCTCACCCACCGTGTCCCTGACTGACGGCAAGGGCGCATTGACGGTTTCGGTGACGAACAGTTCCCCCACGCCGGAACGGGTGGTTCTTGGCGCGTTCTCCGACTCCGCGGCAGGGACAGCCCAGAGCCCCGCTCCCACCTGGACCAGCATCACTGAGCCGCAACGGACCATTGAGCCGGGGGCAACCGTGCAATACGAGGTCAAGTTCGACACTGCGGGGGCGGCACCCGGAAGTTATCCCATTAAATTCATCCCCTATTCCGCGGACCAGGCGCCTGAGGAATATGCGGAGCTGGCCGCCGTCATTCAACTCGTGGTGCCCCAAAAAACGGCTGCCCCGCCCGCCAAACGCTTCCCCTGGCTTTTGGCCGCGGGTGCCGCCGCCGTCGTCATTTTGCTGGCTGTGGGCGCCATCTGGTTCTTTAACTCCCGAACCGCAGCGCCCCTGGCCCAGACCTCCCCCAGTGCAAGCGCACCGGCGCTGGAGTTGACCTCCGTTGTACCCGGCGTTGGCCCGCAGACAGGAGGCACCGCGGTCAAGCTTCTGGGGCGGTTCCGGGAACCGATGGTGGTGACCCTGGCGGGTGTGGGCGTGCCCGGCACCCTGACAAACAACAGCGAATTTTCCTTCACCACCCCGCCGCAGACCCCGGCGGGAAAGGTGTTGCTGGAAGTGCGCAGCGGCGGCGTCCTCATTGGTGCCTCGCTCTTTGAATACTCGGCGGTCGGCGGAACCACCGCCAGGCCAACCTTCATCTGCGTCAAGAAAAAGGACTGCGTCATCCTTGAGCAGAAATTCAGCCAAAACCAGCCCGGCATCCCGATGCAGCCAAAAGAACTAAAAGACCTCAAAGAGCAGCTGGGGGTGGTGAATCCGTAAGCGCTGCGCCGACGCGGACTGCATTGACAATGGCCGGTATGGCCCCGATCAGCATGACCAAGGCCCACATCAATGCCACCACCCCAATGACAATGGCCCAAAACTGGTCACCAATGGATACCACTGGCCCGGGCAGGAAACCATGGATGAAGCCAAGGACCAACTGCAGCAGCACGGACAGGGCCGTGAGGATCACCAAGCCCTTGATGCGTAAAAACCTTGGCTGCGCCAGGATGAGCAGCACCCCGGCGGCAATTTTCAGCAACAGCACAAGTCCCAGGACAACAGCGGCCCGCCCCGTGGGGAAGCTGCCCCACAGGGCCAAGTAGGCCAGGGTGCCAAACGGCGCCGCGACAAACAGCCCCATCATGAGAAACAGCTTCACCACGGCCTGGAGCGTCACCAAAACACACAGCAGCAACCACAGCAGGCAGACGATCAAGGTAATGAGCCCTTGGATCCTCCCGTAAATGCGCAAGGGCATGACAAGGCTGGCCCCGAGAAGCAGCAAGGTGAACAGCAGCAGCCCGTCCAGCAGCGCAAGGGATCCCACCCCCGCGCCCGCGGCGGCTGCCGATCCCGATTCCATTCCGACTCCGGCAGGCACGCCAAGTCCGGCAACCGTGTCCGCACCGACCTGCCCCATTGTCCCGCCCGGAACAACAAGCGGGGAACCAAGCTCAAGCAGAAGCACCAACACCAGCACAAACACAGCAGCAACAAAACACGGGGTGCGCAGAGCCCCCGTTGCGGGCACCTTAGTCTGTCTGACCGTGGGTGACGTAGGAGAGGATGAGGAAGACCGCGCAAAAAACAGCTATCACTGCTCCTGCCACGATCAGCCACGTGCTGGGAAGGAAGATTCCCACAACGAGCAGGACAACTCCGAGCGCGATGCCCAACATCCACGTGATGCGGCCCCGCGCGAATACACCAACCATGACTGCCTCCTGGTAAATTCAGGAAATACGTGCTATTAGAATATCACTGCAGCACTGGGACGGCCCCGGAAAATGGAAACTTATCCCGCCCGCCCGCAGCAACCGCCCCCGGGCCGGAGGGGTTACTTGATTTCCACGCCCGCCTCTGCCAGTTCCTCCAGGGCCTCCTCGACGGAGTCGTCATCAATTCCCACCACATAGCTGCGCAGCACGGTGGTGTCGTAGCCGGCGTTCACCGCATCCAGGGCCGTGGCGCGCACGCAGTGCTCGGTGGCGATCCCCACAATCAGCACCTCGTCCACCTCGTTCTCCCGCAGCCAATCATCCAGGCTCTGCGGAATCCCGGCGTCATCATCAGCGCTCTCATGGGCCTCACGCTCGCCCACGGCCACCTCGTCCTCGGGAGCCAACAGGCCATCAAAGCCGGAGTAGGCGGCGTCGAATTTACCCTTGCGGAAGTAGGCGTCAATGTCCTCGGTATCCAAATTGCGGTGCAGCGACGCCCCCCTGGTCCCCGCCACGCAATGCTCCGGCCAGCTGGTGCGGAAGTTCGGCTCCTGCGAAAAATGCGCGCCGGGGTCAATGTGCCAGTCCTGGGTGGCCACAATGAAGTCCAGATCAACTGACTCTTCGAGCAGTTCACTGATCTGTGTGGCCAGATCCGCGCCGCCTTCCACGGGCAGCGAGCCGCCTTCGCAAAAATCGTTTTGCACGTCAACAATGATGAGGGCCTTGGCCATGGGAATGCTCCTTTTGCTTCGCCGCGGCTAGTGCGCCGCGAGGGCTTGTTCGTAATCGGTGGGGATGACGGGTTCCCCGCGCTGCAGGCGGCGGGCCGTTCCCGGCATTTCCGCCATGGAGGCGCCATGGCGGGCGGTGGCGCGTTCCACCCCGGCAGCGCCCGTCCAACCCGGCGCCAGCACGCCGTCGTGCATGAATTGCTCAATCAGGGCACGGTCATTGGCATCGGCCTGCGGGTGGTGGCCAATCCCCACCGCCTCCGCGGTGGCGGTGCCGGAATCATCCAGACGCCGCAGCGCGTACTTGCGCCCGCCCACGCTGGCCTTGTTTTTGGCGGCCTTGGCCACGGAGACGAATTCGCCGTCGTCGCCCTCGCGGGACACCAGCTTGTAGACCATTGACGCGGTGGGCGCACCGGAGCCGGTGACCAGGGAGGTGCCCACGCCGTAGGAGTCCACGGGCGCCGCCGCCAGGGCCGCAATGGCGAATTCGTCCAGATCGCTGGTGACCGTGATGCGGGTATTGGTGTTGCCCAAGGAATCCAGCAGCGCCCGCACATCCCGGGCCTGGGCCAACAGGTCACCGGAGTCCAGCCGCACCCCGCCCAGGGCGGGACCGGCAATGGCAACAGCCTTGCGGACGGCGGCTTCGACGTCGTAGGTGTCCACCAAAAGCGTGGTCCCGGTGCCCAGGGACGCTATTTGGGCCCGGAAGGCGTCGTCCTCGGAGTCATGCAGCAGGGTGAAGGAATGCGCCGCGGTGCCCACCGTCAGCACCCCGTAACGCAAGCCCGCCTCCAGGTTGGAGGTGCTGTGGAAGCCGGCAATGATGGCGGCCCTTGACGCGGCCACCGCCGATTCCTCATGCGTGCGCCGCGAACCCATTTCAATGCACGGACGCGCCCCGGCGGCTCCGGTCATGCGCGAGGCGGCCGATGCAATGGCGGAGTCGTGGTTCAGGATCGAGAGCACATAGGTTTCCAGGATGCACGCCTCGGCAAAGGTCGATTCCACGGTCAAAATGGGCGAATTGGGGAAGTACAGTTCGCCCTCTGCGTAACCAAAAACGTCACCGGAGAACTTGAAATCAGCCAACCAGGCGAGGGTCTCGTCGTTCACCACCTGGTTTTCGGCCAGAAAATTCAGCTCGTCGGGGCCAAAGCGGAAATGCTCCAGGCCCTCCAAAATGCGTCCCGTGCCGCCCACCACCCCATAGCGCCGGCCGTCGGGCAGGCGCCGGGCAAAGGCCTCAAAGACGCTGCGGCGGTGCGCGGCCCCGGAATGCAACGCGGCCTGGAGCATGGTCAGCTCGTAATGGTCGGTAAACAGTGAAGTGCGGGGGTGGCCCCAATTAGTCGGCGTAGTCACGGAATTTACTTTATCGGGGCGACACTAGAATGGATACATGAGTGTCAGCACAGCCCCGGAAACAGACCGGGAAGCCACCACGCGCGAACACAGCTCCCCGGACATCCCCTGGGAGCTGGTTGTGTGGAACGACCCGGTGAATCTAATGAGTTACGTCAGCTATGTGTTCCAAAGCTATTTTGGCTATTCCGAAGCGAAGGCCGCGAAATTGATGCTGGAGGTCCACACCGAGGGCCGCTCGGCAGTGGCGCACGGAGCCAAGGAAAAGATGGAGGCCCACGTGGTGGCCATGCACGGCTATGGCCTGTGGGCCACGGTCCAGAAGGGCGGTCCCCGTGGCTAGGGCGTTTTCCGCAGGCAGGCGCGGCATCAGCGCCCATTTGGAAGCTGCCGAACGTGATTTGCTGCGCAAGCTTTTTGCCGACATCGTCACCATGCTCGAGCCCGCCACGCCCGCCCACACCGATCCGCTGGCCGCCCTGATTGGCTTGGACATGGACGTAAGCGTCCCGCGCGATCCCGCCCTGCTGCGGCTGCTGCCCGATGCCGTGAAGAACGACGCCGAGGCCTCGCTGGAGTTCCGCCAGCTCACGGAACGATCGGTGCGGGAGAACAAGATCGCCGCACTGCGCGCCGCTTCCCTGGCTTTGGAAAGCGAGAAGGTGGTCCTGGATGAGGAGGCGGCACGCCTGTGGGCCAGCGCCTTGAACGATGTGCGGCTGGTGTTGGCCGAGCGGCTGGAGATCCGCAGCGAGGCAGACGCCGAAAAGGTCCACCAGGTGCAGGACTGGAGCCATGCCGAGGACGTGGACAGCTACCTTTCCCTGGTCTACAACTTTGTGACGTGGCTGCAGGAAAGTTTGGTCCAGGCGATGCTGTCCAATCTGGCCGCAAGGGACTAGTTTGTCCATCCCGCGCCGCCAGCCACTAGTGTTAAAGCGACCATGAGTACACATCCAGGAACCACAGCGGCCACTGCCGGACGCGGTGCCGCCACAGCGGCGCAGCCCATTTCCGAGCGTGCCATTGGCATTTTTGATTCCGGGGTGGGCGGTCTCACGGTGGCCCGGGCCGTCATAGACCAGCTGCCCAACGAGTCCATCCGCTACGTGGGGGACACCGCCAACGGCCCCTACGGCCCGCTGCCCATAGCCGAAGTCCGGGCCAATGCCCTGGGCGTGATGGATGAACTGGTCGACTCCGGCGTAAAGCTGCTGGTGATTGCCTGCAACTCGGCCTCCGCCGCAGTGCTGCGCGACGCCAGGGAACGCTACACCGCCCGCTACGGCATTCCCGTCATTGAGGTCATCCAGCCGGCCGTCCGCCGGGCCGTTTCGGCAACACGCACCGGCAAGGTGGGTGTCATCGGCACCGTGGCCACGGTGGGTTCGCGTGCCTATGAGGACACTTTCGCCGCGGCCCCCAACTTGTCCATCACCTCGGCGGCCTGCCCGGATTTTGTCAGATTTGTGGAATCCGGCATCACGGCAGGTCCGGAACTGCTCACCACGGCGGAACGCTACCTGGCCCCCTTGAAGGCCGCAGCCGTGGACACCCTGGTTTTGGGGTGCACGCATTACCCGCTGCTGACAGGCATCATCTCCTACGTCATGGGGGACAGCGTCACCCTGGTCTCCAGTGCCGAGGAAACTGCCAAGGACGTCTACCGGGCGCTGGTCAGCCACGACCTGGAACGGGTTGGCACCGAGCCGCCCACCCACCAGTTCCTCGCCACCGGCGACGCTGCCGCCTTTGGCGTGCTGGCACGGCGTTTTTTGGGCCCCGAGGTGGGCCGGGTTGAACAGGTCAGCCACGTCTCGGCGCATTACCCCACCGGTTCCCTGGCCAAGGTCACCGAGGACATGCTCCTCGCGGCACGAAAAAGTTCCAACGCAACAGCAGCGAACCCGGTCTCCAATTTTGTTTTAGCTGATTCCGTGGGCAGACTGTCTTATCCGGGACCAGCTGCGGGGGAGCAGAGATGAAACTGACCATAGTGGGATGCAGCGGGTCCTTTCCCGGACCGGCGTCGCCCGCCTCCTGCTACCTGTTGACAGCCCATGACGGTGAACGCCCCTGGCGGGTGTTGATTGATTTAGGCAGCGGCGCGCTCGGGGACGTGCAAAAGTACATGGACCTGGAAGACATTGACGCCATCTTCCTCAGCCACCTGCACCCGGACCACTGCATGGATTTGTGCGGCCTGCACGTTGCCGTGCGCTGGAGCCCGCACGGCTGGCACCGCGGCAGGATCCCCGTCTGGGGCCCGGCGGAAACCGCCGACAGGCTCGCCACCGCCTACGGTTTGGAGCTGGACCCGGGCATGCGCGAGGAATTCGACTTCATCAACTGGCGCGAACGTGAAGCTGTCACGGTGGGTCCCTTCAAGGTCACCCCGTACCCCGTCAACCACCCCGTTCCCGAGGCCTACGCGCTGCGGGTGGAAGTGGACGAATACGACGGCACCGGCCTGGACCGCACAGCCGTGCTGACGTATTCCGGCGACACCGACAGTTGTGCCAGCCTCGAGGAGGCGGCGGCGTCGGCGGATTTGTTCCTGTGCGAGGCAGCCTTTGAAGAGGGCCGCGACGATGCCATCAAGGATGTCCACCTCACCGGCAAGCGCGCCGGCGAGGCGGCGGCCCGGGCCGGCGTCAAACGACTGCTGCTGACCCACATCCCCGTGTGGACCGACACCAACAAGGTGGTGGCCGAGGCCCGCGGGGTCTACGGCGGGGACGTGTCGGCCGCCGTGGCGGGCGTGCATTACACAATCTAGGCGCCCCGGGCCGGCCCGGCCAAGGAGGCGTTCCCGGCGGCAAAGATACTCCGGAAGGACTATCCCTTTGGCCGCCTGTCCCGGCTAGGATCAGTGGCACCTGGGGACGGCCAACAGTGCCGTCCGTACCCGAGAACAAGGATGCCGACCATGACAGAGATGCCCCGCTACAGCCCCGCCGCCTCGGACCAGACCCAAGGCAAGGCGCCCACCGCCCCGCCCGTGATGAACACCGTCTTTTGGCTGCTCGTGGCCGCCGCCGTCATGAGCGTTGTCTCCGCCATTTTCAGTGTCATGCACGCCGGTTCCGACAAGGCCCGCGCCGAGATGGAACGCCAGCTTGTGGCACAGAACGTGGGGGACGTCACCGCCGAAATGCTGGACGTGATCATCAGCATTTCCATCACCACCGTCATCGCCGTTACCGTCATTTCAGTCATTGCCTACGTAGTGCTGGCGATTTTCCTCAAGAAGGGCATGGGCTGGGCACGCATTGTGGCGGCGGTGCTGGCAGTGCTTTCCCTGGGCAACCTGGTGGGCATGACCATGCCGGGGGCAATCGCCGCAATCGCGCAGATTCTGCTCGGCGTGGTGGCAGTGGTTTTGTGCTTCACCGGGGCCGGAGCCGCCTACTTCCGTGCCAGGAAGAACTACAAACTGGCCAACAAGGCCGCTTAGTCCACCTGGCCGGGCACCGGAGCCGCCACACCCTCCCTGCGCCGGTGCCCGGCCCGGGTCCCGGGCGCTAGGCTTGGTTTATGACTTCCAGCGAAAAGCTGCGTTCCGATGGGCGCACCAATGAACAACTCCGCGACATCACCATTACCCGGGGATGGTCCAAGCAGGCCGAAGGTTCGGCCCTGATTGAATTCGGCAACACCCGAGTGCTCTGCACCGCCTCCCTGACCCCGGGCGTGCCGCGCTGGCTCAAGGGCGAGGGGACCGGCTGGGTGACGGCCGAATACGCCATGCTGCCGCGCGCCACCAACACCCGTAATTCCCGTGAATCCGTCAAGGGCAAGATTGGCGGGCGCACCCATGAGATTTCCCGGCTCATTGGCCGTTCCCTGCGCGCGGTGATAGATACCAAGGCGCTGGGGGAGAACACCATAGTGCTGGACTGCGACGTGCTGCAGGCCGACGGCGGGACCCGCACCGCCGCCATCACCGGGGCCTATGTGGCGCTTGCCGATGCCATTGCCTACGCCAAGGAAAACAAGCTCATCGCCAAAAACGCCCAGCCCCTCATTGACTCGGTGGCGGCCATCTCCGTGGGCATCATTGACGGCGTCCCCATGCTGGATCTGCCCTACGTGGAAGACGTGCGCGCCGGAACGGACATGAACGTGGTGGTCACCGGATCAGGCAAGTTCGTGGAGGTCCAGGGCACCGCCGAAGAAGCGCCGTTCGACCGCGATGAGCTTAACTCGCTTCTTGATTTGGCGCTTTTGGGCACCACTGAACTGGCACGCATCCAGCGCGAGACGCTCGCCCGCTGATGGCTGCTCCGAAGCTGGTGCTGGCCACGCACAACCAAGGCAAATTGCGGGAGCTGCGGGAATTGCTGCGCAACCAGGTCCCCGGCCTGAATGTGGACACGGACGTGGTCGACGCCGGTGCCATCCATGCACCCGATGTTGCCGAAACAGGGGTCACCTTCGCCGAGAACGCCCGCCTCAAGGCCCACGCCGTGGCTGCCTTCAGCGGGGTGCTGGCCATTGCAGACGACTCGGGCCTGGCGGTGGACGTCCTGGGCGGTGCACCTGGAATTTTCTCCGCCCGCTGGGCCGGTGTGCACGGTGATGACGACGCCAACCTGAAATTGTTGCTGGCCCAGCTAAGTGACATTGTCCCGGGGAACCGCGGGGCCGCCTTTATCTGCGCCGCTGCTTTGGCAAGTGCCGACGGCAAGGTGGATCTGGTGGAGGAAGGCACGCTGCGCGGGACTTTGCTTAAGGAGCCTCGGGGAGAGGGCGGTTTTGGCTATGACCCAATCCTGCTGCCGGAGAATTTGAACAAGAGCTGCGCGGAGCTGAGTTCGGCGGAAAAGAACGCGATCAGCCACCGCGGGCAGGCGTTCCGCGCGCTGCTGCCGCATATTGTTGCAGCCTTGGGCGCGCAGGCCTGAAACGGTCCATCCAGATGCATGACAGCTACGGCCCCCGGACTCCTGCGTCCGGGGGCCGTAGCTGTCGTGGGGGTGTTTAGACCTCGGTGGCGTCTGTGCGTGCCGCGGACTTGGCGTTGTTCCTGCGGCCGTGGAGCAGGGCCTTGGTGCCTTCAATGATCATGGGCACCACTGAGACAAACACAATGGCCAGGAAGATCAAATCAATGTTCTCACCCACCCAGGCGTACTGCCCGAGCCAGAATCCCAGCATGGTGACACCCACGCCCCACAGCAGGGCACCGAGGAGGTTGAAGACGATGAAGGTGCGGTAGGGCATTTTGGCCACACCGGCAATAACAGGCACAAAGGTGCGCACAATCGGCACAAAACGGGCCAGGACCACGGCACGGCCGCCAAAGCGTTCAAAGAAGCCATGCGCCCGCTCCACGTAGCTTTGCTTGAAGAAGCGCGAATCAGGCCGCTTGAAAATGGTTGGCCCGGCCTTGTTGCCAATTAAATAGCCGGTCTGGTCACCCAGGAACGCCGCCAGGAAAATAAACAAGGCAAACAGTGGCAGTGAGACATCCAGCGCCCCCGTGGCCACCAGCAACCCCGCGGTGAAGAGCAGGGAGTCCCCGGGAAGGAAGAATCCCACCAGCAGCCCCGTCTCTGCGAAGACAATGCCGCAGACAATCAGGACAATCCACGGCGCCAGGGCGGGATCGCGCAAAAAGACATCCGGGTTCAGCCAGTCAGGCAGGATGCCCAGGGTCGGTGCTGGGCCGTGGCCCATCAAGGCGGGCATGGCGAAGTCACTCAAAGCGGAAAGTATCACACTTCAAGGTTACGGCACTTCCCTGAATGGATGCTCCACAAAAATACCCGCCCCAAGGGTTGACAGCGGGCGCCGGGCTTATATGGTTAGTCACATGAGTAACGAACCAACACACCTGAGCATGGGGTTCCAGCCAGGGGCGGTGGGCCCATGATCGATGACAGCAGGCCGATCTTTGTGCAAATTGCCGAATTGATTGAAAACGACATTGTCGACGGCGTGCTGGCCGAGGAATCCCAGGTTCCCTCCACCAATGAGTTCGCAGCATTCCACCGCATTAATCCAGCCACAGCCGCCAAGGGCGTCAACCGCTTGGTGGACAGCGGCATTCTCTATAAAAAAAGGGGCATAGGCATGTTTGTTGCCGCAGGAGCCCGGGCTGTCCTGGTGGGCAGGCGCCGGGAGGATTTTTTTGAACAATTCGTCAGGCCGCTTCTCGGCGAAGCCGGCAAACTGGGAATCAGCGGTGAGCAGCTCGCCGCCATGTTGCAGCTTGCCGGACCGGACAGCGGGATGGACCTGAACAAGGCGAAAGAAGGTGCGCGATGAACACCGCCATTGTGGAAGTAAAGGATCTGCATCGCAGCTTCCGGCACGTCGAGGCGCTGGACGGCGTCAACCTCACCTTGGCCGAGGGAAAAATTTATGGTCTGTTGGGCCGCAATGGTGCGGGCAAGACCACCTTGATGTCCATCCTGACTGCCCAGGCCTTTGCCAGCAGTGGATCGGTCAGCGTCTTTGGTGAACCACCTTATGAAAATGAAAAGGTTCTGCGCCGGCTGTGCTTTATCCGGGAGTCCCAAAAATACGCCGATGACTTCAAGCCCGTGCATGCCTTCAGGGCAGCATCCCTGTTCCACCGGAACTGGGACCAGGCACTGGCGATGGAGTTGGCCCGGGACTTTGGCCTGCCACTGAACCGCCGGATCAAAAAACTCTCCCGGGGCCAGCTGTCGGCGGTGGGGGCCATCATTGGCCTGGCCTCACGGGCGGAGCTGACTTTTTTTGACGAACCCTATCTGGGCCTGGATGCCGTGGCGCGCCAGCTTTTCTACGACCGCCTGCTGGCGGACTATGCCGAGTTCCCGCGCACCATTGTCTTGTCCTCCCACCTCATTGATGAGGTGGCCAACATCCTTGAGCACGTGGTCATTATCGACCGGGGAAAAATCATTCTCGATCAGGATGCCGACACCATCCGCGGCTCGGCGTTTACCCTGGCGGGCAGCCGCGCCAGGGTCGAAGCCTTTGCTGCCGGACGGAAGGTGCTTCACCGAGGGGACATGGGTGCCCTTGCCGCATGGACCATTGATGGCCCGCTCAGCCCGGGCGAACGCCGGGAAGCGCAGGAACTGGATCTGGAAATTTCCCCGGTGTCGCTGCAGCAGTTCGTGATTCGAAAAACCCTTGACGCAGGTGGCGCGGCCATCAAGGCCGCCGGCAACGGCGGCGCAGATGCCCGGCAGGCAAACAGGACAGGAGCATTGCAATGAACCGCGCAGTCGGGGTTGCCAAAATGCAGCTCATCAACAAATGGACCTTTCTGGGCATTCCGGCAGTCATTGTCCTGGTCTCCTTTGCCTTTAGCCTGGGCATCTGGGCGCTCATTCCCAACACCGTGGGCATGAAGTACTCGGGAGCCGGGCAGGCGGTCATGTGGTACTTCTTTGGCCTGGGGATCCAATCCCTGACCATGACCTTTCCCTTTTCACAAGGCCTCAGCGTCAGCCGGCGCAATTTCTTCTTCGGCACCGTGGGGCTCTTCACCGTCCTGGCGGCGCTCGTGGCCGGCCTCTACGTCCTGCTCGGCGTGGTGGAAAAATCCACGAATGGTTGGGGATTGCAGGGCCGCATGTTTGCCCTGGAATGGGTGGCGGACCAACCGTGGTTCATTCAACTGTTTTTCTACTTTGTCCTGATGATGTTCCTGTTCCTGTTGGGCTTCTGGTCGGCCACCGTCTACAAGCGCTGGCAAACCACCGGCACCCTGGTGATGTGCATCGCGTTGGCCGTGCTGCTCCTGGGGGCCGCGGCCCTCACCACCTGGCAGCAGCGGTGGAGTGAATTTGGGCTCTGGGTGTCCACGCTGACGCCGGGCACCACCGGACTCCTGGCGCTGGCGCTCGCCGTCCTGCTGGGCGTGGGCGGTTTCCTGACCCTGCGCCGGGCGACCCCCTAAGGCAAAACCACCCGCCGCCGTCGAACCCGCAGATAATGTCCCTTTGCCCCGTTCAAAGGGACATTATCTGCGGGTTCGCGGGCAACGGCAGTGGAAGGGGGGCGGAGGCACTGTGAGCTGCGGCTCGTGATGCGCCGGTGCGCCGGGGCGGGCTGTAACCTTGAGCGGTGGCCTTGGACTTTACAGCAATAGATTTTGAAACCGCCAACGGATTCCGGGGTTCCCCCTGCTCGGTGGGCGTGACGAAGGTCCGTGATGGCCAACTGGTGGATCAGGGCTACTGGCTCATGCGTCCGCCCGAGGGCCATGACCACTTTGATTCGCGCAACATCACCATTCACGGCATCACCCCCGATGACGTCGCGCGGGCGCCGCGTTTTCGCGAGGTCTTTGCCGAGGTCGAGTCGTTCATTGGCGGTGATGCGCTGGTGGCGCACAACGCCGCGTTCGACATTGGTGTGATCCGTTCGGCCTCGGAAGTCTCCGGCATGCCGGCCCGCGCCCTGGACTACGCCTGCACGGTGATGCTCTCGCGGAAGAACTATTCACTGCCGTCCTACTCGCTGCCCTTTGTGGCCGAGGCGGCCGGGGTGCCCCTGCGCAACCACCACGATGCCACTGAAGATGCCCGTGCCTGTGCCGGGATCATGGTGGACATTGCCGCCAAGCACGGGGCGGATTCGCTCCGCGGGGTGTTTGAGGCCATGGCGTTGACCATGCCCAGCATTGCACCCTACAACCCGGCCACCGACGAGGTCTCCAAAGCCACCCGCTCGGCCCTGGAAAAAATGGCCCTGCAGGGCCCGGCGGGAGCCCCCGGCGCCGTCCGCGGCGGCCGCTCCAGCTGGTCCACCGAGGGCCCGAATCCGCCGGCCAACCTGCACGCCGACGTTTCCCATCCACTCTTTGGCCAAACAGTGGTCTTTACGGGCGATTTGGCGCTGGGCCGGCCGGAAGCCAAAGTCCTGGCCGCCGTCCACGGTGCCCAGTGTGCAAGCAGCGTCACCTTGAAAACCACTGTGCTGGTGGTGGGCAGCGGCTTTACGGCCAGTGATCTGCGCAGCGGACGCCTGACCTCCAAGGCCGCGCGCGTGCTGGAACTGCAGCGCCGCGGCCAAGGCATTGAAGTGTTGTCCGAGGGCGAATTCATGCAAATGCTTGGCTAGCTGGAGCTAGGCGGCACCTGTGGTCAACGTCAAAAAGTCATCCGCCAGGCGGCGGATCAACTCCGGGGCTTCAACCACAGCCAACCACTGCGCCGGCAGCGCGGCCTCCCCGTAAAGGGCACCGAGCAGGTTCCCGGCAAGGGCGGCTGTCGAGTCGCTGTCTCCGCTGTGGTTGGCGGCCAGGGGCACAGCGGTGCGGAAGTGCTCGGCGGGGGAGGCGGCGGAGCTCTCGGTGACCAGCACGCAGTACAGGGCCACCGCCAATGCCTCCTCAGCCACCCACCCCAGCCCCAATGCCTCCGTGAGGTCATCACCGGAAAGCGGCTCGTTGGCGGACAGCGTCAGCGCAGCATCCAGACGGGCCAGCAGGGCGGGATCGGCGGCAGGCTCGGCCGCGGCACGTGCCTGGGCGCTTTGGGCCGCCGCGCGCAGGGACAGGCCGCCAATGACCAGCTGGTGGATGAGCCAGCTGAAGGCACCGGAACTTTGCCGTGCCGCCGGGTGGCCGTGGGTCAGGGACGCTGCCTCGGAGCTGATCTTGTACACGGTTTCAGCCTCAACATGGGGCAGCAGGCCGTAGGGGGCCGAGCGCATCACGGTCCCGCAGCCCTTCGAATCGGGATTGACAGGGCGCGCCACCGTGCCCATCTCCCCGGTTCCCAGCCCCGAGAGGCAGGCGTTGCCGGGATGGCGCCGATGGTGCAGCACCGTCTGCGCATCGATCCAGCGCGGAGGCTGCGCGGGGGCGTGGCCCGGAACCGGAACCTTCTGGGTTTTGAGCCAGCGCAAATACGCCAACCATTGGCAGGCATTGATGTCAGCACCCACGCCGTCATTGGCCCACTCCAACACATCGAGCAGGCCGTCCAGGGTATAGAGGGTCATTTGGGTGTCATCGGAAAAGTGCACGGGGGAACCGGCCGCAGCGAGGTCCTGCAAACCGGAGGGACCATGGGCGTTGACAATGTCGGCCAAGGAGTCAAATTCCACCAAATAGCCAAAGGCGTCGCCCAGGGCACCGCCCATGAGGGTGCCATGGACCCGGGTGGCGAAGTCGGGGCGGGCATGGTGGAGGGGCGCGGCAGCAAAGGTCATGATCCCAATTTACCGGTTCGGGGGCCGGCTGCCCTGCCCAGTAGACTCTGGGGTGAAACTAGACCCCCACAAGGAGTTCCATGCGCGAGCCGGCTTGGCGAAGAACGGGTAAGACTCCCGACTACAGGTTTTCACTGGCCAATGAACGCACCTTTTTGGCCTGGGTCCGCACGGCCCTGGCACTCCTGGCGGGTGCGGTGGCCATTGACCAGCTGGCACCGGAAATAGCCCCGCCGCTGGTGCGCATGCTGTTGTGCCTGGCGTTGGCCGGCATTGGAGCCGTGCTGGCAGTGATCAGCTACCGGCGCTGGGCACATCAAGAGCGGGCCATGCGCCACGACGCCGAGCTGCCGCACTCCTGGCTCATGTTGGGCATGGCAGCCATTGTGTCCGTGGCCGCCATTGTTTTTGCCGTGCTGATCTTGGTGCGGCCTTAAAGTGGCCGCCGGCAAACGGCCCGGTGCTGGGGCAGCCCCGCCGCCGGGCCGGGATCCGGGGCTGCAGCCTGAACGCACAGCCCTGTCGTGGCGGCGCACCATCATGAGCGCCGTGGTGGCCGATCTTTTGATCTGGCGGGCCTGGTTCACCGCGTTGGCCGCTCCCCACGACGGCATGGGCCCAGGCTCCGCGCTGCCATCCCAAGTGGTGGGGCTGGGGGTGTGTGCAGTGGTGGCCTGTGTGACCACCATCGTGCTGGTGGGGTGCGCGGCCCGCCGCATCCAGTGTTTGCGAACCGGCGTCCAGGGGCCCGCCAGTGGTGTCCAGCTGCCCGTTTCCACGCTTATGGTACGTACAGCATCGGCCGCTATAGTGGCTCTGGCCCTTGCCGCCATGGGCGCGCTGGCCCTGGGGCTGTAGCGCGTCGATTGCCGGGCCCCAAAGTCCATTCACGTTTCAAACAAAGGATTTACCCGCCATGACGTCATCCGGAGCAGTCCCGGTGCAGGCCCATCCGCTCAGTACCCGCGTCATCGTGGAGGGATTGGGCAGCTTTTTCATTGTTTTTGCCGGACTCGGCACGGCGCTTTTCAGTGCCGCAGGCGCGGGGACGAACGTGGGCTTTGCCTACGGCCTGGCCATGGTGGCTGCCATTATTTCCTTTGGCCATATTTCCAACGGCTATTTCAATCCCGCGTTTTCGCTCGCCATGGCCGTGGCGGGGCGGTTGAAGTTCTCCGCCATGGCCCTGTACCTGGTGGCCCAGACCATTGGCGCCGTGCTGGCCTCGGTGGTCTGGCTGGGCTTGATGATGGTCATGCCCGCGGGGGCCGCACCTGCAACACCTGAACTTTTTGCCGCCCTGGCCAATGGTTTTGATGCCCACTCGCCCTCCCAGGTGCCGTTGATTGGCGTGGCCATAGTGGAAGTGGTGGGTGCCGGCATTCTCACCGCGCTGCTGCTGGGCGCCACGTCCCCGCGCAACAAGAGCGTCCTGGGGCCGGTGGCGGTGGGCCTGGCCTTCGCCGTCGCCGTGGGCATCACCATGCCGTTGAGCAACGGTTCATTGAACCCGGCACGGGCCACCTCGGTGGTCTTTTTGGCCGACGGCTGGGCACTGGGCCAGCTCTGGCTCTTCTGGCTGGCGCCGCTGGCCGGAGCCGCGCTGGCGGCAGCCCTGCACCGCGCCTTCGCCCCGCGCACCGCAGTGGCGCACGACGCCGACACCTCCACCGCGCCCCAGCAAGCCGACACCGGGGTGGAGCAGGCACAGGAGCTCCTGGATGCTGAATCCGTGGCGGAGCCGGCACCGGTGCCCGCCGCGCAGCTCGATGATGCGCAGGCCTTCTTCGACGGACGCGGCAAAAAGCCGTGAGCCGCTGCACGCACACCGGATGGGTGCCATGCTGATTTTCTCCCTGGTGCTGCTTGCCGCGTGCTCCCTGGGCATTGCCGCCGCCAACCACGCATGCGCCACGGGCAGGATCAAGGTCAACGCGCTGGTGGGGATCCGTACTGCCCAGACCATGGTCAGTGAAAGGACCTGGCAGGCGGGCCACCGCGCCGCCGTGCAGCCACTGTGGGTCAGCGGGATTGCCGCCGCGGCCATTTCCCTGGCCGGACTGTTGTTTCTCGATGAACCCAACACCCAGGTGGTCATGTCACTGCTGGCCTGCGCGCTGCTGCTGGTGGCGGTCCTGTACGGGACCAAGGTGGCCAATACCGCAGCGCTGGAGGCACTGGACGCCAAGGAACCGCGCCGCTAGCCCAAGCGCCGGGACCTTGTTTGACCGGGTGGACGGCCAGGATTGCTGCCTGCGCCGCCCACCGCGGCCTGTGCCGCGGTGGGCGGGCGTTGGAGCGGGCCTGAGCCACCGCCCCCGGGGCGCCGTGCCTCAGGCGTACGGAAGCACCAAATCCGCGTAGCGTGCCTTGACGGTTTCCAGAACCTGGTTCCCGTCCGTGTCCCAGATCTCCTGGTTGAAGATCTCCACTTCAATGTCGCCGGTGTAGCCCGCCTCCCGCACCCACGAGCCGATCGTGGCGAAGTCCACCACGCCGTCGCCCATGTAGCCGCGCGAAAGCAGCGGATCCGCGGCCAGGGGCATGTTGAAGTCACACACCTGGTAGGAGGCGATCCGGTTTTCCCGCCCGGCGCGGGCAATCTGCGCCTGCAGCTCCGGATCCCACCAGACGTGGAAGGTGTCCACGGCGACGCCGACCGTGGCGGCATCGAACGGGGCGGCCAGATCCAGAGCCTGCCCCAGGGTGGAGATCAAAGCCCGGTCCGCCGCGTACATGGGGTGCAGCGGCTCGAGCACCAGCCGGACACCGTTTTCCTGGGCAAAGGGCACCAGATCGGCCAGACGGTCGGCGACGCGCTGGCGTGCCGCCACCACATCCCGCTCTCCGGGTGCCAGCCCGCCCACCACCAGGAACAGTTCCTGCGTGTTTAAGGCAACGGCCTCCAAAATGGCCGCACGGTTGTCCGCCAAGGCAGCCGCCTGCCCTTCGGCGTCGGCCGCGGTCAGAAAACCTCCCCGGCAGAGCGAGGAAACCCGCAGGCCGGCATCCTGGATCAGCTTGGCGGCCTGCTCCAGGCCAAGCTCGTGGACCCGGTCCCGCCAGGGGCCGATGGCGGGAATGCCCGCTGCCACGCAGCCTTCAACGGCTTGTGCCAGGGTCCACTTCTTGGTGGTGGCGCTGTTCAGGGACAGGCGTGAAAAACCGCTCATGCGCCCACCCCGTTGATGCGCAGGAAGTTTGACATCCTGGACGCGGCCAGCGACGGATCCTGCAGCAGCCCGGCCTGGTCGGCAAGTTCGAACGTTTTGGCCAAATGTCCCACGGAGCGTCCCGAGTGCAGTCCGCCCACCATCTGGAAACCGGCCTGGTGGCCATTGAGCCAGGACATGAAGGCGATGCCCGTCTTGTAGTAGAAGGTGGGGGCACTGAAAATGTGCTTGCCCAGCTCACGGGTGGAGTCCAAAATCTCCCGGGCCTTGGCGTCTTCACCGGCATCGTAGTGCTGCAGCGCCACGGACGCGGCAGGGTAGATGGCGGCGAAGATGCCCAGCAGGGCGTCGGAGTGGTGGCTTCCGTCGCCATGGATCAGTTCCGGGTAGTTGAAATCGTCGCCGGTGTAGAGCCGGACGCCTGCGGGCAGGGCTGCGCGCAGGGCAGTCTCGTGGTCCGCGTCCAGCAGTGACACCTTGACGCCGTCGACCTTGGCGGCGTTCTCGCGGATGAGCGAGAGGAACGTCGCGGTGGCTTCGGCGACGTCGCCGCTGCCCCAGTATCCTGCCAGCGCGGGATCAAACATGGTGCCGAGCCAGTGCAAAATGACCGGCTGCTCCACTTCCTGCAGCAGCGTGGAGTACACCTTGAGGTAGTCCTGGGGACCAGAGGCGATCCTGGCCAGCGCCCGGGACGACATCAGGATGATTTTGGGTCCGGCCTCGCTGACGACGGCGATCTGCTCCCGGTAGGCCTCCAGGACGGCCGCCAGCCCCGCCTGCCCGGTGGGCAGGGTCTCCAGGTCCAGCTGGTCGGTGCCGGCACCGCAGGAGACCAGGTCCCGGACGGTTTTTCCGGCGGTGGCGGCATTGTTGGCGGCGACCACGGAGGCCGCCTCCACGCCGGTGCGCTTGATGAGCTCCGCGGTGGCTGACCAGTCAAGGCCCATGCCGCGCTGGGCAGTGTCCATGGCATCGGCAACGCCCAGGCCATAGGACCACAGCTCATGCCGGTAGGCCATGGTGGCGTCCCAGTCCAGGCGTGCCGGGGCGCCGGGGGTGTTGTCAGCGAGCACCTCGGGAATGACGTGCGCGGCGGCATAGGCGTGCCGCGCCGTGAGGGGGGCGGTGGGCCGCTGCCAAACGGTGCGGCCCTGGACCCGGTATTCGCGGGTGCCGCCGTCTTCGGTGGGAAGTATCAACGAGGTCATTAGAGCGTGATCTCCGGGATGTCGATGGTGCGGCGTTCCTCGTTGGACTGCAGGCCGAGCTCGGCCAGCTGGACGCCGCGGGCGGCTGAAAGCAGGCCAAAGCGGTGTTCGCGGCCGGCGACCACGTCGCGGAGGAATTCCTCCCACTGCGCCTTGAAGCCGTTGTCCAGCTCCGCATTGGCGGGAACTTCCTGCCACTGGGCGCGGAAGGACTCCGTGACGGGAAGATCCGGGTTCCAGACGGGCTTGGGCGTGTGGGCCCGCTGCTGGGCCACGCATTTGTTCAAACCGGCAACGGCCGAGCCGTGGGTGCCGTCAATCTGGAACTCGACCAGTTCATCGCGGTAGACGCGCACGGCCCAGGAGGAGTTGATCTGGCCAACCACCTCATCCCCGTCCGGGGTTTCCAGTTCAAAGATGCCGTAGGAGGCGTCGTCGGCGGTAGCTGCGTATTCCGTGCCTGTTTCGTCCCAACGGGCAGGGATGTGGGTGGCGGTCTTGGCGTTGACGGACTTGACCTTGCCAATGATGCCTTCAAGGACGTAGTTCCAGTGGCAGAACATGTCAGTGGTCATGCCGCCGCCATCTTCCTTGCGGTAGTTCCACGACGGGCGCTGGGCATCCTGGACGTCTCCTTCAAAGACCCAGTAACCAAACTCGCCGCGGATGGAGAGGATGCGGCCAAAGAAGCCCTCATCCACCAGGCGGCGCAACTTGACCAGGCCCGGCAGGTAGAGCTTGTCATGGACGACGCCGGCGGTGACGCCTGCCTCCTTGCCAATGCGGGCCAGTTCAATGGCCTCTTCCAGGGTTTCCGCCGTGGGCTTTTCCGTGAAAATGTGCTTGCCGGCAAGCATGGCCTTCTTCAAGGTCGCGGCCCGCAGGCTGGTCATGGAGGCGTCAAAGATGATGTCCACCGTGGGGTCGTTGATCACGGAGTCAAGGTCCGTGGTCCATTCGGAGACCTTGTGCAGCTCGGCCAGTTCGCGGATCTTCGCTTCATTGCGGCCCACCAGGATCGGTTCCACCTGGACGCGCGTGCCGTCTTCCAAGGTGAAGCCGCCGGCGTCGCGGATGGGAAGAATGGAACGCAGCAGGTGCTGGCGGTAGCCCATGCGGCCGGTGATGCCGTTCATGGCGATGCGAATTGTTTTGGTTTCGAAGCCCAATTGGTCCTCCACGGTGAGTGAGCAGCGTTGCTCAAATGGTCGGGAAAGCGCATTCCCTCCCTCCATGATGCATGCGGAAGCGGGCTATGGCAAACGCTTTCCGAACTTGCTAAAGTATGTGGGGTCCCTGGCGCCCGCATGCCCGGAATTCACAAGCCCGACTGAACAGGAGGCGGCCATGGCCGCAAGCACGTTGGCAGAGGTGGCCAGGCTGGCCGGGGTTTCCCCCGCCACGGCTTCCCGCGTCCTCAATGGATCCGCCAGGACGCCGGGCCCGGACATTGCCCAGCGGGTCCGCAAGGCGGCCGACTCCCTGGGCTACGTTCCCAACGCCACCGCACAGGGCCTGGTCAAGGCGAGCTCCGGCCTCATTGGCTTGATAGTCCATGACATTGCCGATCCCTACTTCTCGGCCATAGCCCACGGCGTGCAGGAAACGGCCCGCGAGCGCCACAAGATGGTGCTGCTGGCCACCACCGACGGCACCCCTGGCGACGAGCACACAGCCGTCGCCGCCTTTGCCGCCCGCCGTGCCGATTCAATTGTGATTGCCGGCTCACGCTCCACCCGCCGGGAAGACGACGGCAGCAATGCGCAGTTGGCCGCCGAACTTGACCGTTACTGCCGCAATGGCGGACGGGTGGGCGTGGTGGGGCACCCCGTGGTCGGCGCCTCGGCGGCCGAGGGCTACCATGTGGTGGCCGTGCCAAATGAAGAGCTTGCCGCCGAACTTGCCGCCGAACTTGCAAGCACCCACAGCGGTGGCTTTGTGATTATTGGCGCCCCGGAAGGCCTGCTCACCTCCGACGACCGGGTCCGTGGTTTTCAACGGGGTCTGGCCGCGGCCGGTCTGCCGCCGGCGGAAGTGCTGCGCACCGGATTCAACCGCACAGGCGGCTACGAGGCGGGACTGGCACTGGCCCAAGGGATCCTTGACGCCCGGGAAGCCGTCCAGACGCCCGGTGGGGCAGCGGCCAGGCCCTGTATTTTTGCCGTCAACGACGTGGTGGCCATTGGTGTGGTGGCAGCCCTGCGCGCCAAGGGGGTGAAGGTGCCCCGGGATGTGCTGATTGCAGGATTTGACGACATTGAAACGCTGCGTGACTTCCGCCCCGCCCTGTCCACCGTCCGCCTCCCCCTGGAGGAGATGGGCAGGCTCGCAGCGCTGGACGGACCGGCGCAGGCCGGCGGCGCGCGGGACTGCATCAGCGGCCAAGTGGTCCTGCGCCGCAGCACCGAGACGGTCCCCGCCACATTGGAACAGTGAATACCGGATTGGAACAGTGAACACCGGCCCGCGGCTGCGGGGGACGTTTGGCTGAATCCATGAATGTGGCTGCCCTCCGCTAGCGTGGAGGCATGAAGCTACTGCACACCTCAGACTGGCACTTGGGCAGGTCCTTCCACGGCGTGGGAACACTGGAGGCCCAGCGGCGCTTTGCCGGGCAGCTGCTGGAGACCGTCTCCGCCGAGGGCGTGGATGTGGTCCTGATTGCGGGGGACGTGTACGACCGTGCGTTGCCGGGAGTGGATGTGGTGAATCTCTTTGATGAGATTCTGGCGCGGCTCAATGAGGCCAATGTGCAGGTGGTCATCAGCGGCGGCAACCATGATTCCGCCACGCGGCTGGGCTTTGGCGGGCGCCTTTTGGAACGGGCCGGCGTGCACCTGCGCACCAGGCTGGCAGACCTGGACAGGCCTGTGCTGCTGCCGCTGGGGGACACCGGGGAACAAGTGGCCATTTACGGCATCCCCTACCTTGAGCCACGTCTGGCCGCCGAGACGCTCGGTGTGGAAACGGCCACCCACTTCAGCGTCACGGAGGCCGCCGTGCAGCTTGTCGCCGCGGATTTAAGCACCCGTGCGCCGGGAACGCATTCGGTGGTGCTGGCGCACACCTTTGCCAGCGGCGGCATCACCTCCGACAGCGAACGTGAACTGGCCATTGGGGGAGTGGGGGCAGTGCCGCTGGATTTATTTGAGCAGTTCACCTACACGGCCCTGGGCCATTTGCACGGGCCGCAGCGGTTGAGCACGAACGTGCGCTACTCCGGTTCGCCGCTGCCCTATTCCTTCTCCGAGGCGCGCCACGGCAAGGGGGCCTGGCTGGTGGAGATCACGCCGCAGGGGCTCGGCGCCGTCACGAAGGTCAACTGGGCTCCGGAACGGCAGCTGGCGGTATTGTCCGGGAAGATCGACGAGCTGCTCAGCAGCGGCGAATGGGACTTTGCAGAAGGACATTTTTGCCAAATCACCCTCACCGACAATGACCGGCCGGCACTGGCCATGGAGCGGCTGCGTGCCCGGTTCCCGCACACCCTGGTGTTGTTGTTTGCCCCGGAAACGGCGCGGGCGGACAGGGGGCAAAGTTATGGGGCAAGGATTGCGCAGGCCAGCGATGAACTGGATTTGTGCTGCGGCTTTCTTGACCATGTACGTGAACGTGGCGCCAATGACGACGAGGAAGAGGTGCTGCGCGGGGTCCTGGCCGCAGTGCGGGCGCAGGAGGTGGCGGCATGAGGATCCACCGCTTGGAAATTCAGGCCTTTGGCCCCTTTGCCGGCAGGGAAAACGTGGATTTTGACCAGTTGGGCTCCCAAGGGCTGTTTTTGCTCAACGGTTCCACCGGCGCCGGCAAGACCAGCGTCCTGGACGCCATCTGCTACGCCCTCTATGGCCGGGTTCCGGGTGCCCGGCAAAGCACCGGCATTGCCCTGCGCAGCCACCATGCCCTGGAGGGGGTGGCGCCGGAGGTCCTGTGTGAATTCAGTGCCGGGGGCAGGCACCTGGAAGTTCGGCGCAGCCCGGAGTGGATGCGTCCGGTCAAGCGCGGCTCCGGGACCACGCGGGAGCAGGCCAAGACGCAGTTGCGGGAAAAAACGCCCACCGGGTGGGAAGTGAAATCCACCCGCAATGACGAAGCCGCCGTGGAAATCCAGGATCTGCTGGGCATGAACATGGCCCAGTTCACCAAGGTGGTGCTGCTGGCCCAGGGGGAGTTTGCGGCATTCCTGCGTGCCACCGCGGAGGAACGCCAAATCCTGCTGCAAAAACTCTTTGGCACCGACATTTACAAGGATGTGGAGCAGCGCCTGGCCGCGGACGCCAAAGTGGCCCATGGGCTGTTGGCTGCCGGACTCGCCGAGCTGAAGGCAAGCGAGCAACTGGGACGCAGCCACGCGGCAGCGCATCTGGACCAGGCTGCAGAATCCCTCGCGGAGGAACTGCAGGGCGTGGAACTTTTTGACCATCTGCGCAGCATCCTCACCGACCGGGTCCGCGGCGCGCGCTCCAGCGCCGAAGAGTCCCAGCGGCGCGCCGGGGACTTGACCGCCGGGCTGCAGCAATCCCAGGTCCGCAGCGAACGTCATCAAGCACTGGCAGCGGCACTGGCCGAACAGCAGCGCCTGGCGGAGTTGGGACCCCAGGCGCGGCAGTGGCGCACAGAGCAGGAACAACACCATCAAGCGCAGGTTTTGGCACCGGTGTTGGCCGCCGCCGCCAAGGCCGCCGGTGGCGCCAGGCTCGCCGACACGGCAGTGGAGCGCCAGATGCTGGAACTGCTGGACAACGGGCTTGTGGCGGAGCTGGCCCAAAGCGGCGCCGCCCCGCTGGGCGAGCCGGAACTGGAGCAGCTGGACCGCACGCTGCTGACGCACTTGGCAACCGTCAATGCGGCACTGCCCAACGAGCCCCGGCATGCCGGCCTGGTCCAGGAGCTGACGCACAAGCGGCAGCTCCTGGACCAGGCACAACAGCTGGCCACGGAGCAGGAGGAGGTGGCCCGGGCAGCGGCTGCGCGGCTGGAACGGATACACCTGGAACAAGCGGAAATCCGCCTCGGCGGGCACAATGTGGACGCGGCCCTCCAGCAGGCGGAGCAGGCCCGCGAGCTGCTCGCCACCATTGCGCAACATCAGCAGCAGCACGCACTGGTGGAGCAGCTTGCCCAGGAGGAAAAACTCGCCTGGGAGGAATGCCTTTCGGCCAAGCAGCAGTGGCTGGAGGCCTTTGACAGGCGGCTGGGCCAAGCGGCCGGCGAACTGGCCGGTGCATTGGTGGACGGTGAACCCTGTCTGGTCTGCGGCAGCACCACGCACCCGGCACCCTCGCCCCTGGCAGGTGCCGGGGCCGATCTGGTACGTGCGGAAAAAGCCGCGAAAAAGGTCCTGGAGGGCGCTGAGGCTGCCGCCACCGAAGCCCGCACGGCCCTTGCCGAGGCCAAAAACCTGCTCACTGTCCTGGCCGGGCGCGGCGGTGGGGAGCCCCTGGAGCGTGCCCATGCCGCCGTCGAACTGCATGAGCGGGCACTGGCGCAGGCCATCGAATCCGTGGCGGCGCTGGCCAAGCTGGCTGCTGAGGAGGAACAGCTCCTGGGCACCGCCGCCGACTCCCGAAAGGAGGTGTTGGCGGCGGTGGCGCAGGCCGCCGCGCTGGAGGCCGGCAATGTGGCACTGGCCGCGGAAATTGCCGGCCTGGAGACCGGTTTGGCGCAGGCCCGCAGCGGCTTCCCCTCCCTGGCCGGACGCCGCGAGGCACTGTTGGATGCCCAGCGCCCCGTGGCGGGGCTGCTGCGCGCGCTCCGCCGGCAGACCGAGGCGCAGCGCGTGCAGGACGAGGCGCAGGAAGCCCTGCACGCGGCCGTGGCGCAGTCCCCGTTTGCGGACGTGGACGCGGTGCAGGAGGCACTGTTGACTGCGGCCCAGGTGGAGGCGCTGGAGGGCCGGCTTCAGGAACACGCCCATGCCGTGGCTGTCAACGCGGACCGGCTGCAGGGTGCCGAGCTGGTGGCGGCGCAGGCGGAGGCGGCGGCCCACGTCCAGGTGCCTACCGCCCAGGAGCTGGAGTCGCTGCGTGAAGAGGTGCACCAGGCAGTTGCGGAAGCACGCGCCCAGGAGCTTGGCTGGGAACTGCTCCGCTCCGCCGCGGCGCAGCTGGCTGCGGCCGAAGCAGCCTTTCTGAAACTGGAGGAGACGGTGGCGCCCCTGCGGGCCCGCTCGCAACTGCTGGGCGCCCTGGCCGAGGCTGTGCGGGGCGGCGGGGACAACAAGCTGAAAATGACCCTCAGCAGCTATGTGCTGGCGGCCCGGCTGGAACAAGTTGCCGATGCCGCCTCCCTGCGCCTGGCCACCATGAGCGATGCCCGCTACACGCTGCGGCACAGCGACGCGAAGTCCGGCAACAAAAAATCCGGGCTGGGCCTGGAAGTGGTGGATGAATGGACAGGTGCCAGCCGGGACACGGCAACCCTCTCCGGTGGCGAATCCTTTATGGCCTCGCTGTCCCTGGCGCTGGGATTGTCCGATGTGGTGCAGCACGAGTCCGGCGGACTGGACATTGAAACCCTGTTCGTTGACGAGGGCTTTGGGAGCCTGGACGAGCAGTCCCTGGAGCAGGTCATGGACGCCCTGGAGGGACTGCGTGACGGCGGGCGCATGGTGGGCCTGGTCAGCCACGTGGCGGAAATGAAACAACGCATCCCGGTGCATCTGCAGGTGCACAAGGGGCGCAACGGTTCCACCCTGGAGCTGTCCGTGGCGGGCGCTGCACTGGCTTGAGCAGCTAGACTGGGGGGTCTGCAATTCTGGCAATGCCATGCACCCGTCAGTGGTGCCTTGAAGTGAAAGTAGCTGAGCTCCACGCCGTATTTGGAAACACCCCACGCCACCGCACCCGCAGCAAAAAAGTCCGGGCGCTATTCAGTGCTGCCCGTCCTTGCAGGCGGCAGCTACATTCCCTTGGGGCTTTTTGCCCGGGTGCCGCTGGCCATGCTGACCATAGGTGTCCTGACCCTGGTCACGCAGGTCAGCAACTCCTACGCCATTGGCGGCTTTGCTGCCGGGTGCATTGGCGTCGGGGCCGCCGTGGGTGCCCCCGTCACGGGGTACCTTGCTGACAGGGTGGGGCAAAAGAAGGTCCTTTTGGTCGCTGCCGTGCTGAACGCCCTGCTGGTGACGGCCGTGGTGCTGCTGGCCTATGGTCTGCTGCCGGATGCAGGCGCCCAGCCCGGCGACGCATCAACCCTGGCCGTACTGGGGACGGCGCTGCTGGCCGGCGCCAGTTCACCGCAGGTGGGGCCGCTGTCAAGGGTGCGGTGGATGGCACTGAGCAAGAAACTGCCGGCCAAGGAACAGGGCCCGGCAGTGGACACCGCCCTGTCGCTGGAGGGCACGGCAGATGAAATCACCTTTGTGCTGGGTCCGGCACTGGTGGGCCTGTTGGCGTCCCTCGTGGCTCCCTGGCTGCCCCTGGCCCTCGCCGCTGCCATGACCTTGACGCTGGTGACCCTCTTTGCCTTCCACCCCACCTCCGCACTCGTGGGCCCCCGCCAAGCCGTGAGCAGTTCGGTGGGCAATGCCGGCTACGTCAGCGCCCAGCGTCCGAACTGGTGGCTGGTGGCGGTTCCGGTGGCTGCCATGCTCTGCATGGGCACCTTCTTTGGCTCCTCCCAGACAGCCCTAACGGCCTTCACCGGCGTTTACGGCTCCGTGGATCAAGCCGGACTCATGTACGCGATCATGGGTGCCAGCTCCGCCGTGACGGCATTGTCAGTGGCGTATTGGCCCACGAAATTCAGCTACGGCTGGCGTTGGGTCCTCTCGGCCTCACTCATGGCAGCGAGCACCGTCATGTTCCTGCTCCCCTCCACACTGGGTCACATGGTGTGGGTGCTGCTGCTGGTGGGCTTGTTTGTGGGCCCCACCATGGTGACGATCTTCAGCGTGGGCAGCGTGGTGGCCCCACCCCAGTGGATGGGCACGGTCATGACGGCGCTGGCCAGCGGCATCGTGGCGGGCACCGCCTTGGGTTCGTCCCTCTCCGGAGCGCTGGCCCAAAACTCCGGCTACCACACGGCGTTCATTGTCCCCGTGGCGGCAGCTTCGGCACTGCTGCTGCTGGGCCTGCTGGCGGCCGTGATCCTGCGGGGGAAGCTGGCGCGCGGACTCTAGGGCCGGCTGCGCGTCACTGCAGGAAGGCAATGGCGGCGTCCTTGAAGCCGCGGGATGTGATGGTGTTGCTGTGGTCGCGTTTGGCAATGACGCTCTGCTGGACGTTTTTGGCCAGTTCAGCCAGGCGGCTCATGCTGCGGGCCCGCTCGTCCAAGTCCCCGGCGACCAGCAGGATGGGCATGTGGGGCACCGCATCGGCCGGACTGAAGGGCTCCATTTTGACTGCCTGAATCAATGACAGCAGCGCAAAAATGTTGTTGGAGGGTATGACCTGCGCCATTTCCAGCAGCCAGGCAGTGGAGGCGTCGCCAATGGGAGTGCCGTCGTTGAGGAAATCCTGGGCCGCCCGCAAATCAAAGTCAGCCAGCGGGTCCTGCGGGTTGGGGCCGCCCAGGACCATTTTGCGCACCAGCTCCGGCTGGGTGGCACCAAATTCCCAGGACAGCCGCGCACCCAGGGAATAGCCCAAAAGGTCCACCCCGCTGCTGGGGTCGGCGGCGTCCAGGGGTTTAACGCCATAGTCAACCAGGAGCTGGAGCAGATCCGCGCGGATTTTACTGGGCGTGTAGGAGTCAAGATCCATGGGCGCGGCGCTGCCGCCATGGCCCGGCAGGTCAACGCTGAGCACCCGGCGGCCGGCGTCGTTCAGCGCCTTCACCCAGCCGGTCTTGACCCAGTTCAGCTCCGTGGAGGAGCCAAAACCATGGATGAGAAACACCGGTGGCAGCGCAACGGCATGTTCAGGCTCAAAAAACACTGAGTTCAGCCCTGCAGGGGATCCTTCGGTGCTGTGCGGCTCGGCCCTGTGCCGGGGGGATGCTGCGCTGCTCTCTGGGGTTACCACGGCCAACCTTTCCCGCGGCGGCACCTGCCGCCGTCGTAGCTCAACCATAGCTAAAACTGCGCCGGCACGCGGGCGGGGGAGTTACTTGGACTTTTGGCGTGCACGGGCCAACTTGCCCAGTGCGGCCATGACCGCCACCAGCGCGAAGGTGCCCAACAGCTGCCTGCGGCTGGCGGCATCGCAGAAGCCCACCACAAAAATACCCAGCAGCACCAGCAGGCCGGCGGCGGTGAGCCAAGGGAAGGCGCGCATGCGCAGCGGCAACACCGTGCCTTCGCGGTCGGCACGCCGGCGCAGCACAAATTGGGAGACGAGTGCGGACCCCCACACCACCAGGCAGGTGGAGCCCACCAGGTTCAGCAGCAGCACCAAAACGGTGTCGGGGTAGAAAAACTCCCAAGCCACCGTGACAAAGCCAAAGGCGACGGAAATTAAAACGGCCGCCACCGGAACGTGCCGCTTGTTGGTGCGGGAGAAGATCCGCGGCGCCTCCCCACGTTCGGACAGGGAGTGGACCATGCGGGAGGCGCCGTAAAGGTTCGCGTTCAGGGCAGAGAGCAGCGCGGCGGCGGCAATGAGGGTGATGGCGGTGCCGGCCCATTCCAGTCCGGCAAAGTTCAACACCCCGGCAAAGGGGGAGGCCAGGGCTTCGGAGGTCCAGGGGAGCACTGCGGCAATGATGAAGATGCTGCCAACATAAAAGACCAGGATCCGCCACACCACGGTGCGGACGGCGGAAGCGACGCTGCGTGCGGGGTTGTCTGTCTCGGCAGCTGCAACCGCCACAATCTCCGTGCCGCCAAAGGCGAAGACCACCACAAACAATGCCGTGGCAATGCCCGCCATGCCGTTGGGGGCAAAGCCGCCGGCATTGACAAAGTTGCCCAGACCAGGGGACGTTGCGCCGGGAACCAGGCCCAGCAGCAGGGCCACGCCAAAGAGCAGGAACAAGACTATGGCTGTCACCTTCAACAGGGCAAACCAGTATTCAAACTCCCCGTAGTTCTTCACCGAACTGAGGTTGATGGCGGTGAAGACCACCATGAAGGTCAAGGTCAGGGCCCAGGCCGGCAGCACAGGCCAAATGGTGACCAAAAGCTGCGAGGCGCCCAAGGCTTCGGCAGCAATGACCACCACCAGCTGCAACCACCACAGCCAGCCCACCGTGGAACCGGCGGTTTTTCCCATGGCCTTTTCGGCGTAGACGGAGAAGGCCCCCGAGTTGGGATTCGCCGCGGCCATTTCACCCAGTGCCCACATCACCAAAATGACCAGGGTCCCGGCCACCAAATAGGAAACCAACACCGCCGGTCCGGCGGTCATCAGGCCTTCACCGGAGCCCAGGAAAAGTCCTGCGCCAATGGCGCTGCCCAGACCCATCATGGTGAGTTGGCGTTGTTTGAGCGATGTGCCCAGAGCTGTGGTTGCTGTCGCTGCCGAGGTGGCGGCGGACCGGGTCTTCATGAATGAGTGCCTTCTCTAGGGATGCCCCGCCGGCGTCGAAGCGGAGATGGGCGCTGGCCCGCCATGCATTATCCCCCGGGACGGGCGGCTGTCCCAAATGCAAGGGCGGGAGCAGGATTTGTCCAGCAGGCCGCCAGGCCCTACCCTTAGTTAGAGTCAAATTGACCATAACTAAGCAGGAAGGGGGCGGGCGCTGTGGTGCATCGGCTTCCGGCCCCGGAGGCGGCCGCTTTCGTGGGCGCCAACATCAGCGAACGCAAAGCCCTGCCCCCGGCTTTGGCCATCTCCACCGTGATCTTTGCCCTGCGCCCCAGTGCCAGCAGCGGACGTTCCACCCTGTGGCTGCCCCTGGTCCGCCGCATCCGCGAACCCTTTCAGGGGCTGTGGGCACTGCCCGGGGGGCCACTGACGCAAATGGATTCGCTGCAGGACGCCGCGGCCCGGAACCTGCAGGACACCACGGGCCTGGCGCCGGCGTATTTGGAGCAGCTGTATGCCTTCGGCGGCCTGCACCGTTCACCCAGCCAGCGCGTGGTGTCCATTGTGTACTGGGCGCTGGTCAAGCCCACGGAAGCGGAACTGGCGCGGGAGTCCGAAAATGTCAGCTGGTTCCGCGCCGACGGTCTGGCACCCCTGGCCTTTGACCACAATGAAATTGTTGACTATGCCCTGTGGCGGTTGCGCAACAAGATGACGTACGGCTCCATAGCGCACCACCTGCTGGGGGAGAAGTTCACCCTCGCCCAGCTCCGGGAGGTGTATGAGGCGGTTCTGAACCGCGGGGTCGATCCGGCGAATTTCCGCCGGCAGCTCAAGCAGGCCGCGAACATTGAAGCCACCGACGAATTTCTGCAGGGCGGCAAGCACCGCCCGCCGCGCCTGTACCGCTATACCGGTGGGAAGTCACCGCTGGAGAGCACCACACGGCTGTAGCCGCCCGGCAGCCCTGCCTGGAAAAATTTTGTCCCTACCGCCTTGGAGCACGTCATGACGTCAGTGAACACCACCCTTCGTTTGATCACGCGTGGGCAGGACGGGCTCCTGGCCCAGCCCACCGCCGGGCCCGGCCGGTCCCAGAGCAGTTGCGGCACCGGGCTTGCCAAGGGGCCGTGGGAGTTTGATGTGGCCGAGGCCCTGGCCGGCACCCCCGGATATGGGCCCGGCGCCTCCGTGGACGACGTTGCCCCGGCAGCCACTCCCCGGCAGGGCCAGCTGCCCCAGGAGTACAAGGACGCGTCCGACGCCGAACTCGAGGCACGCATCAAGGCCGCCAAAGCGGAGCTTGGGGAGCGGGTGGTCGTGCTGGGGCACTTCTACCAGCGCGACGAGGTCGTGGCGTTTGCCGACTTCGTGGGGGATTCCTTCCAATTGGCCAATGCGGCCCAAAGCAGGGACAAGGCTGAAGCCATAGTCTTTTGCGGCGTGCATTTCATGGCCGAAACCGCTGACATGCTCTCCGGCGCCCACCAGTCGGTGATCCTGCCCAACCTTGCCGCGGGCTGTTCCATGGCGGACATGGCCGACCTTCCCTCCGTGGAGGCCTGCTGGGCGGAGTTGCAGGAGCTGTACGGGACCGCGCCCGACGCCGCCGGACGGGTTCCCGTCATCCCTGTCACCTACATGAACTCCTCGGCGGCATTGAAAGCCTTCTGCGGCAGGCACGGCGGGATTGTCTGCACCTCCTCAAACGCCTCGACCGTGCTGGAGTGGGCCTTTGAGCGCGGCCAGCGCGTCTTGTTCTTCCCTGACCAGCATCTGGGCCGCAACACTGCCAAAGCCATGGGCGTGCCCCTGGCCAGGATGCCGCTGTGGAATCCGCGCCTGCCCCTGGGCGGCAACAGCCCCGAGGTCATGGAAAGCGCCTCAGTGGTGCTGTGGCAGGGATTTTGTTCGGTGCACAAACGCTTCACCACCGCCCAAATTGAGCAGGCGCGTGCCGACCATCCTGGAGTGCGGGTGATAGTCCACCCCGAATGCCCCATGGAAGTGGTGGATGCGGCGGATGAGGCCGGCTCCACCGACTACATTTTAAAGGCCATCCAGGGCGCCCCGGCCGGCAGCACCTTTGCCATTGGCACTGAGATCAACATGGTGAACCGGTTGGCACACCAGCACCCCGAACACACCATCTTTTGCCTGGACCCCGTCATCTGCCCCTGCTCCACGATGTACCGCATACATCCGGGTTACCTGGCATGGGTGCTCGAAGGCCTGGTGGCCGGGGAAGTGCGCAATCAAATCACCGTCCCGGAGGAAACCGCCCGGGATGCCCGCATTGCCCTGGCGCGGATGCTGGCCGCCAAGCCGGTGCCGCGCCCCTCCCCGGGCACTGAAACCCGGGGATGAACACCACCACGGGCCCGTCCCACCTGGTGGTGGTGGGCAGCGGCATTGCCGGACTCTATGGCGCCTTGCTGGCCGCTGAATCCGGCGTCCGCGTGACCCTGCTGAGCAAAGGCGGGCTGGCCCAAAGCAACACCCGCCACGCCCAGGGCGGAATCTGCGCCGTCCTTGCCCCTGGCGAGGCCGCGCCCGGCGACACCGTCGGGTCCCACATTGCCGACACCCTTAAAGCCGGGGCCGGCCAGTGCGATCCGGACGCCGTGCGGATCCTGTGCTCGGAGGCGGCCGGGGACATTGCGGCATTGGAGCGCTTCGGCATTGCCTTTGACACCGACGCCGCCGGCCGGCGGGCCCTGGGCCTGGAGGGCGCCCATTCGGCGCCCCGCATCCTGCACGCCGGCGGGGACGCCACCGGTGCCGTCATTGCCGCCTCTCTGATGGCGGCCGTGCGGGACAGTGCGGCACTGGGACTGATCACCATCCGGGAACATTGCCTGGCCACCGGGCTGCTCCAGGCGGGGCCCGGGGACCTAGGCGCCGTCGTCGCCGTGACCTACCTGGATGCCCGGCAGATGCGGCACACGGTGGCTGCCGACGCCGTGCTGCTCGCCACGGGCGGGGCCGGGCAGCTTTTTGAGGCCACCACCAATCCCGACATTGCCACTGGCGACGGCGTGGCCCTGGCGTGGCGGGCAGGGGCCGTCCTGGCGGATTTGGAGTACTTCCAATTCCATCCCACGGCCTTGGCCGGCGGCCAACACTTCCTTATCTCCGAAGCCGTGCGCGGGGCCGGTGCGGTGCTGCGCGACGCCGGCGGCCGGCGCTTCATGAGAAGCCGGCACCCGGAGGCGGAGCTGGCTCCCCGGGACGTGGTGGCCCGCAGCATCGCCGCCGAACTGGCAGGCGGTGCCGGTTCGGGCCGGGAAAGGGGTGTTTTCCTTGATGCCACCGGACTGGAGGAAAGCCATGGGGCCGGTTATCTGGCGGCCAGATTCCCCACCATTAACGCCGCCCTGGCTGGCCGCGGCCTTGATTGGAGGCAACAGTGGCTGCCCATAACGCCTGCGGCACATTACTGGATGGGCGGGGTGGTGACGGATGTGTGGGGCCGGACCACTGTGCCCGGACTTTACGCGGCCGGGGAGGTGGCCTGCACGGGTGTCCACGGGGCCAACCGGCTGGCCTCGAATTCACTGCTCGAGGGCCTGGTGTTCAGCCGCCGGGCCGTTGCGGCCTTTGTCCGGGAAATGCAGCAGCCCCGCCACGGGCGCGCACGCTGGCCAGGTCCCGTCCTGGAGGCCCAAACACCGGGCCCGCTTGCCGTGTGTGGCGCCGGCTTTTCCCGCTTGCGCCTGCAGCAGCTCATGAGCCGCTTCGCCGCGGTGGTGCGGGAACCCGGCGGCCTGCGCCAAGCGCTGGCGGAACTTGCCGCCGGCAGCACCGAAGCGGACAAAAACGCCTTGGTGCCGGCGGAGCGGGTGCAGACGCAGAATCTTTCCCTGCTGGCCCAATTGCTGTTGTATGCCGCGCTGGCCCGCGAAGAATCCGTCGGCGCCCATTACCGCCAGGACTTTCCCCACGGTTCCCCTGAAGCCGGGCGCAAACCCAACTTCTGGCGTCAGGCCCGCCCCGCGGCAGTGCCGTCCCGGCAGCTGCCCAACACCTTAGAGCTACGTGAAAGCGAGAGCGTATGAACGCCGTCGACCTTGACCTCCCTGCCGTTTTGCCAACGGCCCCCCTGCCGCCGGCTGCCGTGCTGGAAATCCTGGCCCGTGCCTTTGCCGAAGACGCCCCCCAAGGGGACATCACCTCAAATCTGCTTTTGCCCGCTGGGGCGCAGGCCAGCGCATGGTTGGTGGCGAGGGAGGCTGGGACCTTTTGTGGGGGTGCGGTGTTTGCGGCAGCCATGAAATACCAGGACGCTGACGCGCACATCCAACAGCACGTGGCCGACGGGGCCGGCTTTGCCGCCGGGCAGCGGCTCATGAGCGTTCAGGGACTGGCCCGGGCTGTGCTCACGGCCGAGCGGGTGGCCCTGAACCTCACCCAGCGGATGAGCGCCATTGCCACACAAACGGCCCTTTACGCCGATCTTGTGGCAGGAACAGGCGCCCGGGTGGCTGATACCCGCAAGACCACCCCGGGACTGCGCGTGCTGGAACGCTACGCCGTGCGGTGCGGCGGCGGACACAACCACCGCTTTTCCCTCTCCGATGCGGTGCTGGCCAAGGACAACCACCTGGCAGTGCTGACCGGCGGCGACCGGGGCAAACTCACCGCTGCGCTCGCAGGGGTGCGGGCGCAGCTGCCGCACACCGTGCACTTCGAGGTGGAGGTCGATGAGCTGGCCCAAATCGAACCCGTGCTGGCCGCCGGAGTGGACACCATCATGCTGGATAATTTCAGTTTGGAGGACCTGGCGGCAGCTGTTGAACTCATTGACGGCCGGGTCCTGGTGGAGGCCAGCGGCAATGTCAATCCCGCCACTGTCGCCGGCATTGCCCGCACCGGCGTTGACATTATTTCCGTAGGCGCCCTGACCCACAGTGTCCGGGCGCTGGATTTGGGCCTTGATGTTGTGGTGGAGCGCAGCCCATGATTTATCTTGATGCGGCGTCCACCACGCCTGTCCGGCGGGAAGCCATTGAGGCCATGTTCCCCTTTTTGACCAACCAGTTTGGCAACCCCTCCAGCCACCACGAGCTGGGGGAGTTGGCGGCGCAGGCGCTGGCCCAGGCCCGGGAACGCTGCGCGGCCGTGCTGGGCGTCCACGCCCAGGAGCTGGTGTTCACCTCCGGTGGCACGGAGGGGGACAATATGGCGCTGAAGGGATTGGCGCTGGCCCGCAGGGCAGCCAACCCGGCCTTGAACCAGGTGGTGATCAGCGCGGTGGAGCATCCAGCCATTGTGGAGTCGGCACGGTACCTGGACCGGGTGCATGGATTTGAGGTCCTGCAACTGCCGGTCAACGCAGCCGGGGAGGTTTCAGCCCAGGACTTTGCGGCCCTGTTGGGCCTGACCGGGGGCGGTCCGGCCCCACAGGGCCGCGGCAGTGTTGCGGTGGCATCGGTGATGTATGCCAACAATGAAGTGGGAACAGTGCAGGACATTGCCGCCTTGGCCCGGCTGGCCGCGCAGGCCCAGGTGCCGCTGCACAGTGACGCCGTCCAGGCCGCAGGGTGGCTGCCGCTGCAACCCCGCCGACTCGGCGTCGCGGCGCTGACCCTCTCGGGCCACAAAATCGGCGCGCCCAAAGGCAGCGGACTGCTGTACCTCCGGGCAGGAACGGCCTGCGAACCGCTGATCCACGGCGGCGGGCAGGAACGCGGCGCACGTTCGGGCACCCCAAACGTGGCCTTTGCCGTGGCTTTGGCCACCGCATTGGAATTGGCTGAGCAGGAACGCACGGAGGCCGCGCAGCGGGTCGCCGCGCAGCGCGATGAATTCACCGCATGGGTGCTCAGGCACATTCCCGGCGCCGTCCGCACCGGCCACGCGCGTGCACGGCTGCCGGGCGTGGCTTCCTTCTGCTTTCCCGGAACCAGCGGGGAATCCCTGCTGCTGGAGTTGGAACGCCGCGGCATAGTGTGTTCCTCAGGCTCGGCGTGCGCGGCCGGTTCGGATGAACCCTCACCGGTGCTCACCGCCATGGGCATGGAGCGCAGCGTGGCGCAGACAGCCCTGCGCCTGAGCTTCAACAGCTCCGTCACAGCGGCCGAACTGGCCGCCGCAGGGCGGGAACTGGCCGCGGCGGTGCAAAGTGTCCAGCGGTTCAAGGCAGCGCCACAACAGCACCAGGGGCAGTAATTAGGGAAGAAAATTGGCACTAATTAGCTGGCTGCTTTTGGGAGTAGGGTGAAGAAAAGCCGGGCCACCGAAGGGTCCGGCCCACACCGAGGAGAATGCCATGACCACCACGGTTCCCGTCACTGAATGCGCTGTGGCCCAGTGCTCGTTCAATGACCACACGCACTGCAATGCCGCCGGCATCACCATTGCCGGCGCCTCCGACCATGCCCAGTGTGCCACCTTCATTGACATTGGGGCCCACGGCGGGCTGCCCAAGGTCCTCGCCTCCGTGGGAGCCTGCCAACGCACCGAGTGCCGGCACAACGATCACCTGATGTGCGGTGCCGACTCAGTGAAGGTGGGCCCCGGCGCGGACAGCGCCGACTGTCTCACGTACGAGCACTCGGACTAGGGAATTTTTGCTGCGGACGCCTGTTCCGGGTCCGCCGGCCGGGCCGTGTGCACGCGCCGGAAAATCCAATACCGCAACAGCACAAAGCGGCTCAGGGCAGAGGCCACATTACCCAAGACGATCACTGCCAGCTCCAGGACCACGGGGGGCTCGGGATTGATCCGGTGCAGCAACCACAGGCTGCCGCTGGTCAACACCAGGGCCAAGGCCATGACGCCCAAGCCGCGGCGCTGGTCCCGCCACCAAAGCCTGCGGCTGGAAATCTTAAAGGTCAGACGCCTGTTCAAGGTGGTGTTGAGCACCGAACACAGCACCAGGGAAACGGCGTTGGCCCACTGGGTGCCCAGCCACGGCCGCAGCCCGGCAAAAAGCGCCATGGAAATGGCCGTGCAGACCACTGCCACCACGGCAAAACCCCGCAGTTGGGCCAGCAGCGCCGGATGGCGCCTGAGGCGGCGCAGCAGCGCGGCACGCATCCGGCCTTCAGATTCCATGGACGCCGATTTTTTAGACGCCGGCAACAACAGGGTTGCGCAGTTCGCCAATGCCGCCCACCCGGGCAACAACTTCATCACCTGGAACAATCCTGCGGCATTCGGCAGGGAATCCGGTCATGATCACATCCCCTGGCTGGAGGGTCATGAAACTGCTCAGGTAGACCAGAATCTCAGCAACATTCCAACCCAAATCACTGCTTGACGCCGACGCCAATTCGATGCCGTTGTGCACAATGCCAATGGCCACGGACTCGTCCTGCAGACCCACAACAATCCACGGACCCAGGGGTGTAAAGGTATCGGGGCTCTTGGCGCTGATCCACAACTGATCGGACTTCTGGGCATCGCGGTCCGAGACGTCATTGCCAATGGTGAAGCCCAGGATGGCGCTGCGTGCGTTGTCCAGCGTCAGGTTCCTGGCCGTGATGCCCATGACCACCGTCAACTCCGCCTCCGGATCGGTGTAGCCGGTGGCTGCGGTCAAGACAATGGGCTCCTCCGGGCCGATGACGGAACTGGCCGCCTTATGGAAGGCCTGCGGCGGGAGCGCGCGGCCGGGAGCGCCGGTGTTGTGCGCCATCCCAAAGACATTGACCGGCGCGCACGGGGCCAGGAAGGTGAATTGGCTTTGATTCACCACCGCCCCCAGGGTCCATCCGTCACGGAAGGCGCTGTTCTGGTTCGCCGCCGAGGAAGGAAAGGGGGAGGGCACCACAGTCCACAGCTGGCCCTGCGGACTCTCAAAGTCCAAGGCATCGCTGCGGACAAAGAACTGCTCCGGCAAGGCGGTCGGCAAGGCATCATGCGGGCGGATTCGGGCAAGGCGGTGGGGCGCAGTGGTCATGAGGACATCCTATCTTCCGCCGTGGTGCCGCATGCCACGCCCCCGGTGCCCGCGCCGGGCGCTAATGTTCCCGGGTGATGCCTGCACGCATCTTGCCCGTCAACTGCTGCAGCATGCGCATCTCCGCATCCGTCAGGCCCGCGTCCATGAGCTCCATAATGCGCTGGACATGGGCCCGGCCCACCGTCTTTTGCAACTGCGCACCCGTTTCAGTGAGCCCAATGAGCACCCCGCGCTTGTCATCCTCGGCACTTTTGCGGCGGACCAGTCCGCGGGCCTCCAGCCTGTCCACCATGCGTGAGATGCTCGGCTGCGTCAACAACACGTGGTCATTGAGTTCATTGAGCCGCAGCCATCCGCTGGGGCAGCGGGAAAGATTGAACAGCACATCGTACTCCCGGCTGCCCAACTCCTTGATGAGCGGTTCCTTGTTCAGCTCACGCATCATGGCCACTTGGGTGCGCAGCAGCGACTCCCAGGCGTCAGTGGCCAGCTTGCGGTGTCCGGGGGCCGCCACCCTACTTCACTCCCTGCGCGTGTGCCGCTTCGACGCCGGCGGCGGCCCGGCGCTCCGCGAAGGTGGGGCCGTGGGGCACGGAGGCGGGGCGGTCCTTGGCGAACTCCGCACGCAGGGTGGGCAGAACCTCGGAGCCGAACAGGTCCAGCTGCTCCAGCACGGTCTTCAGCGGCAGGCCCGCGTGGTCAATGAGGAAAAGCTGGCGTTGGTAGTCACCGAAGTAGTCGCGGAAGGCCAGGGTCTTTTCAATCATTTCCGCAGGGCTGCCCACTGTCAGCGGAGTCTGCGAGGTGAAGTCCTCCATGGACGGACCGTGGCCGTAGACCGGCGCATTGTCAAAGTAGGGCCGGAATTCATTGACGGCGTCCTGTGAGTTTTTACGGATGAAGAATTGGCCGCCCAAACCCACAATGGCCTGCTCCGGTGTGCCGTGGCCATAGTGGGCGTAACGCTCGCGGTAAAGATTGATGAGATTGATGTAGTGCTCCTTGGGCCAAAAAATGTTGTTGGCAAAGAAGCCGTCGCCATAGTAGGCGGCTATTTCAGCAATTTGCGGGGTCCGGATGGCACCATGCCAGACGAAGGGGGCAACGCCGTCCAGCGGGCGGGGCGTGGCCGTGAAGCCGCGCAGCGGGGTGCGGAACTTCCCTTCCCAGTTGACGACCTCCTCATCCCAGAGGCGGCGCAGCAGGGCGTAGTTCTCCACTGTCAGCTCCACCGAGTCCTGGTTGTTTTTGCCGAACCAGGGATAGACGGCGCCCATATTGCCCCGGCCCAGCACAAGGTCGGTGCGGCCGTCGGAGAGGTGCTGCAAGGTGGCAAAATCCTCCGCGATCTTCACCGGGTCATTGGTGGTGATGAGGGTGGTGGCGGTGGAGAGGATGATCTTGCTGGTCTGCGCGGCAATGTAGGCCAAAATGGTGGTGGGGGAGCTGGGGTAGAACGGCGGATTATGGTGCTCGCCGGTGGCAAAGACGTCCATGCCAATGTCTTCAGCGTGCTTGGCAATGGTGGTGATGGCCTTGAGGCGCTCGTGCTCGGTGGGGGTGTGTGCGTTGGTGGGGTCCATGGTGATGTCGCCAACACTGAAAATTCCGAACTGCATGGTGCGCTCCTCTGCTCACGGGATCACCGCGAGATATATGCGTTTGTATCTATTATAGGAGACAACCAGACCCTGGACCAATATGTTCCCCGGCTGCTAGTCGTTGGCGGCGCGGCGGCCGCGGACCTTGGGAATGGCCCCTGTGGTCCAGTCCTGGAAACCGGCTTTGCCCTCTGCCCCCGCTGCCGGACGGCCGGGCTGATGCACCACGTGCAGGGACTTGATGAGGTCCCTGCGCTCCCGGCGGCCCTCAATGAGGCGGTAAAGCACCGGCACCAACACCAGGGTCAGGGCTGTGGAGGAGACGAGCCCGCCGACCACCACCACCGCCAGGGGCTGGGAAATGAAACCGCCGCTGCCCGTCAATCCCAAGGCCATGGGAGTCAAGGCAAAAATGGTTGCCAGGGCCGTCATGAGGATGGGGCGCAGGCGTTGCCGGGCGCCATGTTCAATGGCATCGGCCACGTTCATGCCTGGCCGCCCCTGCGCGGGCAGCCGGTACTGGTTGATCAGGTCAATGAGCACAATGGCGTTCGTGACCACAATGCCCACCAGCATGAGCAGCCCGATCAAGGACGGCAGACCCAGCGGAATGCCTGTGATGAGCAGCAGGGCAATGGCCCCCGTGGCGGCAAAGGGAATGGACACCAGCAGAATCAGCGGCTGGATAAGCGATTTAAAGGTGGCCACCATGATGATGTACACAATGGCAACGGCAGCCAGCATGGCCAGGCCCAGTTGCTGGAACGACTCGCTCTGCTGCGAGGCGGCGCCGCCGAGTTCAGCCACGGTGCCCGCCGGCAGGCTGGTCGCGTCCAGGCGCTTTTGCGCCTCTGAGCTGAGGGAACCCAGGGCATCGTTTTCGGGGGTGATGGAAATGGTGGCTGTGCGCTGGCCATCGGAAGAGGTGACGGTCAAGGGGGTCTGGACCTCTTCGACGGTGGCAACACTGGAAAGCGCCACGGGACCTGCGGCCGTGGGGATTTGGGCTGCCGCCAGTGCCGCAATTGAGTCAAAGCTGGTTCCGAGCCCAATCTGGACAGGGTAGTCATTGGTGTCAATCCGCACGGTGCCGCCCGGAAGCGGGCTGACGGTTGCCGCCAGCAGGCCGGTGATCTGCTGTTCATCCAGACCGGCAGCAACGGCCTTGGCCCGGTTTACGTTCACCTGCACCACCGGCTGGGAACCGCTGAGGTTGCTGGCCACGGACTGGGCGCCGGGGAGGTCGGCCAGGGCCGCCAGCAAGGTGTCGCTGGCCTCCTGGAGCTCGTCGCCGGTGGTGGATTTGAGGGTGATGTCCACGGTGCCGGACATGCCCAGACCCCCGCCCTGCGCGGCCAAGGTGATCTCACCGGCGTCCTGGATCCCCTCCACCGCGGTGCGCACCTGGCCCTGGAGGGCAACTTGATCCGCATCGGGGTCGGTGATGACCTGAAAGGAGGCACTGGAGGCGCCGGAGGACAGCAGGGCCGCAAAGCCGCTGGAGCCGTTGCCAATGCTTACCTGGACATCGCTCACACCCGCAATGCCGGCAAGTGCATCCTCAACCTTTTCCGCCGCCCGCGCCGTGACGTCCAAGCTGGTCCCCGGCGGCAGCTCCTGCTCAATGCTGAGGCTGTTTTGTCCGGTGTTGCCCAGCAGGTTGGTGGGCAGGAACGGGACCATGGCCAAGGTGGCCGCCAAGATCACGCCGCCGGCAATGAGGGTCACCACCGGATGCTTTTGGGTTTTCGCCAAAATGGGCAGGTAGCCGCGCTGCAGCCGTGTGGCACGTTCCTGCGCTTCGGCAGTGTTGGGCGCACTGCCGGCGGCCGCGCCCGGGGCGGTGCCGGCGTCGTCCGGGGCAGCTGCAGGCGCCCCCACGGGGGTGGACTTGAGGAACCAGTAGGCCAGCACCGGCACAATGGTCAGCGACACCAGCAGCGAAGCCACCAGCGCCATGGTCACCGTCAACGCAAAGGGGCGGAAGAGCTCTCCGGCGAGGCTGCCGACGAAGGCAATGGGCAAAAACACTGCCACCGTGGTCAGGGTGGACGCCGTAATGGCAGCAGCCACCTCCCCAATGGCTGTCAAGATGGCCTGCTTCTTGTCCTCCCCGTAACTTAAATGCCGCTTGATGTTCTCAATGACCACAATGGAGTCATCCACCACCCGGCCAATGGCAATGGTGAGTGCGCCCAGGGTGAGGATGTTCAGCGAATAGCCCGTGGCCCACAGCCCAATGAACGTCACCAGCAACGACAGCGGGATGGAGATCGCAGTGACCAGCGTGGAGCGCACGGACATGAGGAAGATCAAGATGACCACCACTGCAAAGCCCAGCCCCAGCAGCCCCTCCACGGTGAGGTCGTGGATGGACTTTTCAATGAAGGGCGCTTGGTCCAGGACAGTGGTGAAGGTGGTGTTGTTGCCCATGGCCGCGGCAATTTCCGGCAGCACCTCAGTGATCTGGTGCGAGAGGGAAACGGTGTCACCGGCAGGCTTTTTAGTGATGGACAGCGCCAGGGTGGGTTCGCCGTTGGTGCGGGTGATGGAGGTGGTGGGATCATCGGCCAGGGCCACCGAAGCCACAGAGCCAATGGTGGGTGCGGCGCCGCTGGAGCTTGAATCCGCCAGCGGCAGGGCCTTCACGGCGTCGAGCGAATCCACCGGGCTGCCGGCCTGGATGGACAGGGTGGTGCCTTCGGTGCTGAGCTGACCGACGGGCACCAGGGTGCCATTGTTCTCCAAGGCCTTGGCCAGGGAGCCAGGGTTGACGCCGGCGGCCGCCATTTTTGCCGGATCCGGCAGGATTTCAATGTGTTGGGAGTTCGCGCCACTGACGTCGGCGCTGCGCACACCCTCAATCTTCATGAGTTTGGGCACGCCGGTGCGCTGGAGCTCAGTGTTCAGTGCCGCCAGGTCCAGGTCGGAGGAGACAGCCAAAAACACGATGGGGAAGTCGTTGATGCTCCCAGCCACCGGCTGCGGCGTCACACCCTCGGGCAGATTTTGGCCCACCGTGGAGATGGCGCGGTCAACCTGGTTGCGGGCCCGGTCAAGGTTGGTGCCATAGGTGAAGGACAAGTTGATGGTGGAAAAGCCGCTGCGGGAGGTGGAGGTGCTTGATTCCAGCCCCTCCACCGCATTCAGCGCAGCCTCAAGGGGCTCGCTGACCTGCTTGTCCACCACTGCCGGGGACGCCCCGGGCATGGCGGACACCACTGTGATTTGCGGGAACTCAATGCTGGGAATGAGCTCCTGCTTGAGGGAACCGAGCGTGATGACACCAAACACCATGGCAAAAATGGTGATGAGGGCAATCAACGCCCGGTTGCCCAGCGACATTTTGGCCAATTTAAACATCAAACCACTCCCAGTGCTTCATGCCATTCATGTCCGGGCCCGAGGGAGCGCCGGGTGTGTCCCTGGTGGAACCGCTACTTCAACTGCAGTGATGCCGCCGTGTTGGCCAGCGTGGTCTCAAAGAGCCCGGGGTTGTCATTGAGCTTGGTGCCGAAGGTGGGCATCATGGTGCGCAGGGTGTCCTGCCATTCCAGCTTGAACTTGCGCGGGAAGCAGCGCTGCAGCAGTTCGATCATGATGGGCACCGCAGTGGAGGCCCCGGGGGAGGCGCCAAGCAGGGCTGACAAGGTGCCATCGGCGGCCGTGATGACCTCGGTGCCGAACTGCAGCACGCCACCCTTCTTGTGGTCCTTTTTAATGATCTGCACACGCTGGCCGGCTGTAATAAGCTCCCAGTTTTCGCCGTCGGCCTCGGGGAAGTACTCGTGCAGTGCCTCCACCTTGCCGGCGCGGGACTTGGTCACCTCACTCACCAGGTACTTGACCAGATCCAGGTTGTCCTTGCCCACCGCCAACATGGGAATCAAGTTCCCGGGCCGGATGGAACCGGGCAGGTCCAGGTAGCTGCCGGTTTTGAGGTACTTGGTGGAGAATCCGCCGTAGGGGCCGAACAGGAGCGAACGCTTGCCGTCGACATAGCGGGTGTCCAGGTGCGGCACACTCATGGGGGGTGCCCCCACGGACGCCTGGCCGTAGACCTTGGCGCTGTGCTGGGAGGCCGTTTTTTCATCCGTGCACCTGAAGAACTGGCCCGAGACGGGGAAGCCGCCAAAGCCCTTGCCTTCAGGAATGCCGGACTTCTGCAGCAGGTGCAGGGCCCCGCCGCCGGAGCCAATGAAGACGAACTTGGCCTTGATCCTGCCACGCTCACCGGAGGAGGGGTGCTTGAGCGAGACGTCCCAACCGCCGTCGGAGGTCTTGGAGACGTCGGTGACGGAGGTGTTGTAGCTGATCTCCACCCCGTTGCTGCCCAGGTAGCCCAGGATCTCGCGGGTCAGCGCGCCAAAGTCCACGTCCGTGCCCTCGGGGGCGTGGGTGGCTGTGACCATCTGCGCAGGATCACGGCCCGTCATCACCAGCGGGGCCCACTGGCTGATGGTGCCGGGATCCTCGGAGTACTTCATGGAGGCAAAGAGCGGGCTGGACTTCAGCGCCTCATGCCGGGCCTTCAAAAACTTCCGGTGCGCCTCGCCTATGACGAAGCTCATATGCGGGACAGTGTTAATGAAACCCTTGGGTGAGCCAATCAGCGATTCATCCACCAGATGCGCCCAAAACTGGCGTGAAAGCTGGAACTGTTCGTTGATCTGGATGGCCTTGCTGGGATCCACGGAGCCGTCCTTGGCCACCGGGGAATAGTTGAGTTCACAGAGCGCGGAGTGGCCGGTGCCGGCGTTGTTCCACGGGCTGGAGGATTCCAGGCCGGGGGTGTCGAGCTGTTCAAACAGCGCAATTTTCCAGCTCGGTTCGAGTTGCTTGAGCATGGCGCCCAGCGTGGCGCTCATGATGCCGCCTCCGATGAGTACGACGTCAGCGTCTTTGGTGTTCGAAATGAAGGTCACAGTCAACTCCGTTAGAGGCTCTTCCTAGCGCTAGAAGCGTATCGCGGCAAGGAGCGGATGCATAAATCCATGCTTTGGACACCCTCCCCAGGAACGGACGCCTGTGGCCCGGGGCGGCGGCGGGCTAATCCTTGCGCGGAACCAGTTTCACCTGGTTGAAAACCTCGTTCAACACCGGACTCAGGGGATAGGAGGCCACCCTGTCCGAGAGGGCAATGGCGGAAATGGGGAACGCGATGGGAACTGCCGGCACCGTGGCCGCAAGCTGCTTGCTGATGGATTCATAGGCCTGAACCCGGTCCGGTCCGTTGGGCATCCCGCGCGCACGGGTGATCTTGGAGAACAGCTGGGGATCGTTCATGCCCAGCTCGGCGCTGTCAGCGGTAAAAAGGGGTCCCACAAAATTGTCGGGGTCCGCATAGCTGCCGTTCCAGCCCAGCAGACTCAAGGCGTGGCCGCCGTCGGCCTTGACGGCATTGACGTAGCCTTCGTTCCAGGGAATCGGCACGGGCTTGATGTTGAAGCCGGCTGCCGTGAGACCGGCGGCAATTTGGGCGTAGACCTTCTCCGGGGAGGGCAGATAGGTCCGCGCCGCATTGGTGGGGTAATAAAACTCCAGCGCCTGGCCCTGGTAGGAGGAGTCCGCCAGGAGTTCCTTGGCCTTGGCGGGATCGTAGGCTATTCCTTCAACGGCATTGTTGAAGCCGCTGAGTTTGGGTGGAATGAACTGTGCGGTGGTGGCTGTGCCGGCAATGAAATGGTTTGCGGCAATGGCGCTCTTGTCAATCGCCGCCGCAATGGCTTCACGCACCTTTTGATCGGCCAACACGGGATTCTTTTGGTTGATGCCCAGATACATGACGGAGAACGGGTCGCGTTGAAGCACCTGCTGGCCGCTCTTGATCAACTTGTCAAAGTTTCCGGGGGTGACGGGGTCGAAACCGTCCAAGGAGCCGTCCTGCAATGCGGCAAAACGGGTTTCCGGCTGCTCAAAGGTGATGAAGTTCAAGGTGGTGATTTCACCTTTTTCACCCCAGTAGCGCGGATAGGCCTTCATGGTGACGGCGCCGGGCTCCGCGGTGGTGAAGGTGAAGGGGCCGGTGCCCACGGGGTGCAGGCCATATTTGGAGACCTTGGCGCCGGCGAAGGTGCTGTCCGACACATTGGCTGTTCCAGCTTCCAGGGCGGTGGGTGAGGAAATGGCAAAGGCCGGCAGGGTCAGCGCCTGCAAAAAGCCCGTCAGCCGGGTTTTCAAGGAGATGGTCACTGCCAGCGGCGCCTGGACGCTGCAGCCTTGGTAAATGGAATTTTCGGGGTCGTCGGAGAAGGCCCGGAAGACCTGCTTGAACATGGCCAGCGAACCGTCACCCCGGGTGGCCTCGCCCAGGGCGTACCAGCGCTCAAAGTTGGTGCAGACGGCCTGTGCATCAAAGGCGGTGCCGTCGTGGAACGTCACGTCCGGCCGCAGGGTGAAGGAATAGCTCAGCCCATTGTCCAATTCCTGCCATTCGGTGGCCAGGCTGGGCGCAGGGGTTCCCGTGACGGGGTCAATGGTGAGCAGGCCCTCCAGGATCTGCCGCGTGACCCGGAACGATTCCGTGTCCGAGACCAGGGCCGGGTCAAAGCCCGAGGGGTCCGAGCCGGTCCCGAAATTAAACACCGCCGGCACCGGCGGGGAGCTCGCCGGCGGGTCGATTGCCGGCTGGGGTGCGCCGGTGCATCCCGTGGCCGCAAGCAAGACGACGGCGGCGAGCGTCAGGGCGCGGCGGGCCACCCTCTGCAGAGGTCCGGTGGTGCTGGGCACGTGGTGTTTCTCCTCGGTGGGCGGTGATGCAATGGGCCGGGCTGGCATGGCCTTGCGCCACTTATCCTAGTGGCCCCGGCTGTGGGCTTCAGGTGCCGGGGGGCTTCCCGCGGCTGCCTTGTGGTCAGGGAAGCTGCGCCGGGACGGTATTATGATTGTTGTTTCAATGCACCTGCGCGAGTGGTGGAATTGGTAGACACGCAGGTTTTAGGTACCTGTGCCTTCGGGCGTAGGGGTTCAAGTCCCCTCTTGCGCACCAGAAAAAAAGAACCCCGCCGGGCTTGATGGCGGGGTTCTTTGGCGTTTTAGCCAAGCTGGTGTGCGGGTGCGTCGGCAATCTTCAGGTCCCGGCGCAACTTGGCCACATGCCCGGTGGCCCGCACGTTGTATTGGGCAACTTCCACGCCACCTTCCGGGCCGATCACCACGGTGGAACGGATCAGGCCCTGGTAGCTCTTGCCGTAGTTCTTCTTTTCCCCCCAGGCGCCGTAGGCAAGCGCCACCGCATGGTCCTCATCGCTGAGCAGCGGGTAGCTCAAACCATCCCGGGCCGCGAACTTTTCCAGCTTGGCCACGGGATCGGGGGAAATGCCCAGCACCTGGTAGCCGTGGGACTGCAGGGAAGCCAGGTTGTCACGGAAGTCGCAGGCTTCTTTGGTGCAACCCGGGGTCATGGCGGCCGGGTAGAAGAACAGGATCACGCGCTGACCGGCAAAATCGGTCAGGGAGGTGGTGCCTGCACCGGCGGTGGGCAGGCTGAACAGGGGAGCTGCATCCCCCGGGACGAGACGTGTTGTCATTGACTGCTCCTCGGGCGCCGCGTCAAAGCGGGGCCGGGTAGGTGGTTTGGGCACTCCCTCCAGCCTAGCCGGTGCCGTTTGGTGGCGCGGGCCGGGGCACAGCAAAAGAACCGCCCCCGTCGGGCAGCTGCCGGACGGGGGCGGTTCCTGGTGGTGCACCCCTCCGGACTTGAACCGGAAACCCATTGATTAAGAGTCAATTGCTCTGCCAATTGAGCTAGAGGTGCGGGTTGTTGGAGCAGTAAAAAACCGCTCCGGCACTGCTTGTTGCCAGTGCCGGAGCGGTCTTGGCAGTGCACCCCTCCGGACTTGAACCGGAAACCCATTGATTAAGAGTCAATTGCTCTGCCAATTGAGCTAGAGGTGCATCTTTCCACTGCTGATTCCCACTGCTGGATTGTGTCCGGCGTGTTCATCGCAACGACATGAAACTATACTGCTTTTTCCTCCTGGTGTGAAATCGAAAATCCCAGATCCCGTTTTTTGCGGTGTGAATCACAATTTCACCTTCCCCGGTTCGTGACTTGCCTCACGGGCCCACCCTAGACTGGCCCCATGAGTGTTGAATCGGATGCCGCAAACGAAGCCCCTGCCGCAGTGCCTGCCCCCGCAGCCGTGCCGGACATCAAGCCCCGCAGCCGGGCCGTCACCGACGGAATCCATGCCGCCCCGGCGCGCGGCATGTTCCGTGCCCTGGGGATGGGCGACGACGACTTCCGGAAACCGCAGATTGGCGTGGCCAGTTCATGGAATGAAATCACCCCCTGCAACCTTTCCCTGAACCGCCTGGCCCAGGGCGCCAAGGAAGGCGTCTTTGCCGCCGACGGCTTTCCCATGCAGTTTGGCACCATTTCGGTTTCCGACGGCATTTCCATGGGCCACGAGGGCATGCACTTTTCGCTGGTCTCCCGTGAGGTCATTGCCGACTCGGTGGAGACTGTCATGATGGCTGAGCGCCTGGACGGATCGGTGCTGCTGGCCGGCTGCGACAAGTCCCTGCCCGGCATGCTCATGGCGGCCGCCCGCCTGAACCTCGCCAGCGTATTCCTCTATGCGGGCTCCATCATGCCCGGCTTTGCGAAGTTGGAGGACGGCACGGAGAAGGAGGTCACGCTCATTGATGCCTTTGAGGCGGTGGGTGCCTGTGCGGCCGGGAAGATGAGCCTGAAGGATTTGGACAGCATTGAACGCGCCATTTGCCCGGGGGAGGGGGCGTGCGGGGGAATGTACACCGCCAACACCATGGCGTGCATAGCCGAGGCCATGGGCATGTCCCTCCCCGGCTCCGCCGCCCCGCCCAGCGCCGACCGGCGCCGGGACATGTATGCCCGCAGGTCCGGTGAGGCAGTGGTCAATTTGTTGAAATCCGGAATCCGGGCCCGGGACATCATGACCAAGGAAGCCTTTGAAAACGCCATCGCCGTGACCATGGCGTTTGGGGGCTCCACCAATGCCGTGCTGCACCTTTTGGCCATTGCCCGGGAGGCGGAAGTGGACTTGAGCCTCCACGACTTCAACCGGATTGGCGACCGGATCCCGCATTTGGGCGATCTGAAACCCTTTGGCCGCTACGTCATGCATGACGTGGACAAGATTGGCGGCGTGCCAGTGGTCATGAAGGCACTGCTCGACGCCGGACTCCTCCATGGCGATGCCCTCACCGTCACGGGCAGGACCGTGGCGCAGAACCTGGCCGAGATCAGCCCCCCGGACCCCGATGGCAAGGTGCTGCGGGCCTTGGATAATCCCATTCACAAAACCGGCGGGATCACCATCCTGCATGGTTCGCTGGCTCCGGAAGGTGCCGTGGTCAAGAGTGCAGGCTTTGACCTGGATGTGTTTGAGGGCACCGCAAGGGTCTTTGAACGCGAACAAAGCGCCCTGGAGGCCCTGGATGCGGGCCGGATCCATGCCGGGGACGTGGTGGTGATCCGCTATGAAGGTCCCAAGGGCGGCCCGGGCATGCGGGAGATGCTGGCCATCACCGGTGCCATCAAGGGGGCCGGGCTGGGGAAGGAGGTGCTGCTGCTCACCGATGGACGCTTCTCCGGCGGCACCACGGGCCTGTGCATAGGACATGTGGCCCCGGAGGCGGCCGACGGCGGTCCCATTGCCCTGGTGCATGACGGCGACAGGATCAGGGTGGACATCGCGGCCCGGTCCTTTGAGCTGTTGGTGGATGACGCCGAGCTGCAGTCCAGAAGGGAAAAGTGGACGCCGCTGGCACCCAAGTTCACCACCGGGGTTCTGGCCAAGTACGCCAAACTCGTCAACAGCGCCTCCACCGGCGCCTACTGCGGCTAGGGGAGCTGAAAAAGCGCCTGAGGGGGCTTCTGCGGGGCCTTGGCGCCGGGCGTTTCTCCTGGCGGGGGTGCCGATCGGCTGCCATGCCAACGTCGGGGCCGCCCCTGCCGTCTGTCCGCAAGGGCTTCGCGGCGTCAGGGTCAAGTCATCCCCGCGCCCCGCACCCTTGACCACCTGTTGGACAGGGCGTCCAAATAATGAGACGCGGGGTGCCGTGTTTGACACTTATGCGCGTTAAACGGGAGACTGATCACATGCAATCAAAGCTTGTAACCGTCATTAGCTAGCGCGTGACGCAACTGACCACACCCACGGTCAAGGCTCCCGTGACGCTCCAATGACAGGGCGCCACACCACGTGCATACCCCTCGCTGAGAGCCTTATGGGCTGAGGGGTTTTTTTGTTTCCACCACCAGCGGCAACTCGAACCACTGCGTCCAGCACAGCAATGGGTGCAACCACATCAAGCAGTACCTTCGTAAAAGATGAGTTACCCAAAGGAAGAACCGATGAGTAAAGGAACGCCCGCCAGCCCAGCGCTGATGGCAACCAAATCCTCCGGGCCCGGCGCTGCGTCTGCTGCCGCCTCCGGTGCCGTGAGCACCCTCCACGCAAGTTCCGACGTCGTGGGTCCCAACAATGTTGTGGCGCCCGTGCGGATGAGCGGATCCGAGGCATTGGTGCGCTCCTTGGAGGAGCTCGGCGTCAAGGACATTTTTGGACTTCCCGGCGGCGCCATTTTGCCCACCTACGACCCGCTGATGGCTTCCTCGCTCAACCACGTGCTGGTACGCCACGAACAAGGCGCCGGACACGCCGCCCAAGGCTATGCCATGGTGACGGGGGAAGTTGGCGTCTGCATCGCCACGTCGGGGCCGGGGGCCACCAACCTGGTCACCGCCATCATGGATGCGCACATGGATTCGGTTCCCCTGGTTGCCATCACGGGCCAGGTCTCCAGCGCCGTGATCGGCACCGACGCCTTTCAGGAGGCGGACATTGTGGGCATCACCATGCCCATCACCAAACACTCCTACCTGGTGACGGATCCCAACGAAATTCCCCGCATTCTGGCCGAAGCATTCCACCTGGCCTCCACCGGACGTCCCGGCCCCGTCCTGGTGGACGTTTCCAAGGATGCCCAGGTGGGCCAGATGACCTTCTCCTGGCCTCCCGTGATCGATCTGCCCGGCTACCGCCCGGTCTTCCGTGGCCATTCGAAGCAATTGCGCGAAGCCGCCCGGCTCATCCGCGAAGCCAAGAAGCCGGTGCTGTACGTGGGAGGCGGAGTGCTCAAGGGCAACGCCTCCGCGGAACTGATGGTCCTGGCGGAACTGACCGGTGCACCCGTGGTCACCACCTTGATGGCCCGGGGGGTCTTCCCGGATTCGCACCCGCTGCACGTGGGCATGCCCGGCATGCACGGGACAGTGTCGGCAGTCACGGCGCTGCAGCAGTCGGACCTGCTGATCACCCTGGGTGCGCGCTTTGACGACCGCGTCACGGGTGTGCTCAGCAGCTTCGCTCCGCACGCCAAGGTCATTCACGCCGACATTGATCCGGCGGAAATTTCCAAGAACCGCTCAGCCGACGTGCCGATCGTTGGCTCGGTCAAGGAGATCATCCCGGATTTGGCCGCCGCCGTCAGGGCCGAGTTCGAAGCCAACGGGCCCTCCGACCTCGGTGACTGGTGGGCCTTTTTGGGCAACCTGCGCGACACCTACCCGCTGGGATGGACAGAGCCCGAAGACGGCCTGATGTCCCCGCAACGGGTGATTTCACGCATTGGCGAGCTCACCGGCCCCGAAGGTGTTTATGTGGCAGGTGTGGGCCAACACCAGATGTGGGCCGCGCAGTTCATCAAGTACGAGCGCTCCCGTTCCTGGCTCAACTCCGGCGGTGCCGGCACCATGGGGTACTCGGTTCCCGCGGCCATGGGCGCCAAGGTGGGCAACCCCGACCGCGTGGTCTGGGCCATTGACGGTGACGGCTGTTTCCAAATGACGAACCAGGAGCTGGCCACCTGCCGGATCAACAACATCCCCATCAAGGTGGCGGTGATCAACAACTCCTCCTTGGGCATGGTGCGCCAGTGGCAGACGCTGTTTTACGAAAGCCGCTATTCCAACACCGATTTGAACACCGGTCATGACACCATTCGCGTGCCCGACTTTGTCAAGCTCGCCGACGCCTACGACTGCGTGGGCCTGCGCTGTGAACGGGTGGAGGACATTGACGCCACCATTGAGGCGGCCCTGGCCATCAATGACCGTCCGGTGGTCATTGACTTTGTGGTCAGCCCCGACTCCATGGTGTGGCCCATGGTGCCCTCGGGCGTCAGCAACGACCAAATCCAAGTGGCCCGCAACATGACCCCGGTATGGGATGAGGAGGACTAGCAATGACACGGCACACCCTTTCCGTCCTCGTTGAGGACAAGCCGGGCGTTTTGACCCGCGTGGCCAGCATGTTTGCCCGCCGCGCCTTCAACATCAACTCCCTGGCCGTTGGACCCACTGAAAATGCCGGCATCTCCCGCATGACGGTGGTGGTCGACGCCGACGGCGACTTGATTGAACAAGTCACCAAACAGCTGAATAAACTAATCAACGTCATCAAGATCGTTGAATTGGTGTCAGAGAATTCCGTGCAGCGGGACCACATCCTGGTCAAGGTGCGTGCGGACGCCGCGACAAGGCTGCAGGTCACCCAAGCCGCAGACCTCTTTCGGGCCTCGGTGGTGGATGTGTCCACAGACTCACTCACCATTGAAGCCACCGGCTATGCAGACAAGCTCGCTGCCCTGCTGAACGTTCTGGAGCCTTTTGGCATCCGGGAAATCGTGCAGTCGGGCACCCTGGCCATTGGGCGGGGATCCCGCTCCATGAGCGATCGGGCGCTGAAGGCTTCCTAGGCCTGGCCCCTGCGGGGCCGCGCAGCAAAAACACTTTTCATCACAGCTTCACCCACCATTTATTCAAGGAGTTCCACAGTGACCGACATGTTTTACGACGACGACGCCGACCTGTCCATCATCCAGGGCCGCAAGGTCGCCGTCATTGGCTACGGCAGCCAGGGCCACGCGCATGCACTGAGCCTGCGCGATTCCGGCGTCGACGTACGCGTTGGCCTCAAGGAAGGTTCCAAGTCCATTGCCAAGGCCGAAGCCGAGGGCCTGCGCGTGCTCAGCGTTGCCGAGGCTACGAAGGAAGCCGATTTGATCATGATCCTCACCCCGGATCAGGTCCAGCGCTTCGTGTACGCCGAAGACATCGCCCCGAACCTGTCGGCCGGCGACGCCCTGTTCTTTGGCCACGGCTTCAACATCCGCTTTGGCTACATCACGCCCCCGGCCGACGTTGACGTGGCCCTGGTTGCCCCCAAGGCGCCGGGCCACACCGTGCGCCGCGAATTTGAGGCCGGCCGCGGCATTCCCGACCTGATTGCCGTGGAGCAGGACTTCACCGGCAACGCCAAGGCCCTGGCCCTTTCCTACGCCAAGGGCATTGGTGGAACCCGTGCCGGCGTAATCGAGACCACCTTCACCGAAGAGACTGAAACCGACCTCTTTGGCGAGCAGGCAGTGCTGTGCGGCGGTACCTCACAGTTGGTCCAGTACGGCTTCGAAGTTCTCACCGAAGCCGGCTACAAGCCCGAGATCGCCTACTTCGAGGTGCTGCACGAGCTCAAGCTCATTGTTGACCTCATGTGGGAAGGTGGCATTGCCAAGCAGCGCTGGAGCGTCTCGGACACCGCCGAATACGGCGACTACGTCTCCGGTCCGCGCGTCATCACCCCCGAGGTGAAGGAAAACATGAAGGCTGTCCTCGCGGACATCCAGAGTGGTGCCTTCGCCAAGCGCTTCATTGAGGACCAGGACAACGGCGGTGTTGAATTCAAGGCGTTGCGCAAGAAGGGCGAGGACCACCCGATCGAGGCCACCGGCCGCGAACTGCGAGGACTGTTCTCCTGGATCTCCAACAGCGACGACTACACCGAAGGCTCCGTAGCCCGCTAGGGATCATCATTTGCCCCAGGCGGAACCGCTGGCGCGCCCGTGCTTGGGATCCATAAGTGCATGCGTCCAGCCTCCTTGAGGTGTGTGGCACCAAATATGACGGCCCTTCCGTACCCTCCCGGGTACGGAAGGGCCGTCATACTGTTTTTAGGCGGCCTAGCGGTTTGGTAGGGCTACTGCCCAGGGCCCAAGTCTGCCAGGACGCGCTCCAGTACCAGCCGTGCTGCCCCGCGCAGCCCCGAATCCTGGCCCGTGCAGGCGGCACCAATATGCAGGTTTTGGGTCGTGAGTGGGTGGCAGCCCTCGTACACGCGACTGCGGACTGCGGCGATGAACAGTTCACTGGACGCCAGCCGGCCGGTCAGGAATAAAGAATCCGGGTTGAAGAAGTTTACAATGCTGGAGAGCACCCCTCCCAGGTGAGTGCCGGCCGTGCGCAGTCCCGTGGTGGCCAGCGGGTTGGCGAGGTTCACGAGCGTCAGCACGTCCTCGGTGGTAGCCACGTCCAGGCCTTGTCCTCGCAGCAGCCTCACCAGCGCCGCGCCACTGGCAATGGTCTCTAAACATCCCATGTTTCCGCAGGTGCAGGGCTCGTTCGCCGCGGCTTCAACCCGAGTGTGAGTGACGTCCCCAGCGGCGCCGGATGCGCCGCGGTGTAGTTCGCCGGCCACTATGATTCCGCTGCCGATGGCCGTGCCTGCCTTGACTGTGATGCTGTGCTGCCGGGGACCCAGGCTCGCGTGGTGCTCACCCAACGCGCTGAGGTTGGCGTCGTTGTCCACCACGGATGGAAGTCCGGTCTTCTCCTCAAGCCACGCCCGGACCGGGAAGCCGGACCATTCCGGCATGCGCGAGGGCAGCTGAACGGTGCCCGTGTTGACGTCTACGGGACCGGGTAGGCCAATGCCTACGCCGCGCAGTCCACTCAGGGCCGCAGCCTCTCCACCTGCGAGTTTCCTCCACGCCTCAACAACGGCCTCAAGGGTGGTCTCGGGACCGGCTTCCACGCTCACAGGGACGGTGGTTGTGGCCAGAAGCGCGCCGGTCAGTGAGAAACGGCCCAGCCGGGCGTGTCGGCCGCCGAGGTCCGCTGTGAGCACCTGTCCGCCTGCCTCGTCCAAGCGCAACAGCCGTGGTTTGCGTCCTCCCTTGGATGCGCCCGTGCCATTCTCGGCCAGGATGCCGAGCCCGGTCAGTTCGGCAATCCTCAACGAGACCGTTGACGGTGCCAGTCGCAGGCTCTTGGCAAGCTCGGCGCGCGTGGTGGCAGTGCCGTGGGCCACGAGGGCAATGATCTGCTGCGCCTGTGCGGGGATTGACGGCGTGGGCACAGATTGATGCATGGTTTTCCTTCGGGTCGAACTAACCAGGGACATGGGCGGGCGTCGGCTGCACCGTCGTAATGGAAGCAATGAGGCTGTATCCAAACAAAAATATGGATTTTACCGCCAAAGGTCGGACGAATGACTTTGAGATACAGGTCTCATCTGCCATGATTACTTTACGCGATGGAAAACGAAAGTTAGTTCGTATGTCGAAGTAAGTAGCATAAATGCGTCGCGTTGCACACATAATCATTCGTCGATACAAGCCTTGGCATTGCCGTGCCGAGAACTGAGGAGCAGATTTTCAATGAAGAAAGCACACATCGGCATCATGGCGGTTGCAGCCGCCACCTCACTGGCACTGACCGGCTGCGGGGGTGGCACAACGGGTGCCGATGCTTCCTCGGACAGCATTGTCATTGACATGTGGTCGGGCAGCGAGGACGACACCGCTGCTCTTGAGGCGCAGCTGGCAATCGCCAAAGAGGAGAACCCGGACCTGGACATTTCCCTGCGCACCGCCCCCTGGGGCGACTACTTCACCAAGATGACCACCAACATGGCATCGGGCAACATGGCCTGCATCTCCGGTATGAACTCAGGCATGCTCTCGGGCTACACCGCAGGCTTCGCCGAACTGACTGCCGAGGATATGAACGCTGCAGGGCTGGCCGAGGAGGACTTCGCGCCGGGTGCCTTGGATATCCTCAAAAACAAGGGCACCATGTTCGGCGTCCCGTTCGACATGTCCACCATGCTCACCTTCTACAACGAAGACCTGCTTAAGGCCGCCAGCGCCACCACTCCGAAGATTGGCTGGACATTCAGCGATTTTGAGAAGACGGCCAAAGAAGCCACCAAGGACGGCAAGTCCGGCTTCGCCGTGGGCATGGGTGATTTCCAGTGGCAGGCTTTGCCCATCTCCAAAGCAGGCGTCCAGCCAGTCAAGGAAGATGGCACCCTGGATTTGACCAACCCCGATTTTGTGGCGGCCTCGGAATGGTACGCCGGTCTGGTCACCAAGGAAAAGGTGGCAGTTCCCGTTGCCAGTGCATCGGACACTGGTTGGGGCGAGAACCAGTTCACCAGCGGCAACGCCGCCATGGCGGTGGACGGCACCTGGAATGCCGTGGGCTACTTGAACAACGATTCCGGCTTCGCAGCCGGAATGGCGCCACTGCCGGCAGGCAAGGACGGCGCCTTGGGACTCGTCCTGGGCTCCGGCTACGGCGTATCCAAGGAATGCAAGAACAAGGAAGGCGCCCTGAAGGTCCTCGGATCACTGCTTGGCACCAAGTCCCAGGACTACATTGCCTCCTCGGGCCGCAGCTACCCGGCACGCCTGGCGTCGCAGCCGCTGTACTTCGAAACCATTGATGCCAAGTACCGCGACCAGGTCAAGAGCGTCTTCGAGGCGGCATTTGAAAACGTCGAAGGACAGCGCGTCAACGACCAGTGGTCCAAGGTGGGCACATTCATCCAGCCGAACCTGGTGAGCGTATTCAACGGGCAGGACTCCATGTCCAAGGTGCTCGAATCCGCCCAGCAGCAGTTCGCCAAGTAAGCAATCCAGGAAGTTCCCCCTCATGATCTACACCGCAACCGACCGCCGCCGCGGCGCGTTGGCCAAGGCAGAATCGCGCCAGGCGCTGGGCTTCGTCAGCCCAGCCCTGGCCGGGCTGGCCCTGTTCACCGTGTTGCCAGTGGTGCTGTCCATTGTCATGGCATTCTTCGACTGGCCCACCTTTGGCGAGAAGAAGTTTATTGGCTTCGACAACTACACCAAACTCTTCAACGACAGCCCGGACTTCTGGCCGGCACTGCGCAACACGGCGCTGTTTACGATCATGTACGTGCCCCTGAGCGTCATCCTCTCGCTCACCCTGGCGCTTGCACTGCACGAACGCATCCGTGGCCGCGCCGCACTGCGCATCCTGTTCTTCATCCCCGTGGTGACTCCCATGGTGGCCAACGTCCTGGTGTGGAAGATGATCCTGCAGCCCCAGGGCCTGCTCAACGGCCTGTCCATTGAATTCTTCGGCCTGCAGCTGCCCAACTTTCTGGCCGATCCCCAGTGGGCCATGGTCATGGTGGTCATGATGTCCGTATGGCAAGGCCTGGGCTACAACATGCTCATTTTCTCCGCTGCCCTGGAACAACTGCCGGACTCTGTCATGGAAGCCGCCAAGCTCGACGGTGCCCGCGGGTTGCTGCTGTTGTGGAAGGTCAAGATGCCGCTCATCTCGCCGTCCATCTTCTTTGCCAGCGTGATGACCATGATCTCTGCGCTCCAGGTGTTCGTGCAGCCGCAGCTGCTGACCGGCGGCGGCCCCGGCAACGCCACCCAGCCGCTGGTGCAGTTCATCTACAACCAAGGTTTCAAGTTCCAGGACCTGGGCCTCGCGGCCGCAGCCGCTTGGATACTGTTCGCCATCATTATCGGCCTGACAGCAGGGCAGTTCGCCGTGCAGAAGAAGTGGGTGCACTATGAGCACTGATGTCCAGGAAAATGCGACCCGCTCCCGCCGCGACGTCGAGAAGACCAACGCGCCAAAGAAGAAGGTCCGCAGGAGCCGGCCCCCCATGAGCCGGGGCGAACGCGTTCGCCTGATCATTGCCCACTTCTGCATCTACCTGGCGGCGGCGCTCTTCCTCTCGCCCCTGGTGTACGCGTTTTTCTCCGCGCTGAAGCCCAACGGTGAAATGTTCGCCATGCCGCCGCGCTTGGTCGGCTCGGAAATCCGTTGGAGCAACTTCGCCGACGTCTTCTCCTATGGCCCGTTCGTCACGTACATCGGGAACTCGTTCTTCGTGGCCATCGCAGGCACCATCGTGGTGCTGATTGTGTCCACCACCGCCGGCTACGCGTTCGGCCGGCTCCGCTGGAAGGGCCGGGACGCCGTGTTCGTCCTATTCTTGGCAACTCTGATGGTGCCCCAGGAAGTCACCGTCATCCCCATGTTCATCCTCATGCAGTGGCTCGGCTGGGTAGACACCTACCAGGCCCTGATCCTGCCGTTCGCGTTCACGGCCTTCGGCACGTTCCTCATGCGCCAGTTCTTCCGCGGCATTCCCTACGAGCTGGAAGAAGCCGCACGTGTGGACGGCGCAGGCCCGCTGCGCTGCTTCCTGCAGATCATCCTGCCCCTGGCCAAGTCCGCTGTAGCCGTGTTGGCCGTGTTCACTTTCATGTCATTTTGGAACAGCTATCTGTGGCCGCTCATTGTCACCGTGGATTACGACTCCCTTGGCACACTTCCCGTGGGCTTGGCATCATTCTCCGGACTGACCGGCACCCGATGGGACCTGCAAATGGCTGCGGCAATCATTTCCATGATTCCCACCACGATCTTGGTCATTGCCCTCCAGAAGCACCTCGTCAAGGGGATCTCCATGGCGGGCCTGGGTGGCCGCTGACATGTTTGCAGCCAGTTCAAACAACGTTGTGGCCGGCATTGATCTGGGTGGCACCAAAACCACCGCAGTCCTGTGCCGGCCCGATGGCACCATAGCGGCACAGGTCACCATCCCCACTCCGGCCAAGGAAGGCGGCGCCGCCATGAGCGCCGCCGCCGCCGCCCTGGTCCGGCAGCTGGAGGCCACCCTAGGGCAGCGCGTTCTCGCCGTGGGCGTGGGTGCCGCCGGCGTCATTGACCAAAAGAACGGCGTCGTCACGGCTGCCTCGGCATCCTTCACCGACTGGGCCGGATTCCCGCTCGCTGCGGACCTGTCTGCCCGGCTGGGCGCCGGCGTCGTGATCGACAACGACGTCAACGCGTTCCTGCGCGGTGAAATGTCGTACGGTTCCCTGGCCGGGTGCAGCAACGCCATTGGCATCATGCTCGGCACGGGCGTGGGCGGTGCCCTGGCTCTGGGTGGGAGCTTGTTTCACGGTCCCCGCGGAGCCGCCGGGGAGATTGGTCACACGCCGGGCTTCAGCACCCTGCGTTGCAGCTGCGGGAAGATCGGGCACCTGGAAACGCTCGCCTCGGGCCGGTCCATTGCCCAGCGATATGCCGAACGCTCCGGCCGGGCAGCCGGCGGCGCCGAACAAGTTGCACAACTGGCCAGGATGGGGGACGCCCACGCGCGGGCAACCTTCGAGACGGCCGGTGCTGCCCTGGGCCAGGCCATTTCCACCACGGCCACCCTCCTGGACGTCCAGGATGTGGTGGTGGGCGGCGGTGTGCGTGGGGCCTGGGATCTGCTGGAACCGCCCCTGATCCGGATGCTCAAGGACAACATGCCTGTCTCCGGCTACCCGCTCATCGTCCACCCCGGCAACCTGGGCAGCAGCTCGGCCGTGCTGGGCTCCGCGGCGGCCGCCTGGGCAACGCTTGACCCCTCAACCATTCCCGCCACCACCATGAAAGAAGGATCCTCGTGTTGAACCTGACCGAGCCTGCGCAAGCCTCGCAGATTTGGACCGGCCCGCTGCGCCCACTAGCGACGGGCGGACTGCAGCGTCCGCGCATCGGCGTGGCCGGCATTGCCATTGAATCCAGCACCTTCAGCCCGCACATCAGCGGGGACGAGGCCTTCACCGAACGCCGCGGCGAAGAGCTCATGGCGTACTACGGTTTCCTGAACCCCGGTGACGAACTCCGTGAGGCAGCCGACTGGGTACCCCTGGTGCAGGCCCGCTCCCTGCCAGGCGGTGCCGTGGACCCTGCCACCTATGCGCGGCTCAAGGCGGAGATCCTGGAAGGCATTCGCACCCAGGGTCCCTTTGACGGGTTCTGGTTCGACATCCACGGTGCCATGAGCGTTGTCGGCATGGAAGACGCCGAAGGTGACCTGGGCCAGGCAGTGCGTGAAGCACTGGGCGCAGACACTTTTGTCTCCACCTCCATGGACCTGCACGGAAACGTCTCCCGCGAGCTGCTGGACATGTCCGATCTCATCACCTGCTACCGCATGGCACCGCACGAGGATGCCGGGAACACCAAGCAGCGCGCCGTGCACAACATGCTGGAACTCCTGCGGGCAGAGACGGGCTCGGATGTCGACGCCCGCCGCCCGTACAAGGCGTGGCTTCAAGTCCCGGTGCTGTTGCCCGGCGAAAAGACCAGTACGCGCATTGAACCGGCACGCAGCCTCTACGCCGCCGTTCCTGCAGTTGAGGCACTGGACGGCGTTATCGACGCTGCCATCTGGGTAGGCTACGCCTGGGCCGACGAGGCACGTTGCCAGGCGGCCGTGGTGGTCACCGGACATGACTCGGACGTGGTTCGCGCAGCTGCGGAGCGGCTTGCGAAGGCTTACTGGGATGCCCGCGACGAATTTGTTTTCGTCGCCGACGCCCTCCCTCTCGACCAAAGCCTCGACGCTGCCCTGGCCGACGGCGCACCGCGCCCCTACGTGGTCTCCGACTCCGGCGACAACCCCACGGCAGGTGGTGCTGGGGACGTGTCCTGGACGCTGGGCCAATTGCTGTCCCGGCCGGAATTTGCCGACGGAAGCACCACAGTGGTGCACGCCTCCATTTTTGACGCCCCCGCCGTGGCCGCATGCGTGCAGGCAGGGGTTGGGGGAGAGGTTGTCCTCAATGTTGGTGCCCGGGTGGATTCCGGACCCAGCGGTCCCGTAGCCATCTCGGGCACTGTCTTCTCCATCACGGACGGCGACAAGGATGCAGGCACGCAGGTTGTGGTGAAGTCCGGTGGCGTGCACGCCATCATCACCGAGCGACGCAAGCCGTTTCACCACATCCATGATTTCGCCATGCTGGGCATCGACCCGCACGCCATGGATGTGGTCTGCGTAAAAATCGGCTACCTGGAGCCTGAACTCTACGAACTGGCCGCGGGTTGGAAGTTGGGCCTGACGCCCGGCGGCGTGGACCAGGACCTGCTGCGGCTGGGCCACAAAAACCTGGCCCCGGGGGTGTACCCGTTCGCCGCCGGCGGGCCGGAACCGAAGCTGGCTGCAATTGTCACACGGGTGCAAGACGGAAAGGTTGAGGAGTTTTAACCATGCTGAATTTTGAAACACGGGTGGGCCCGGACTTCGGCGCCAACGCACCTAGCTACCCGTTGAACGCGGTGCCGGAATGGTACCGCGACGCCAAGTTGGGCTTCTTCATCCACTGGGGCCTGTACTCGGTCCCGGCCTGGGCCACGGCCCACGGGGAAGGCGGGGTACCCACAGAGGACGCCTACGCCCATCACCAGTACGCCGAGTGGTACGGCAACACCGTGCGGATTGCCGGCAGCCCCAGCTGGGTCAGGCACCAGGAGCTCTATGGCACCGGAACCAGCTATGAGGACCTGGCCGAGCACTGGGATGCGGGGAACTTTGACGCCGCTGACTTCGTGGGCAAACTGCGTGCCGCAGGGGCGCAGTACATTGTGCCCACCACCAAGCACCATGAGGGCTTCTGCCTGTGGGATACAGAAACCACCGAGTTCAACTCGGTCAAGCGCGGCCCCAAGCGTGACCTCATTGCAGAACTTGGCACGGCCACCCGCGCCTCCGGTGCCCGGTTCGGCGTCTACTTCTCCGGTGCCCTTGACTGGCATGTGAGCGACTTCCCGCCCATCGAATCGGACACGGACCTGTTCCGCTACCGCCGCAACGATGAGCAGTTCGCCAAGTACAGCGCCGCCCAGCTGGAGGAACTCGTTGAGCGCTTCTCCCCGGACATCCTCTGGAACGACATCGAATGGCCCGACGGCGGCAAGGACTCCTCCGAGCACTCCGTGGCCGCACTGTTGCGCCGCTACTTTGACGCCGTGCCGGAAGGCGTGGTCAATGACCGCTGGGGCGTGCCTTACCACGGCTACCTCACGCGCGAATACCGCCACGTGGAGAACATCATCGAGCAGCCCTGGGAATCCACCCGCGGTCTGGGCTACTCCTTCGGGTACAACCAGGATGAGGGCCCCGAGCACTCGCTGTCAGGCGAGGAGCTCATCCGGCTCCTGGTGGACGTCGTATCCAAAAACGGGAACCTGCTGATCAACGTGGGCCCCCGCGCGGACGGCTCCATTCCGGAGTTGCAGGAAATTGCCATGGCCGCCATGGGCAGCTGGCTGGAGGGCAACGGCGAAGCCATTTACGGTACGCGTCCGTGGCACCGTCCCGGCGACAGTCTGGGCGGCTCCCCAGTTTCCTACACCACCAAGGGTGGGGAGCTGTTCGTGCTCGCCATGGATCCCGCGGCAGGCTCCTTGACGCTGCCGGCCGAGCTGCGCAATGCCGCACGCATCGCCTGGCTCCCCGGTGAGGGCGCCGCCACCGTTGCCACCGGCGGCGTGGTGGAGATCCCTGAGGAATTGCGCGGCTCCGCCGTGGCCGTGGCCCGCATCACTGGGATTCAGTAGCGGTGGGCGCGGTGGCGCGGCCCATGCTCGAGATCGCGGTGCAGGACCCGGACGGAGCCAGGGCAGCCATGGCCGCGGGCGCCGACCGGGTGGAGCTTTGCACGGGTCTTTCCACCGGTGGGCTGACGCCTTCTTCTGGACTGGTGGCGGCGGTCGTGGAGGCCGCGGGCCCGGGACGCGTCCACGTGTTGGTCCGTCCGCGCGAGGGAGGCTTTGTCTACAGTTCAGCCGAGGTGGGGGTCATGGTCCGCGACGTTGAGTTGCTGGCACGTGGGGCGGCCAACGGAAGCGGCGTGGCCGGCGTCGTGGTGGGTGCCCTGTTGCCAGGAGGTGCGCTGGATGTGGCAGCCACAGGACGGATGGTTGCGGCGGCAGGCGGGTTGGAAGTGACGTTCCACCGAGCCATTGACGTGTGCCCGGAACCGGAGGCACTCGTGGACGGGCTGCTGGAACTGGGCATCGCCCGTGTCTTGACCTCCGGCTGCGCCAGCCGCAGCATCGACGGGATCAGCGTCATTGCCGCCCTGGCCGCCCGTGTCGGGGACCGCTTGGAAATCCAGGCAGGCGGCGGCGTGCGGGTGGAGGACATCCCGGCCTTGCTCGATGCCGGCGCCTCGGCCGTTCATCTCTCTGCGCGGCGGCAGGAAGATGCGGCTGGTCCCAGTGGCCCAGGTGGAGGGACTGCGGCATATGACGTGACCACGCCGGACATTGTGACGAAGGCGGCGGCCGCCGTCGCCACCTACCGGAATCGGCAGGCATAGGCAGGGACAGCCCCGCGGGCTGCTGCCCACAGGGTGGACAATAAACCCGTTGGTCCTGTGATTTATGTCGCTTACGTCGTCGATGCAGGCGATTATTACGGCCGCAAAGCCGGTCTCACCTAAACTGGAGACCGGCTTTTCTGCTGTATATGAGCACCAAAAGCAATCACCAAAATCCCCACAAGAACACAACTGAAAGCTAAAGAGGTCACCAGGTGAGCGCCACCAAGCCCGTAGTACTCCTCGCTGAGGAACTTTCGCCCGCCACGATCGAGGCGTTGGGTCCCGATTTCGAGATCCGCCACGCCGACGGCGCCGACCGTTCCGCCCTGCTGTCCGCCATTGTTGACGTTGATGCGATCCTGGTCCGCTCCGCAACCCAGGTGGACGCGGAGGCCATTGCGGCAGCGAAAAAGCTGAAGGTCATTGCACGTGCCGGCGTGGGGCTGGACAACGTGGACATCAAGGCCGCCACGCAGGCCGGGGTCATGGTGGTCAACGCGCCGACGTCGAACATTGTCTCCGCCGCCGAACTGACGATCGGGCACATCCTGTCCCTGGCCCGCCACATCCCCGCGGCCAGCACCGCGCTGAAGAACGGCGAGTGGAAGCGCTCCAAGTACACCGGCACGGAACTGCTGGAAAAGAAGCTGGGCATCATTGGCCTGGGCCGCATTGGCGCGCTCATCACCGAACGCGCCAAGGCCTTCGGCATGGACATTGTGGCCTACGATCCCTACGTCACCTCCGCCCGCGCCGCGAGCCTGGGCGTGCAGCTGCTGAGCCTGGATGAACTGCTGGAGCAGTCCGACTTCATCACCATCCACATGCCGCGCACACCGGAGACCCTGGGCATGATCGGCACCGAGGCGTTTGCGAAGATGAAGAAGAGCGCCTACGTCATCAACGTGGCCCGGGGCGGTTTGATTGATGAAGCAGCCCTGAACATTGCCCTGCGCGAGGGCGAAATTGCCGGCGCCGGCATTGACGTGTTCGTCAAGGAGCCGGCCACGGACGTGGACTTCCTGGAACTGGACAATGTCATTGCCACCCCGCACCTGGGCGCCTCCACCGACGAAGCCCAGGAAAAGGCCGGCGTCTCGGTGGCCAAGTCCGTGCGCCTGGCGTTGGCCGGTGAACTGGTGCCCGACGCCGTCAACGTCGCCGGTGGCGTCATTGCCGCCGAAGTGCGCCCGGGGATTCCGTTGATTGAAAGGCTGGGCCGCATCTTCACAGCCCTCAGCCACGCCTCCGTGACGCAGATCGACATTGAAGTTGCCGGTGAAATTGCCGCACTGGACGTCAAGGCCCTGGAGCTGGCAGCCTTGAAGGGCGTGTTCAAGGATGTTGTTTCGGAGCAGGTCTCCTACGTCAATGCCCCCGTTTTGGCGCAGCAGCGCGGCATTGCCACCAACTTGATCACCACCGCCGAATCCGCGGACTACCGCAATGTGCTCAGCATCCGCGGTGCCTTGTCCGATGATTCCCAGATCGCCGTTTCCGGCACGCTCACGGGGCCCAAGCAGATCCAGAAGATTGTGGCCGTCAACGGCTATGAAGTGGAAATCCCCATGAGCGACCACCTGCTGGTGATTTCCTACTCCGACCGCCCGGGCGTGGTGGGCACCCTGGGGCGCCTGCTGGGTGAAAACGACGTCAACATTGCCGGCATGCAGGTGGCGCGCCAGATTGAAGGCGGCCAGGCCCTGGCCCTGATCACCGTCGACAGCGCCGTACCGCAGCCGGTGCTCGATGCCATCAAGTCAGGCATTGGCGCCACCATGATCCGTGAAGTTGATTTGGAGGATTAGTCCCCACCCGGCATTGACGACGGCGGCGCCTGAACGGGCGCCGCCGTCGTGGTTTAAGGTCCAACACTGACACGAATCCATGTTTGGGGCCGGTTCGCGGTAAATTCTTTAGGTGACATCTACTGAATCGGCCAAGACGCCTTACTACCTCACCACTGCCATCACGTACCCCAACGGTGTCCCGCACATTGGGCACGCCTACGAGTACATTGCCACCGACGCCATGGCCCGCTTCAAGCGGCTCGACGGCTTTGACGTGATGTTCGTGACCGGCACCGATGAGCACGGCATGAAAATTGCGCAGGCGGCCGAGAAGGAAGGCATCACGCCCAAGGAGCTCGTGGACCGCAATGCCGCCGTGTACCAGCAGGCCCACGCGGCCCTGGGCATCAGCTATGACAGGTTCATCCGCACCACCGACGCCGACCACTACGCCGCCTCCCAGGCCATTTGGCGCAAGATGGAGGCTGCCGGGGACATCTACCTGGGTAAGTACGAGGGCTGGTACTCCGTCCGCGACGAGGCCTACTACGGTGAGGACGAGACCGAGCTGCGTGCGGACGGGGTGCGTTACTCCAAGGTCACCGACACCGAACTGACCTGGACCGAAGAGGAGAGCTACTTCTTCCGCCTGTCCAACTACCAGGACAAGCTGCTTGCCCTGTACGCGGACCAGCCGGACTTTGGCGCTCCGCGCACCCGCTTCAATGAGGTCATCAGCTTCGTCAAGGGCGGTCTTGAGGACCTTTCCGTCAGCCGCACCACCTTTGACTGGGGCGTCCCCGTGCCCGGCAACTACAAGCACGTGATGTACGTATGGGTTGACGCGCTCACCAACTACCTGACGGCTGTGGGCTACCCGGAGGTGGACTCCGAGTCCTTCACAAAGTTCTGGCCCGCAGACGTGCACGTGATTGGCAAGGACATTTCCCGCTTCCACGCCGTGTACTGGCCGGCGTTCCTCATGTCCGCCGGCCTGGAACTGCCCAAGCGCGTGATGATCCACGGCTTCCTGCACAACAATGGCGTGAAGATGTCCAAGTCCCTGGGCAATGTGGTGGCCCCGGCTGACTGGGTGGCCCAGTACGGGCTGGACCAGGTGCGCTTCTTCCTGCTGCGCGAAGTCCCCTTCGGTGCCGACGGCTCCTACAACCACGACGCCGTGGTGGGCCGCATGAACGCAGATCTTGCCAACAACCTGGGCAATCTGGCGCAGCGTTCCCTGTCCATGGTGGCCAAGAACTGCGCCGGCGTGGTGCCCACCCCCGGTGCGTTCACTGCCGCGGACGAGGCCATTTTGGCTGCTGCCGATGCCCTGCTGGCGCATTCGCGCGCCGCCTACCAGCAGCAGGACTTCCACGGTTCGCTGGAGCGGATCTGGCACGTGCTGGGAGAGACCAACGCCTACTTTGCCGAGCAGGCCCCGTGGGTGCTGCGCAAGACGGATGTGCCGCGCATGGAAACGGTGCTGTATGTGACCCTCGAGGTCCTGCGCAAGGTGGCACTGCTGGTGCAGCCCGTCATGCCCGACGCCGGCGCCGCCCTGCTGACGGTGCTGGGCCAGGGCACAGCCGCCGGTGACGCCGTGCGCTCCTTCGCAGCCTTTGGCACGCCGCTGGTGGCAGGCACGCAGCTGCCCGCCCCCACGCCGATCTTCCCCCGCTACGAGGAGCCGGCCGCGCCCTGACGGACTCTGGCAAAGCACAAAACGACCCTGCGGCACCTGCCGCAGGGTCGTTTTTGTGCCGTGGCCATGTCAATCCATGGCCAGCCCCTGCACGGGGGAGAGCTTGGCGGCCCGGCGTGCCGGCACCACGGAGGCCAGCAGCCCGGCCACGGCAGCCACCACCACCACCGCAGCAATTTGCACCCACGGGATCACGGCTGTGACCTCGGCGAAGGAGCCCAGGGCGGACTGCGCCCCGGCCCAGCCGTACACGGCGCCTAGAACCGACCCAATGACGGCGGCCACGCCGGCAATGAGGACGGCTTCCAGGGCCAGCATCCCGCGCAGTTGTCCGCGGGTCAGCCCCAGCGCCCGCAGCAGCGAGTTCTCCCGGGTCCGTTCCAAAACGGACAGGGACAGGGTGTTGGCCACCCCAATGAGGGCAATGAAGACCGCCACGGCCAACAGCCCCGTGACCACCAGCAACAGCAGGTCGATGACCTGGTTGAACATGATCTTCTCCAGCACCGCCCCGTCCACTTGGAACAGTTCCACGCCCAAGGTGCTGGCCAGTTCGGACTGCAGGTCCAGAGCGGCATTGGCGTCGAGTGAAGCGTCCACGGCAATCCACAACGGTGCCGCCGTGTCCTGGTAAAGCGGGTCCCCGGCGGGCAGGGGCACGAAGGAATCCAGGGACACAATGGCGGCGAAGCTGTCGGTGGTGGAAGGGACGGCTGTGAGGTTGGTGCTTTGCGCACCGGCCGTCAGGGCCACCGAATCACTAAAGAAGTTCCTGGGAATGACGGCAGTGGTCCCGCTGGGCCGGTTGCCGGGGGTGGACAGCACGGCCTGGGCGTCGGCGTCGGAAATTCCATAGGCGTCCAAGGTGGTGCCGCCGCTTTCCACGGTGCCCACCAGTTCCAGGCGGGCAATGTGCTTCACGCCCGGCAGCTGCGCCGCCTGGGCCACGGCGCTGTCGGCAATGCGGGGGCTGCCGGGGATGTTGCGCACCAGCATGTCCACCGGGTAGCTGCTGGCCAGTTCCGAGTCCAGGGCGGTGCGGGCAGTGGCGGCACCTGTCATCATCATGGTGACCAGGGTGACCCCAATCAGCAGGGCCGAGGCCGTGGCGGTGGTCCGGCGCGGGTTCCGCACGGCATTCTCCGCTGCCATCCTCCCCGGCACACCCGCAGGACGGGCCAAGGTCCCGGCGAAGGACACCAGCTTGGGCACAAAGAGGCTTGCCGCCATCAAAAAGCCCACAAAGGACGCTGCACCGGCAGGCAGTGCCAGCGGGAGGTTGGCGGTCATGCCACCGGCAACCAGGCCCGCGCCGCCGGCCAGCAGCAACACCACACCGCTGATCAACCGGATGACGCCGCCGGCATTGTGGACGGAGACGTCGTCGGCCGGGCGCAGCGCAGCCAGGGGAGCCACCGCGGTTGCAGCCCGTGCCGGGACCAGCGAGGCCAGGACCGTCAGGACAGTTCCCACGAGCAGGCCGGCAATGACGGCCGACGGCGGAACCGCCAACACCGCGAAATTGAAGTCGGGATTTTGGCCCAGCACGCCAACCACCAGTGCCATGGTGCCCGTGGCCGCGGCCACACCAAGGACCGAGGCCACCAGGCCCACCACCAGCGCCTCCATGACCACCGAGCGCCGGATCTGGCCCCTGCCGGCACCAATGCAGCGCAGCAGCGCAAGTTCACGGGTCCGCTGGGCAATGATCACCGAGAAGGTGTTCGCCACCACCAAGGTGGCCACCAGCAAGGCAACTGCGGCGAAGGCAAGCAGCACAATGGTGAGCTGGTCATCGCCGCCGGTGAACGAGGCAACCATTTGGGTGGTCATCTCATCCGTGGTCAGGATGGCGCCTTCGGGCCTGTCCAGTGCCGCGGCCAAGGCGGTCTTGGCTTCACTGGTGGATGTTCCGGCCACCAGGTTCAAGGTGATGTGCTCCGGTGCCAGGTCCGCGGACCCCAGCTGCTCCACGGCGGACCGGGTCCCCACGAACTGCGCAGTGCCCTGATCAATGGGATTGGATGAGGCTGCCATGATCCCGCTGATGGTGGCAGCAAGCACTGGTTCGGTGTCAACACCCGATGCCGCGTCCGGCTGCGCCGGGCCGCTGAGGCTTACGGTGCTGCCCACTGTCAGCTCATTGCGCCCGGCGGTCACCTCATCCACAGTCACTTCCGTGTCATTGGCAGGCCAGCTGCCCGACAAGAGCTTGACGGGCTGCAGCTGCGGATGTTCCGGCAGGTTCCGCAAGCTGGCGCCAAGTGCTGCCTTGCCCAGATCTGATTGGGCATAAACGCTCAGTTGCGGGTAGGACTGTGCCACCAGCGGAGACAATGCGATCTTTTCCGCGTCTGCAAGTGTCAGGGGCCGCTCGTAGCTGGGGGAGACCACCATCTCAGCCGCCGCGTAGGACTGCCCGATGCTGGCTTTCAGTGAGGCCTTGGTGGAGGCATTGACCATGAGTGTGGCTGAGAGGAAGGCCACGGCGAGGAGCACGGCCAAGGTGATGGCAATGAATCGCCGGGAGTGGCTCTTTAATTGACTGAAGGTTAGTGCCAGCATGGATTACGCCCCCAGTTTGGCGAGGGAAGCCAGCACGGAATCGGCGGTGGGTTCGAGCAGCTCGCCCACCAGTTCGCCGTCGTTCATCAAGACCACGCGGTCCGCGTAGGACGCGGCGACGGGATCGTGGGTGACCATGATGATGCTCTGTCCCATTTCCCGGGAGGAGTGCTGCAGCATGCCCAGGACCTCCGCCCCGGAGCGTGAATCGAGGTTGCCGGTGGGCTCGTCACCAAAAATGACGTCGGGGCGGGTCAGGAGTGCACGGGCCACCGCGACGCGCTGCTGCTGGCCGCCGGAGAGTTCATGGGGTTTGTGCTTGAGTCTGCCATTGAGTCCCAGGGTGGTGGTGATGTACTGGAACCATTCCTTGTCCACGGTGCCCCCGGCCAGGGCCACCGGCAAAGTGATGTTGGCTTCGGCGCTGAGAGTGGGCACCAGGTTGAAGGCCTGGAAGACAAAGCCAATCCGGTCCCGTCGGAGCTGCGTGAGCGCCTTGTCATTGAGGGCTGTCAATTCCGTGCCGCCGAGGTGGATGGTGCCGGCGGTGACCGTGTCCAGGCCGGCCAGGCAATGCATGAGGGTCGATTTTCCGGAACCCGACGGGCCCATGATGGCTGTGAACTGACCGGCGGGGAAGTCAAGGTCCACACCCTTCAAGGCTGTCACCTCGGTGTCGCCCTTGCCAAAGTTCTTGCGAAGCCCGCGGGCCTGAACGGCCAGTGTTTGTTGCGTGTGCTGTGTTGTGGTGGTCATGATTCCACCCTATTTATCAGTCCATGGTGTGCGGATCGGAGCAGGGGTGGAGATCGGCGGACAATCCATGAAGTGCTCTCCTACCTGGGACGGAGACGGCAGTCCTTGCCGGCGGAGCGATGCCGTCAAATTGCTGCGGGGAATCATGTCATGGGCGGGTGGCCGGGCCCCGGGAGTGCCCAAGGGGTGTCCGGCCACGTGCGGAGTCAGTGCCCAAGCGGTGCGCAATTCCATTCCCCCGGCGCTCGCGGCCTGGTCCGGACGCCAATCCGCAGATAATGTCCCCTTCAGCGGCTAGTAGGGACATTATCTGCGGGTTCGCGGGTTCGCGGGCTCGCGGGTTCGCGGGTTCGCGGGCTCGCGGGTTCGCGGCGGGGCGGCGGGGAAGGCGGAGGCAGCGTTTAGCGGGGGGAAACAATTCCGGTCTCGTAGGCAATCACCACAAGCTGCACGCGGTCCCGCGCCTGGAGCTTGGCCAGAATATGCCCCACATGCGTTTTCACGGTGGCTTCGGAAACGAAGAGCTGCCGGGCAATTTCGGGGTTCGAGAGGCCGTTGGCGATGAGCACAAACACCTCATGTTCGCGGGCGGTCAAGCTGGCAACAGCTGCGGAGTGGATGTCCTTTGCCGGGCTTGGGGCTGAAAGCATGGGTGCCACATGATCCAGCAGCCTGCGCGTGGTGGAGGGGGCAATGACGGCGTCGCCGGCAAAGACGGTCCTGATGGCGCCCAATAATTCCTCCGGGGGAGCGTCCTTGAGCAAAAACCCGCTGGCTCCGGCCTGGATGGCCGCCAAGGCGTACTCATCCAGGTCAAAGGTGGTCAGCACCACGATCTTCAACTGGGACAGCCAGGATCCGGAAGGGGCAACCTTGACGCGTTCCATGAGTTTTCCCGTGGTTTCAAGTCCGTCCATGCCCGGCATGCGCACATCCATGAGCACCACGTCGGCGGCCGTGCCGGAGAGCCCGGCGAGTGCCTCAATGCCGTTGCCTGCCTGCAGGACCACCTCAAGGTCGGCCTGGGAATTAATGAGCATGGCCAAGCCGGAACGAACCAGCTGTTGATCATCAACCAGTGCCACGCGGATGGGGGAGTTGCTTGTCATGATTTCAATGCTCCGTGTAGGGGATGAATGCCGCAATGCCGAAACCGCCACCGCTGAGCGGGGCTGCTGAAAGTGTGCCGTCATAGAGTTTGATGCGCTCGGCCATGCCGCGCAAGCCATTGCCCGTGCCGGCATCCGCAGCATCGCCGCGCTCCCCGCCGCGTCCATTGTCCTGGACCGTGATTTCCAGGCCACGGGCGTTCCAAATCAGATTTACAGTGGCCACGGCATTGGGACCGGCGTGTTTAATGACATTGGTCAAGCCTTCTTGAACCACGCGGTAGGCGCTGAGTTCAGCCCCGGGTGGCAGCTGCCGGCGGGCCTCTCCCGAGAGCGTGCACGTGACGGCCAGCCCTGTGGCGCGGATCCCCAGCAGCAGTTCGTCCAGGTCAGCCAGGCCAGGCAGCGGCCGCGTGGAGACTTCCGCGTCACCACGCAGCACTCCCAAGAGCCGGCGCATTTCCTGCAGGGAGGAACGCCCCGTGGCGGCAATGGTGGCCAGGGTTTCCGGAGCGATCTCAGGATGGGCCACCGCCGCGTAGCGTGCGCCGTCGGCCTGGGTGATGATGACGGAGAGGGAATGGGCCACGATGTCATGCATTTCGCGGGCAATGTGGGCGCGTTCATCACTGGCGGCAAGCGCGCGCTCGTGCTGGGCCTCAATTTCCAGGCGGTGCGCGCGATCCGAGAGGGCTTGTTCGCGCAGGCGTTTGGTGCGGGTGAGGTCCCCTGCCGTCCAGCTGAACAGCACCAGCACCCACACCATGAAAATGATCACCAGCGCATACGGCAGCTCGCCCAGGGTGAACAGGGTCAATTGATAGAAGTACCGGGTGACCAATAAAACCGAGCCCGCCAGGGCCAGCGCCAGACCTCCCAGGCTGGCCCATCGCGGCCCAAAAGCGGCCAGGGCATAGAGAATGAGCGGCACAGCCAGGTTGGCGGCCATGGGTTGCACCCCCACCGCCCACTGCAGCAGCGCCACCGCGGCAATGGCTCCACCGGCCCACACGGTGCGCGTGCGCCGCCAAGCCAGGGGAACCACCAGCGCCGTGGCAAAGGCTCCGGCAATGAGGGAATCCCTTAGGGAGGCGTCATATCCGCCGTCTATGACACTGAGCGGCGTGAACATCAGCCACAATGCGCCCATGAGGACAAAGTCCACAGCAAAGCGGTGCTGGCGGAACCAGTCGTAGATGGCATGCATAATCACAGCTTCAACTCTAGGCTGGAGCGGAAGCGCAAAACATCCTGCTGCGGGTGGAGACGCCCCTAGCTGCCCTGCTCCCGCACCTGTTCAACCCGGGCAGCCGCGGCAGTGATCCGGCTGGCCATGTTCTTGAAAATGACTCCGTGGAACGGCAGCACGGCCAGCCAGTACAAACGGCCCCATAGGCCGCGGGGGAAGAAAATGGCCCGTTGCCGGAAGACGCTGCCATCGTCTTCCTTAGCGGGGGTGACTTCAAATTCCAGCCAAGCGCGCCCAGGAACAATCATTTCCGCGCGGAGCCGCAACAAGTGCCCACGTTCGAGGGTTTCCACGCGCCACCAGTCCACGGTGTCATTGAGCTGGAGATGATTGGGGCTGCGCCGTCCACGCGCCAGTCCCACCCCGCCAGCCAGCTTGTCCATCCAGCCACGCACGGTCCAGGCAAAGGGCAGGGAGTAGTAACCGTTCTCCCCGCCAATGCCCTCCACCACCGCCCAGACCTTGCTGGCCGGGGCGGCAGTGGCCTTGCTGCGCTCATCGGTGAAGACCTTTTGTCCGGCCCACTCCGGATCACTGGGAAGCGGTTCCGCCGGCGCGCTGAGGGCATGGGCGGTGGCCCAGGTGGTTTCCACGGCGTCGGCCTGGATTTTGCGCAGCGCCAGCTCCACGGCCCGCCGGTAGGACGTCAGGCCGCCCTCGGGTTCGGGAATGTATTCCATGATGTCGGACTCGGCCACCACGCAATCATGTTGCAGGGACTCCACCAGCGGGATGGCCAGGTTGCGGGGAACGGGAGTGACCAAATTGACCCACTGGGCGGCCAGCCATGGGGTCAGCACCGGCAGGGCAATAATGGTGGGACTGCGCAAACCGGCCATTGCAGCATAGCCACGCATCATTTGCGCGTACGTCAGAACATCCGGACCGCCAATGTCGAACGTCCGGTTCAGTGTGCTGGGCAGCTCCGCGGCGCCCATGAGGTAGTGCAGCGCATCCCTGACGGCAATGGGCTGAATCTTATTCAAAACCCACTTCGGCGCCGGCATCACCGGCAGGACGTCGGTGAGGTGCCTGATCATTTCAAAGCTTGCCGAGCCGGAACCAATCACCAGCCCCGCCTGCAGGACCGCCGTGGGCACGCCGGAGGCCAACAGAATCTCCCCCACCTCGGTGCGGGAAGACAAATGACGGCTCAACTCTCCCTCGGGGTGCAGTCCTGAAAGGTACACCAAACGCTTGACTCCGGCGTCGCGGGCGGCCTGCCCCAAGTTCAAGGCGCAAAGGCGTTCGACTTTTTCAAAATCGGCGGCGGCACCCTTGCTCCCCGACATGGAGTGGACCAGGTAATAGACAATGTCGGCACCGGCACACAACTGCGCCGCAGCATGGGCCTGCTCCATGGATCCCTCCACGGTCTTGACGCGCTCACGCCAAGGCACATCGCGCAGCTTTTGAACATTGCGGCTCAGCACGGTCACTTCGTGTCCGGCCGCCAACAACAAGGGAATCAATCGGCCGCCTACGTACCCTGTGGCTCCTGCTACTGCAATACTGGCCATGATGCGTACCCTTCAGGTCGACAAAATTGATTTGTTACACCATTATGTAATTAGATTTTCTTATTATCAAGCGGGGAGAGGCAAATGACTGAAGGCCACGGCGGACCCCCCAGGGGCGCCATGCACGAAGCCTCGTTTTTGGTGCGCAAAATTCTGGTCCTGAACGAAAAAATGGAATTCATGATGCGCCGGGAGATGGACATCAATGAAACCGACTTCCAAGCCATGCAACACCTCATCAAAGCCAAGAGCATGACCCCCGGCCAATTGGCCCAATTGCTGCACCTCACGCCCGCAGCCACCACAACCGTCATTGACCGGCTGGTCAACAAGGGCCACGCAGGCCGCACACCGCACCCCACGGACCGGCGACGCTGGGTCATTACCCCCAGCGGGGATTCCGTCAAGTCTGCCATGGAAAAGCTCATGCCCATGATTTTGGATGTGGACAGCAAGATCCGCAGTTACGCCCCCGAGCAGCAAAGTGTCATTGTGGATTTCCTTTCCGGAGTGGTGAACGCGATGGACAACCGCGCCGCCGTTTTGGAATCAGAATGGACCGGCAAGAGTGCAAGAATTGAAGACACAACAGCCAAAGGTGAAAAGTGATGTCAGGTGCCCAGCAAAAACACAGCTCGCTTTTGGGCGAGCGCTTGGGCGGTGAAGGCAGCACCGCTTCCCCCACCGGAGAGCCGCAGCGAAACCCGGTGACGGGGCAGGCCGCTGATGGGTTCTCCGCACAGCCCGGCCGGCCCGCCGGCGCAGCGCCCGCCGGTGCAGCGCCGGACCTGGACTGGACGGCCTTCAAAGCCCAGGTCCACACCGTGCTGACCGAGTATTTTCAAAGCCACACGGCGCGGGCACGGGCCTATTCGCCTGCTTTCGGCGTGCTCTGGGAGCAAATGGCGGAGGCAACCCTGGGCGGGAAGTGGATGCGCCCCAAGCTGGTGTACCTGGCGTACGGTGCATTTGGCGGCGGCAACTGGCGCGCAGGTGCCGAACTCGCTGCGGCCTTTGAGGTGCTGCATGCAGCCCTGTTGGTGCACGACGACGTCATTGACCGGGACTTTGTGCGTCGCGGCGCACCCACCCTGGGCGCTGCGTACCGGGACATGGCAGCCACCTTGGGCCAGAATGCCCAGGACGCCGAGCATGCGGGTTTTGCCGCCGCGATCATTGCCGGCGACCTGCTGTTGACGGGATCCCTGCGGCTGGCGGGCACCGCTGCCAAAAACCATCCCAACAGCGCCTTGATCCTGGGGGCCGTGCACGAAGCGATTTTCGCCTCGGCCGCCGGTGAGCTTGATGACCTGCTGTTTTCCCTGGGCGGGCTGGCGGCGCAAATGCCGGAGGTTTTGAAGATGGAGCGCCTGAAAACCGCCGTCTATTCCTTTGAAACCCCGTTGCGGGCCGGAGCCCTGCTGGCAGGTGAGTCCGTGTCCACCGCCGACGCGTTGGCCACCGTGGGCCGTGACATTGGGATCGCCTATCAAGTCATTGATGATGTCTTGGGCACCTTCGGGCAATCCTCCGAGACCGGAAAGTCAGTGGATTCTGATCTGCGCGAGGGCAAGCGCACCATCTTGACCACCTATGCCGCCGGCTCGCCGGAGTTTGCCGCGATGCTGGAATCGTTCCGCAACGGCCAGGCGCAAACGGGGGAGCTCCGGGAAGTGCTGCATCAAATTGGTGCCCGCAACTTTGCCGTGGAGCTGGCCGAATCCCTGATCAACGATGCCTTGGGGCGGGCCGTGGAGCTGGAATTGCCGCCCACCCTGTACGCCGAACTTTCCAATATTTGTGATTACGTCCTAACCAGGAGGAATTGACCATGGGGAACGACCCTCTGGGGCACTATTCGGCCACGGCGACGCGCAGTGCCGGGGTGGTCATTGGCAGCTATTCGACGTCGTTTGGCATGGCCTGCCTGATGCTGGGCACCCGGCAGCGCCGCCACATTGAGAACATTTACGCCCTGGTGCGGGTCGCTGACGAGGTGGTTGATGGGGCAGCCGCGGCGGCCGGCCTCAACGCCCAGGACGTGTGCTGGCACCTGGATCATTTGGAGCAGGAAACGGAACGTGCCATGGCCTGCGGCTACAGCACAAATATGGTGGTCCACGCCTTTGCCCTCACGGCACGCAGCACGGGCATCGATTCCTCGCTGACCCGGCCGTTCTTTGAATCCATGCGCACGGACGTCCTTGAAAGCGTGCACTCGGAACAGACCCTGGCCCAGTACATCTATGGTTCCGCCGAGGTGGTGGGACTGATGTGCCTGAAAGTCTTCCAGGCCATGGACAAGTCCCGGACCGGCCACGAGGAGGAACTGGTGGCCTCGGCCCGTGCCTTGGGGGCGGCGTTTCAGAAAGTGAACTTCTTGCGTGACCTGGGAGCGGACAGCTCAGATCTTGGCCGCTTTTACTTTCCCGGCCTTGACCCCACCGTGTTCAGCGAGGTGCACAAGCAGCAGCTCCTTGATGACATCCGCCATGATCTGGCCGTGGCACGCCAGGGCATGCCCCATCTGGCGCCCGCCGCCCGCCGTTCCGTGCGCCTGGCCCACGACCTGTTCCTGGCGCTGGTCAATAGAATTGCCGGGATTCCCGCGGAAAAGTTGACCAGCCGCCGCGTGCGTGTCCCCGGCTGGCAAAAGGCCCTGATTGTGGTGGCGGTCTTCACCCGGCCCCTGGCCGCCCAGGAAAACATGCCCACACCCGCCACGGAAGGACTCCGGCCATGAAGCAGGCCCAGACACAGCAGTGTGTGGTCATTGGCGGCGGAATTTCCGGGCTGGCCACGGCCGCACTGTTGGCGCGCGATGGCCACCACGTGACCATTTTGGAAAAGCAGGACACCTTGGGCGGCCGTGCCGGCCGGTGGGAAAGCCATAACTTTGTCTTTGACACCGGTCCCAGCTGGTACTTGATGCCAGAGGTCATTGACCACTGGTTCAAGCTCATGGGCACCAGCGCCGAGGCGGAGTTGACGCTGGAGAGACTTGATCCGGCCTACAAATTGTTCAGCGCCCCCACGGACGACGGCGCCCGGCCCACCAATGTGCGTACGGGACGCGCCGATGCCATGGATTTGTTTGAATCCCAGCAAAAGGGCTCCGGCGCCACCCTGGCACAGTATTTGGACTCCGCCCAGCAGGCCTATGAGCTGGCCAAAAAACACTTCCTGTACGATCCCTTCAGCAACCTCAAGGGCCTGCTGAGCCCCGCGGTGCTCCGCCATGCACCCAAGCTTGCGCAATTGCTGCTGCGCAAACTTCATGGCCATGTTGCTGCCCGTTTTTCCCATCCCCTGCAGCAAAAGGTCCTGGGCTACCCGGCCGTGTTTTTAGGCACCAGCCCCTACAAGGCGCCTTCGATCTACCATTTGATGAGCCATTTGGATCTGCAGGACGGCGTGCTGTACCCGCAGGGTGGATTTGCCGCGCTGGTTGATGCCATGGAGCGCGTGGCCCGGGCTGCGGGCGTGCGCATTGTCACCGGCGCCACGGCCACGGCCATCAACACTGTTCCGGATGCGAAGGTGGCGCGCTGCGCGTCGGTGTCCTGGCAGGATGGCAACGGTGTGGCGCAGCGTACGGCGGCAAGCCTGGTGGTGGGCGCCGCCGATCTGCACCATGTGGAATCGGCGCTGCTGCCCCAGGAACTGCGCAGCCGCAGCAGCCGGCAGTGGCAGCGCGCCGATCCGGGCATCAGCGCCGTGCTGGTCTGCCTGGGCGTGCAGGGGACCCTGCCGGAACTGGCCCACCACAACCTGCTGTTCACCGAAGACTGGCAGGAGAACTTTGCCCGGATCGCCGACGGCCAGGCCCTGGGTGAGAGCACCTCGCTGTATGTGTGCCGGCCCAGCGCCACGGATCGCTCAGTGGCGCCGGCGGGGGATGAGAACCTGTTCATTTTGGTTCCGGCGCCTGCGCTGACCCGGTGGGGCAAGGGCGGGCTCGACGGCGGCGGCTCGGCGCAGGTGGAAAAGGTTGCCGATGCCGCCATTGCGCAGCTGGCCCAGTGGACCAACACCCCCGATCTGGCCGAACGCATTGTGGTCCGCCGCAGCTATGGTCCGGGCGATTTTGCCGAGGACTTCAATGCCTGGCAGGGCAGCGCCCTGGGCTTGGCGCACACCCTGGGACAAAGCGCGTTTTTGCGCCCGGGCAACAGCAACGCCAAGGTGGCCGGCCTGTTCTACGCGGGCAGCTCGGTGCGTCCCGGCATTGGCGTGCCCATGTGCATGATCAGCGCCGAAATTGTCCTGAAGCTGGTCCGCGGCGATACCGCGGTTGGTCCCGTGCCGGAGCCGTCCGCGGCCGTTTCCAGCACCCGGCAGGCAGTGGATGGTTCATGACTTATCTACTGATTTTGCTGGCCCTGTTGGGCTGCATGGCCCTCACTGATGCGCGTTGGAAGCTGTTTTTGTTCCACCGGCCCGCAGCCGGTGCCGCGGTCCTGATCCTGGGCACGGCGTTCTTTCTTGTGTGGGACGTTGCGGCCATTGCCGCCGGAATTTTCCTGCACCGCGATTCAGCGCTCATGACAGGGATCATGATTGGTGAACAGCTGCCCCTGGAGGAAGGCTTCTTCCTGTTGTTCCTGTGCTACCAAACCATGATCCTGTTCACCGTGGCCCAACGCCTTGTGGAGCACCGGATTAGCCGCCGTACCCGCCGCGGTGTGGCCGCGGACCGGCACGCGGGGGTGGGGCGGCAATGAGCTTTGTGGAGCTGAACATTATTTTCCTCTCCGCGGCCGCCCTGCTCTTTGCCGTGGGGTTGTGGCGCAGCGCTGAAAAACGCAAGGCCGCCGGCGCCGCAGTGGTGGCCATGGTGGTGCTGGTGGTGCTCACTGCCATCTTTGACAACATCATGATTGCCTCCGGGCTCTTTGACTACGCCGGCCACACCCTGCAGGGGTTCCACGTGGGCCTGGCCCCCATTGAGGACTTTGCCTACCCGGCCGGGGCAGTGCTGTTCCTGGGCGGTTTGTGGCTGGCGTTCACCGGGCGGAGCCGGGCATGAAGAATTTGTTTATGACCTCCCGGCCGGTGTCCTGGATCAATACCGCCTACCCCTTTGCCGCCGCGTATTTTCTGGTCACCGGCCGCATTGACTGGGTGCTTGTGGTGGGCACCTTGTTTTTCCTGATCCCCTACAATCTGCTCATGTACGGGGTCAATGACGTCTTTGACTATGAATCGGATCTGCTCAATGCCCGCAAGGGGGGAGTGGAGGGCGCCGTCCTGGACCGCAGCCAACACCGCCTGGTGCTGGCCGCATCAACGCTGCTGCCCGTTCCCTTTGTGGTGTTGCTGGCAACGCAGGGTGGGTGGGCCGCCAACACCGCCCTGACCGTTTCCCTGTTCGCGGTGGTGGCCTACAGCGCCCCCAAACTGCGTTTCAAGGAACGTCCCTTCCTGGATTCACTGACCTCCAGCACCCACTTTGTCTCCCCGGCCGTGTATGCCCTGGTTTTGGTCCAGGCGGAGTTCACCGCCGGCCTGTGGGCCATCCTGGTGGCTTTTTTCCTGTGGGGCATGGCCAGCCACGCCTTCGGCGCCGTGCAGGACATTGTCCCTGACCGTGAAGGCGGACTCGCTTCGGTTGCCACCGTGCTGGGTGCGCGGTTCACCGTCGGTTTTGCCTTTATTTCCTACGCCCTGGCCGGCGTGCTGATGTTGTGGACCCAGGTGCCCGCCGCAGCATTTTTGGCGGTGCCCTACCTGATCAATGTGGGCATCCACCTGCGGGTCACCGACGCCAGCTCGGAAACCGTCAACGTGGCCTGGAAACGCTTTTTGTGGCTGAACTACCTCACCGGATTCCTGGTCACCATGATCTTCATTGTCAGGGCCCTCATCCCGTAGGCCCGTCACAGTCCACCCCTGGTTTCCACCTTTGAAAGGACCCCGCATGAACGTGTCCCTTGTTTGGTTTCGTGATGATTTGCGCGTGGCCGACCACCCGGCCCTCACCGCGGCTGCCGGTGACGGGCAGGCAGTGGCGCTTTATGTCCTGGATGAAGTCAGCGCGGGGATCAGGCCGCTGGGCGGTGCCGCGCATTGGTGGCTCCACCACGCCCTGGTGGATCTGCGCCAGGAACTGGACGCCCTGGGCATCCCGCTGCTTTTGCGCCGGGGCGCCGGTCTTGACATGGTGACCGCCGTGGCCACCGAGCTTGGCGCCGGTTCCATCCGGTGGAACCGCCGCTATGGCGGTCCGGAACGCACAGTCGATGCCGAGGTGAAGCTCTGGGCCCAGGAACATGGCCTCCACGCCGAAAGTCATCAGGCCAATCTGCTGCATGAGCCATGGAAAGTCACCACCGGCGCAGGGGGCCCCTACCGGGTCTTCACCCCCTTTTGGCGCACCGTGTCCGCCCACGACTTCCGTGCTCCGCTGGACGCGCCGGATCCCGGCCATGGGTTCGCCGGGGAACTGCCGCACGGTGATGGGCTTCAGGACTGGGGCCTGCTGCCCCACACCCCGGACTGGGCCCAGGGACTGCGGGAGAGCTGGACCCCCACGGCCGCCGCCGGCCATGAACGCCTTGAAGGCTTCCTGGCCGAACGGGTGGCCGACTACTCCGAAGCACGCGACAGGCCTGCCATCAATGGCACCAGCGGACTTTCCCCCTATTTGCGCTGGGGCCAGCTGAGCCCCTTCCAAATCTGGGCCGCCCTGGGGCCAAGGCGGCGGGAGCTCGCCGGCAGCAACGGCCCCGGCGTCTTTGCCACGGAACTGGGCTGGCGGGAATTTTGCTGGCACCAGCTGTTCCACAATCCCGAGCTGGCCACCACAAATCTGCGGACCCAGTTCAACCAGTTCCCCTGGCGGGACCCGGCCAATGATCCGGACGCGGCGGCTCAGCTGCAGGCCTGGAAGCAGGGGCGGACCGGCATCCCGCTGGTGGACGCCGGTCTGCGGGAACTGTGGCACAGCGGCGCCATGCACAACCGCGTGCGCATGGTGGTGGCCAGTTTTCTGATCAAGAACCTGCGCCTGGACTGGCGGCTGGGGGAGGCATGGTTTTGGGACACGCTGGTGGACGCCGACGCCGCATCCAATCCGGCCAACTGGCAGTGGGTGGCCGGTTCCGGTGCCGACGCCTCGCCGTACTTCCGCATTTTCAATCCCGTGACCCAGGCCAAGAAGTTCGACGCCGAAGGACGGTACACCACGCACTGGATCCCGGAACTGCTGACCGGCGCCTACCCGGAGCCCATAGTGGATCTGCAGGAAACCCGCAGGGAGGCCCTGGACGCCTACGCCTCGATTAAAGACTGACACCGCGTCTCGGATCCTGAGATGCTTTGCCCATCATGTGGATGGTTTGATTAGGCTGATGCAATGAGCGCACAGATTGACATTGCAGTAATTGCCGGTGACGGCATTGGTCCCGAAGTCACGGCCGAGGCCGTGAAGGTGTTGAAAAAAGTCACCGCCGGTGAGGGTGTGGAGCTCAAGCTCACCGATTACCCCTTGGGCGCCGAACACTGGCTGGCCACCGGCGAAACCCTGCCCGATGCGACCATTGAGGCGCTGCGCGGCCATGACGCCATCCTTTTTGGCGCCGTGGGTGCCGCTCCGGGGGACACCTCCATCCCTTCGGGCCTGATAGAGCGCGAGATGCTCCTGAAGCTGCGCTTCAGTTTGGACCACTACGTCAATTTGCGCCCCTCCTTCCTGTACCCCGGCGTCGCCTCACCCCTGGCCAACCCCGGCACCATTGACTTCGTGGTGGTCCGCGAAGGCACCGAAGGTCCCTATGTGGGCAACGGCGGCGTGCTGCGCAGGGGCACCGCGCACGAGGTGGCCACGGAAGTTTCCGTCAACACCGCTTTTGGGGTGGAGCGTCTGGTCCGCGACGGCTTCCGCCGCGCCAACGAACGCCCGCGCAAAAAACTCACCTATGTGCACAAACACAATGTGCTGGTCTACGCCGGCCACCTGTGGAAGCGCACCGTGGAAGCCGTGGCACAGGAATTCCCTGACGTCACGGTGGATTACCTGCACGTGGACGCGGCCATGATCTTCCTGGTCACCGACCCGGCCCGCTTTGACGTCATTGTCACCGACAACCTTTTTGGCGACATTGTCACCGATCTCGCCGCGGCCGTCACCGGCGGCATTGGCCTGGCGGCCTCGGGCAACATCAACATGGACCGCACCGCGCCGTCCATGTTTGAACCCGTCCATGGTTCGGCCCCTGACATTGCCGGACAGCAGAAGGCGGATCCCACCGCTGCCATCCTGTCAGCGGCGCTGCTGCTAAGGCACTTGGGCCACCACGGTGCCGCGCAGCGCATTGAAACAGCAGTGGCCGCCGACATTGCCGCACGAACCCCGCAGCAGCCACGGACCACCAGCGCCATTGGCGACGCCATCGCGGCAGCCGCCTGACGCCGTCGTGCCTGTCCACAGCACAGGCGGGAGTAGGCTTTGGGGAAGATATTGACACTGGGGGCGCACGCAACAGGGCCGGGCCGGCCGCAGCGCACCCATCAGGGCATCACATTGTGGAGGAAGCATGACACAGCACGCCAATGGGCTCGGTTTCACACGCAGGCCCAACGAAAATCCCAGGAGCCAGGCCGAGCGCGAGGCAGTGCTGGCGAACCCCGGATTTGGCGACCACTTCACGGACCACACGGCAGTGGTGGACTACAAGGTCGACCCCGGGGGCGCAGGCGGCTGGTCCAATGCCCGCATTGAACCCTACGGACCCATTTTGATGGACCCGGCGGCGGCAGTGCTGCACTATGGGCAGGAGATCTTTGAAGGCATGAAGGCCTACCGCCATACCGACGGTTCCATCTGGACCTTCCGGGCCGATGCCAACGCGGCCCGCTTCAATGCCTCCGCCCGCCGCCTGGCCCTGCCGGAGCTGCCCGAGGAAACCTTCCTGGATTCGCTGCGGGAACTGGTCACAGCGGACAGGGAATGGGTGCCCAGCCGCGACGGCGACGCCCTGTACCTGCGTCCGTTCATGATTGCCACCGAGGCCTTCCTGGGAGTGCGCCCGGCCCGTGAGGTCTCCTACCGGGTCATTGCCTCCCCGGCCGGAAACTACTTTGGCGGGGAACTGAAGCCGGTGTCCATCTGGTTGACCACCACCTATGCCCGCGCCGGCGAGGGTGGCACCGGCGAGGCCAAGTGCGGCGGCAACTATGCGGCGTCCCTGGCGGCGCAATTGGAGGCCGAAGCCCACGGCTGCAAGCAGGTGTTGTTCCTGGATCCGCACAATGACAATGCTGTCGAAGAGCTTGGCGGCATGAACATCTTCTTCGTCTTCGGCGACGGCACCCTGGTCACGCCGGAACTCAACGGACACATCCTCCATGGCATCACCCGCTCCTCCGTGCTGCAGCTGGCGGCGGACCGCGGCATGACCATCCAGGAACGCAAAATCACCATTGACGAATGGCGTTCAGGGGTGGACTCCGGTGCCATCACGGAGGTTTTTGCCTGCGGCACGGCGGCCGTCATCACCCCCATTGGCGAGCTCAAGACCGCCGACGGCTCCATTGCCTCGCCCGCCCAGGGCATTGGCGAGGTCACGGCAGCCATCCGTGAACAGCTGGTGGGCATCCAGACCGGTGCGGTCCCGGATCTGCATGGCTGGTTGACGCGCCTGGCCTAGCATTTTTCGCGCCGGAGTCTCCCATGCCCCCCAGGTGGGGATCCGTGGGAGGCTCCTTGCATGCTTGCATCAGCAGGGCACGACGGCGGGAGGTCACCGTGCGGCGGCCGGCTGCGGCGTGTGCTCTCGGGGCTCCGACATCATTTCCCAGCGCTGGCGCGGCAGCGAGGCCGGCTGGATCGTTTGGATGAAACCCACCAGGGATTCGCGGATCAGGCAGCGCAGGTCCCACAGCTCGCCGCTGTCCGTGGCGCTGACCACCACCCTGATCCGGACCAGGCCGCCCACGGCGTCCGTCACCTCCAGTTTCCCGGTCCGCCCGTCCCAGAGCGGCGTGGAAGCCAGCAGGCCGTGAAGATGGGTGCGCAGTTCGGATACCGGTGTGTGCCAGTCCAGGTCCAGCTCCACGCTGCCCATGATTTTGGGGCTGTTGCGGGTCCAGTTCTCAAACGGGGTGGTGGTGAAGTGTGTGGACGGCAGGATCAGCATCCGTTCGTCCCACACCCGCACCACAACATAGGTCATGGTGATCTCCTCCACCCGTCCCCACAGGCCTTCCACCACCACCACATCATCAATCCTGAGGGCATCGGTGAAGGCCAGCTGCACACCCGCGAACACATTCGCCAAAGAACTCTGGACGGCAAGGCCGGCGACGATCGAGATGAGTCCGGCCGAGGCCAAAATCCCCGTCCCCAGCGTCCTGACTTCAGGGATGGTCAGCAACAACCCGGCCACGGCCAAGGTAATCACCAAAGCACCAATGATGCGCCGGCCCAAGGTCACCTGCGTGGTAAGCCTGCGACGGCGCCGGCCATCGGTGACGCGCCCGGTGAACTGGCGCAGCACAATGCGCTCGGCCACTGATAGTGCGGCCAGGACCAGCCAGCACAATGCCGCAATGAAGCCTGCCACCAGAATGAAGTCCACCGGAGCAAACCACGGCTGGCCGGACATGGTGGAGGCCATGGCAATGCGCAGCCCCACACAGAGCATGACCACAAAGACCGGGGCCGTCGCCGACGCGGAGCGGCTCTTGAAGTCCGGAACCCTGCGGAAAACATGATTCACTGCCAGCCGCAGCACAAGTGTTGCCAGCAGGGCAATGCCGGTGGCGGCGAGAACCGCCAGAATGGGTTTGATCGCTGATTCAAGTTCTTCCATCCATCGATCGTGCCAGAGGGTCCTGGGTGTTTGTCCAATTGCGCCGGGGTTGGTGCGGTCCCGGACCCACATGGCTGGTTGACGTCCCTGGTGGCCCTGGCCCAGGGTGTGGGCCAAAGCGCAGGGCGCGTCATGAACTTCCCGAACTGTGGGGCGTTGCCGATACACTAAGGCACATGCGTATAGCCCGTTTTGTAGTAGACAATGACCCGATGTACGGCGTGGTGGAGGGGGAGTCCGGCAGTGAAATAATCACTGTCATCAAGGGCGACCCCTTCTTCAACGGCGTGGAGCGCACAGCCGAAAAGCACCCGCTGGCGGACGTGCGCCTGGTGGCCCCCATCATTCCCCGCAGCAAGGTCATTGGTGTGGGGCGGAACTTCGCCGAGCACGCCCGCGAACTGGGCAATGAGGTCCCCGAAAGCCCCCTGCTGTTCCTCAAGCCCAACACCTCCGTGGTGGGCCCCAACGAACCCATTGTGCTGCCGGAATTTTCGGAGGAAATTTCCTACGAGGCCGAATTGTGCGTGGTCATTGGCCGCATCTGCAAGGACGTTCCCGAAGAGCGCGTGGACGAGGTCATCTTCGGTTACACCTGCGGCAACGACCTCACGGCCCGGGACATCCAGTCCGGTGACGGCCAATGGGCGCGCGCGAAGGGTTTTGACACCTCCGCGCCCCTGGGCCCGTGGATCGAGACCGAACTGGACCCCGACGAGCTCTCCATCAAGGGCTGGCTCAATGGCGAACTGCGCCAGGACGGCAACAGCAATCAAATGGTGCGCAGCGTCCGCGAACTCGTCTCCCTGATTTCCCACGCCTTCACCCTGCTTCCCGGGGACGTCATCATGACAGGCACCCCGGCCGGAGTTGACCTGCTTGAAGCCGGCGACCGCTACGAGGTGGAGGTTGAAGGCATCGGCCGCCTGTCCAACCCGGTGGTGCGCCGCTAGGAGTTCCTGCCAGCAGATTCAGTCAAGCGTGCCGCCGTCGTTTATGAACGACGGCGGCACGCTTGGCGTGGGGGACGCCCCCGGGTTTGGCCCGGGACGGCAATGCCGGGGGTGAAAGCGACAACTTTAGTTGGATGCGGTGCAGGCGGCTGAAAATTTAGGCTCGAAACATGACAACACAAAAATCCGCAGGCAGCAGCCGCCGGCGCACGGCCATGCTGGTGCTTTCCATCGCAGTGGCAGATGTTCTTTTGTCCCTGATGGCGCTGGGGCTTGGCCTGGAGGACGGTTCGGTGCCGGCGGTCCCTTCCGCGGCCGAGCTGCTTCGCTTTGCAGCGGCGCCGCTGTTGGCCCCGCTGGGGGCGGTTGCGCTCATCTGGCGCCATCGCTTTCCCGCAACGGTGGCGGCGGCCGCCGCCGTGCTCGGTGCCCTGTCCTTGAGCGGCCTGGCCTTTTTTGTGGCCCTGTACCTGCTGGCATGGCGACGCCTCTGGGCACGGGTGGCGGCCGTGATCGCCCTGGGCCTTGCGGCCGAGGCGTTGCTGGGGATGCAGCCGTTGGGCTGGGATGTGGCATTGCTCATGGCGGCATTTCTTGCAGCGGTGGCCGGCTGGGGTGCCTACCGGGGCCAGCGTGCCCGGGCCCTGGCTGAGAATGTGGCCATGCTGCGTGAACGGGCGGAACAGGCGCAGTCATCACGGGCGGCCGATCTGGAACGTGCCCAACTCTTTGAGCGTCAGCGCATTGCCCGGGAAATGCACGACACCCTGGCCCACCGCATGTCCTTGGTAGCATTGCAGGCCTCGGCCCTGCAGCTTGCTGCCCCGGACACCGAGACGTCAACGGCTGCCCGGGGGATCCGGGAAACGGCGCACGCGGCATTGCGGGAACTGCGTGATGTTTTAGGCGTCCTGCATGAGGACGGCACCCGCGGCCCGGGCCCGGAGGGGGCCTGGCCGGACGGCGTGGGCCGCGGTGCAGCCGGGACGCCGGCAGCCCTCAGCGCCCCTGGCGGGATCAAGCAAATCCCCGCCCTGGTGGAGCAGTGGCGCGAAGCTGGCCTCACCGTGCACTACGAGCCCGAACCGCTGGTGGCGGAAGACCTTCCCGAGACCGTCAACCGGGCCGCTTTCCGGGTCATCCAGGAAGGGCTGACCAATGTGGCCAGGCATGCACCCCAGGCGCAGGCCTGGGTGAAACTCGCCCGCAGGGATGGGGAACTGCTCCTGGCCGTCAGCAACAGCCCCGGCACGGCCGGGCCTGCCGTCCCCGGTTCAGGCCTGGGCCTTGCCGGCCTGGCCGAACGGCTCGGCTTGCTCGGCGGTGCACTGGAGCACGGGCCCGGCCCGGCCGGCTTTGAGCTGAGCGCACGCATCCCCGTAAACGGCCAGGTCCGGGCATGAGTGCACCCATCCGGATCATTGTGGCGGAGGATGAAACCCTGGTGCGCTCAGCCCTGGTCAAAATCATCAGCACCCAAAGCGACCTGCAGGTGGTGGCCGAGGCCGCCAATGGGCCGGAAGCTGTCAAAAGTGCGCAGCGGTTCCGCTGCGAGGTGGTGCTCATGGACGTGCGCATGCCGGGCGGGGACGGCATCAGCGCCACGGCGCAGCTGCGGGCCCTGCCCAACGCCCCGCAGGTGCTGGTGCTCACCACTTTTGACCTCGATGACCACGTCTTCGCGGCCCTGGAGGCTGGAGCGGCCGGTTTCCTGTTGAAGGACACGGATCCACAGCGGCTCCTGGACGCCATCCGGGCAGTGGCTGCCGGGGAAGGAATGTTGGCGCCCACGGTGACCAAACGGCTCATTGACCGGACCCGGGAGCGGGCCACGGCCGCCAAATCCAACAATGCCGTCACCAAATTGGAGCTTTTGACCGCCCGCGAAGCGGAGGTGCTCCATGCCGTGGCGCAGGGAATGGCCAACGAGGCAATAGCGCGGCATTTGTTTATGAGCACGGCCACCGTCAAGACCCATGTGTCGCGCATTCTAGCCAAGCTGGAATTGGAAAACAGGGTGCAGGCGGCGCTGCTGTTCCGCGACGCGCGCCGGTGAAAGTGAGCGCACCCGGTGAACCAGGAAGGAACGGCCTGCGGGCCCGGGAGCAGCCGGCAGGAGTAGAATCATCAAGGCCTTTGCCCCGTCGCGTTTCATGAATCCGCCAAATACGGGCGCCAAAGGGTTCCGCCAAGCAGAGGATTCTTTTTCATGTCGCACCACGTCACCGACGTAGCACAAGCGCCACGCGCCCACAACGTCTCGGTGGAGGGTTATCAACAAACCCTGTCGCGGCGGCATGTCACCATGATCGCCATGGGTGGGGCCATTGGTGTGGGGCTCTTCATGGGCGCCGGCGGGAGGCTTGCCAGCACCGGGCCTGCCCTGGTCTTTTCCTACCTGATTGCCGGCGTCATTGCCTACCTGCTCATGCGGGCCCTGGGCGAGTTGATCATGTACCGGCAAACTTCGGGTTCCTTTGTTTCCTACGCCGGTGAACTGTTTGGGAAAAAAGGCGCCTACCTTTCCGGATGGATGTATTTCATCAACTGGGCCATGACGGGCATTGCCGAACTCATTGCCATTGGCCTGTACTTCCAATATTTTTTCCCCGGGGTGCCCGTGTGGCTCAGCGCATTGTGCGCACTTGTCCTCCTGGTGGCGGTGAATTTGCTCAGCGTCAAGGCCTTCGCGGAGTTTGAATTCTGGGCTGCGTGCCTGAAGGTCGGCGCACTTGTGGTCTTCCTTGTGGTGGGCACCGTGCTGGTGGTGGTGAATGCCCAGGTGGGCGGCACCCAGGCCAGTGTGGGCAACCTTGTCAACGGTGCCGGTGGCATGTTTCCCCAAGGTGGCCTGGTCATGATCCTGGCCCTGAATGCAGTGATCTTTGCCTACAACGCCATTGAGCTGGTGGGCATCACGGCCGGGGAGATGAAAAATCCCGAACGCGAGGTGCCCAAGGCGATCCGCGCCGTGGTGCTGCGGATCCTGGTGTTTTACGTGGGCTCGGTGTCACTGTTGGCCATGCTCATGCCCTCGGAGAACTACAAGGCCGGGGAGAGCCCGTTTGTCACGGTGTTTGCGGCCATGGGCCTTGACTGGGTGGGATCGGCGATGAACTTTGTGGTCATTGCCGCAGCGCTTTCCTCCTGCAACTCCGGGCTGTACTCCATTGGACGCATTTTCCGCTCCATGGCCAACAATGGGCATGCGCCGGGCTGGCTGACCAAAATGTCTTCCCGGCATGTGCCCTACGCCGCCATTTTGAGCATTGCCGGGGTGTACGTGGCGGGTGTGCTGGCAAACATTTGGCTCGGTGGTTCCTACGCCTTTGACCTTGCCCTGAACACGGCCTCCATTGGGGTGATCTTCACCTGGTCCGCCATATTTGCCTGCCAGATCATGTTGCGCAGGAAAAAGGGGCTGGTGTCCACACTGCCCATGCCCGGCTCGCCCTGGACCAGCTGGCTCGGCTTGATTTCACTGGCTGTCATTACAGTGCTCATTGGCTTTGACACGTTGGCGAAGCCCGACGGCGGCGTGTACCTGTTGGGGCTGTGGACGCTGTGCGCCATTCCAATCCTTGCCCTGGTGCTGTGGTTTGGCTGGCAGTTTGTGAAGCGGAACGAGCCCAGGAACCCGCTCTTTAGCTGATCCCCGCGCTGCCGGCGGCAACTGCTGGATGGACGCGCCGGCCTCCTGCCCGCAGCGACCCATGGCTCGTAGACTTCTTTCATGTCAGAGACGGAGATTGCTTCCAAGGTTCCCGCCGGTGCCAGTGCCGGGGTCTGCCTGGCATGGCTGATCCTGAACTCCCCGCAGTGGGTGCACCGGCGGGTTGAAGCCCTCCGGATGGGAGAGAACGGGCGGTCCCGCTGGCACATTTCCCACGACCTCACCGTTCCTGCGGAATTCAGCATTCCCGGCAGCAAAAATCGCATGGTGGTGCCCCTGGGTTCCCTGCGCAAGGGTGCGCTTAAAAATGTTGACACCTCCGGCGCCGGGTCCACGTCATTGTCCATTCTGGGGGCGGCGGACAACGGCGACTATGCCGTGGCAATGCTGTTGATGATGGCCGAGTCCCTGCTGGGCCCTGAAATCGCCGGTGCTTCCCAGTGCAGTGAAGTCCTGACGAACATGGTGCGGGCGACGGCTGGAGGCGAAGAAGAGGCCAAGTTGGAGTTCACCCGCTGGCTGGCAGGGAGCGTGGCCTCCTTGGACCCCCGGTCCAAGGGATCCGGGTTTGAGCAGCGCCTTGATTTTTTCCAGGAATTCGCCAGCCAGTTTGCCGCAACATTTCTGCTGCTGATTGAAATTGATGCCAGTCTTGCCGGCACACGGTGTGTCATCAAGTACTCCAGGGATGATGCCGCGCCGGAGCGCCTTGATGCGGCATCCCAGCAATTGGCGTGGGAGATCCCGGACTATGGATTCGCCCGGAGCTATCATCTTGAAGTCCAGGTGCCGCCCGGCCTGGTGTACACGGAACTGGAAATACTGGAGCTGGATTCCAATGGTGAGTTGTCTTCCCGGGTGGTGGACGCTCCGCACCGGCCCCAGGTCCTGGCCCATGTTGCCTGCACGCCCCATGAGCGCATGGCCTCGGCGGTGGCCGGATTGACGCTGTCGCCGGCCAAGCAGGGGCAGTACCAGGTGGCAGGATTCAGCGCCGTCACGGTCTTTGTCATGTCGGTGCTTGCCTGGCTGTCCTCGCTCATGCCGGGGGCATTCACCGCCGGCGATTCCGGCCCGGCCTCCGCCGCTGTGTCCCTGCTGCTGACTGGTCCGGCGCTGCTGCTCTCATGGTTCAGTAGAAGCCCGGAGCATGAAGTCATAGCGTGGATCATGCGCCCGTACCGCCGAATGCTGCTGCTCTCGGTCGTGGCCTTGTTTATGATGGCTGCAGCTGCAGCCTTCCCGCTGGTTTCACCGGTGAAGGAGCTTGTCTGGTTCCCGGTGCTGTTCGTCCAGAGCTGGGCGCTGGGGCTTTTTCTGCACCAGCGGGCCAGCTGAATGTCAGGGACACCGTCTACACTGCACACTAAGGAAAGGAGCCAAAATGGCAAAGCCGGCCAAAGCCAGTACGTCAGCCTCCACCGCGAAAAAATCTCCCATGGACACTGCGGGAATGATCATACGCACTTCTGCCGGACGGACGTTTGGGCGGGTGACAACTTTCAGCGGGCAGCGGGAGACGCAAAAGGTGTTTGACAGCTTTCTGACCCGTCCCGCCGCGGGCCAGGAGAAGCTGCGCAACTAAGGGAGCGCTGTCTTGGCACGGGGCAGTGCAGCTGTCATTTTCAGGAGTCGAGTGCGCAGATTTCAGGCGTCATTTTCACGCGTCTGTTTTTCAGAAGTGCTCTGCACAGAATTTCCGAAGACGTTTGCACAGCGCATCCTATGCCCGCAGCGGGAACGTCTACCGGACGTCCTAAGTCAGACTTGCTCGGCTAGGTCGTCGTAGCTGAACGGCAAGAGGTCGCTGGCAATAACGCTCACAAGTCCATGTGGAGTATCGAGGATTACGCGGATTCCTGGGTAGTAATCAACAAGAATCTGCCGATCCCGACCGCACGGGCTTTTCACGCCTCGGTCATGATTTCCAACGGCCACAATGTGAGTTAATTCAGCCGCACCTGCGGCGCGCGCTGCTCCGAGCGCGACGAGCTCAGCGCAGGGACCTCCGGTAAAGTGGTACAGATTCACGCCTGAAAAGGTCCGTCCGTCTTTTGCTCGAACCGCAGCGCCCATTGTGTGCACTCCATCTTCCCCAGGTCCGGCATCAGTGGTTGCATTGATTGTCTCGCGTGCCAGGCCGATGAGAGACTGCTCGATCTCCGACAGGGGTAGCGCAGAAGCAGGAAGTGAATTGGGCATACCCCAATAGTAAGAGGGCTAGCGTCGGCATAGGGCGTTCCGCTGGGGAACCCGCTGCGGGATGGCAAGATCCGCCGAGGACGGTGCTCTCCCAAACCATGCAGTATGAGTGGTGATGTTCCCAATTCGCTAATACGCTTGTAGCCTGGGGTTAACCTGTTTTCGTGGACACCTTGATTAGCGGGATCGTGGGATTCTGCGGGAGGGTGTTCTCTATGAATGTTGCACGTCGAAAGTTTTC
>NZ_JBHUYE010000006.1:0-188427 GCF_042668835.1 Specibacter sp. NPDC057265
AACACGGGCCCATTGGTCATCTGTAAAAACTTGAAAACGCGACACCCTCCAAGTTAATCAACCAACGACCAACCTATTTGGGAGACACGCCCTAGCCTGTTGAGTCTCGTTCTGCAGCGACTTGGTTCGTTGACGCGGCTTACGACGTCGGCGCCGGCGGCTCTCCTTCTTTCGTGCTGGGATGTGTTTTTCCTTCACACGATTCATGGCGAGTTAGCGCCAAAACCCCGTGACTTACGGTTCATCTTCCGCCGATGGAGAATCATCATGCCTTGAAGCCACACGAAAAAACTCACTGTGTGTTGCCGTTTCGAGCCGAATGAGCCATAGCCTGTGTGGGATGCCATTCTCCTGCTCCAACAGGCTGGGTTTCTTCGTCACCGCGTTGCCGCGGACGCTGCCGATAACCGCCCGGCAACGGATTCTCTGGGAAGGATCCGTTTTGACCCAGTGCTTCAACGTGGTGATCCCAAAACAGAATTCCATCGCGATCCATGCCTCATCAAACCGTGTCGTCGCACCATGGATCACGTGAGGCCACGAGCCGGGCTGGTTCGTGCCGATCCGGCGCGGCTCTCGCTGTTTCCATTCACCTGAGTCTGCGCAAGCGCTTGTTGTACCCGGACTGGCCCAGCAAATAGGGAAATATGGTTGAAGCCAAATGAGCTGAGTCTCCATGAAACCCAGGGCGCTTCACCGTTTTCTTCACGCTCAGGATTCCCCTTGCGGGCACGTCCCGTCGTCGAACCTGGCTTCCGATGGGATTGACTCTGAATATGTTGACTCGAGGTTTTATGCCGCTGTGAAGGACTGCGTCCATGTGTGTTTCGAACTACATGTTTCTGATGTTTCCGGTACCAATTTGGTACCATTAGGGCATGGCTATGAACTTGAGGTTACCGGAGGAGCTTGACCGACAGCTGGAGGAATTGGCTGTTGCGGAACATACTTCGAAGTCGGCTTTACTCTTGCAGGGTGCTGAGCTGTTGTTGCAGCGCCGGGGGCGAAGCCGTGACATAACTGCTGGCTTGGAGTTCGTGATGAGTCATGATGCGGAACTTCTCAAGCGCCTCGAGGATGCATGATTTCCTACCTCGATATTGAGGATGCTTTGCAGGTAGTTGACCGTTACGGCTTTCACGTTCGGGATATTGGGTTGTTGGCATCGGCTTTGGCGCGCCCGGCCGCAACGGTGATGGGTACTGAGGTTTATCCGCTGTTACCGATGAAGGCGGCGGTGCTTCTTGAATCCGCAGCTCGGTTCCATCCGTTGATAGACGGCAATAAGCGCACTGCATGGACTCTGATGGTGTTGATGTTGTGGATCAATGGATATCGCCATGACTTCACGGCCGATGACGGCTTTGATCTGGTCGTAGGGGTGGCTGCCGGTGCGGTGCAGATCGAGAGAAGTGCTGACTTGATTTCCGCTCATCTGATACCCCGGTAACCGGACTAAGCCAAGTTCTGTGGGGCGTGTTCCCGTTGGGAACACTTTTACCTCGAGACTGGTCTAGATTGCGTCGAACTGGGCCGTACTGCCGCGGTGGTTTGCGGCTTCCCTTTGTTTGCAGGGGGGATAGTCTGGTTCGAATCCCACCTTGGGCACGGTAAACCTCCTGGTCACAGGGGGTTTACGTGTTTAAGTGTTGGCACTGTGTTGACCAGCTGTTCCCCGAAGGGAGCGTTTTATGCAGCATCCGTTCAGGCGATGCTGATTTAGAAGTTGGTCCTTAGCGGCTCCTCTTCTGAGTGATTCGGGGTTTTTTTTCCCTACACACTATTCATGGCTGGGGGAGGGCAAATCCCCATGGCCTGTGGTCTGCCTTTCTCCGACGCAAAAAAATCATCAGGCCTTGACGCCGCACGTAGAAGAGTCATTTCAGGTTGACGTCCTAGGCCGAAGGAGCCGCTGCCTGGCTAGGGTCCCGTTCTCCTGCTCCAACATGCGGTTGGGTTTTTATCTCCCGCATTGCCGCTGACGCTATCGATATCTGGCCGGCAGCGGTCTCCTTGGGGGTCCATGGGGATCCAGCACGTCAACGTGGTAACCGAAAAGCAGAAGTCCTTCGCGATCTGCGCCTCACCCTTGCCGGTCACATCGATAACATCCTTGCGAAACTTTCGCCCCATGGGTAGTGAGCACGGCTAGCCTTCTTTGGCGAGCATCAGCTCGCTAGGTTAAGGAGTCAACAAAACCGGGGGCATTCCTCTGTCGTTGGGAACCCTAGGCTGTGACTGTTAGTTCAGGGTGGCGGTTTTTCACAGCTCAATTTGGCGGGTTCGATGTCTTGTAAGCTGTGAGTCGCAGCGGTAAGTGGCTCGAAGGTCATAGCGCTTTATGGCCGGTCACTTGATCTTGCACGACCATTCGTATCCGACCCACTCACAAGCGGGCGGCTGGATGCCGCTCTTACCCGTTGCGTTGCGTCATACGATTACGCGCTTTGGAGTGAGCGTTTGCGTGCATAGGAGCGCGCGGCGCGGACCCGGTCGCCGCAACGAGTTGAACACCATTGCCGGCGGGCATGGGTTCGAACGAAGAACCGCTGGCAGGAGTCTGCTTCGCAGGAGGCGAGCTGCGACGCTTCGTCACCACTGAGTAGCGAGGCGGCATCTTCGGCGATCATGGCCATGACATGTTCCACGACCTGGGTCACGGGATGGTCGGCACGCCGGGTGAATCCTGCCTGTGGGTCGAACTGCAGGAGTAGAGTGCCAGGGGCGCAGGTCAAAGCGGAGTTCAGAGCATGTACCGCGGACGTTGTGGGGACATTTGCTGTGGCGTGAGCGGTGAAGAGATCCCGCAGATCCGCGCGCAGCGCCACAAGCCGGCCCTGGCAGTGCTTGTACAGCACCGCATCCGGTCTGACCAGATCGCGCGCGACCAGCCAAGCCGTCGCGACCTCAGGAGTGCTCAGCTCGTCATAGCCCCTACCGCCAGCTACATCGCCTGCGCTGTTAACCAGTGCGAGGCTCGGATGCTCCTGGGTTCCCGGAGCGTCCGTCAACAAAGTATCAACCATGGTCCTCATGGTATCAGCACTCATTAGGCGTGAGAACCATGCTAGGCTTTCATCATGTCAAAAACCATATTTATCCATGAGGAGTTGTTGTGGAGTTGAGTCGACCGTCCGGTTCGGCGCCGTTCACCCTGTCCGTGCTCTCCGGTGGGAGTACCGGGGTGGGGTTGACCGCCCGTGACGAGCTGGAGAGCACCATCTCGCTTGCGCGGACCGCCGATAAGCGCGGATTCCATAGGTTCTGGATGTCCGAGCATCACGGGATGGGAGCAGCCTCCGTGTCCTCACCTCCGCTAATGATCGCCCGCCTTATCGCAGAGACGACGCGGGTTCGTCTTGGGGCCGGCGGGATGATGCTGCCCAACCATTCCCCGCTGCTGATCGCCGAGCAATTCGGGATGTTGGAGGCACTGGCCCCGGGCCGGATCGATCTTGGCCTCGGTCGGGCTCCAGGCACGGACGGGGCCACTGCCGCCGCGTTGCGTCGGGGAGCGGACGCCAATGATGGGTTCCCGCAACAGGTCCTGGAACTGCTCGGATTCCTGGATGATGACTTCCCGTCCGGGCACCCTTACCGGCAAGTCCACGCCGTGCCGGGCCCCTGGCAAGCGGCCGAGAACCGGGTGAGCACACCAACAGGCACACCGCAGACGTGGATGCTGGGCTCCTCGCCGTACTCGGCTCAACTGGCGGGACAGCTCGGTCGTCCGTACGCGTTCGCCCTGCAGTTCGGCGACGCCGACGTCGACACGGCGATGCGCCTCTACCGTGAGAACTTCCAGCCCTCCGATGCCCTCGCCAAGCCCCATACATTGGTCAGCGTGAGCGTGGCGATCAGTGAGGACCCGGCCGAGGCAAGGCGTCAGGCAGGCACATCGGCGATGGCAATGCTGCGCATGTTCAAACGTGAAGGCTACCTGCTGCTACCTCCGGACGAGGTCCAGGCTTACCAGCCCACCATGCAGGAGCGGCACATTCTCGACGCCTACACCGATCGCAGTTTCCACGGCACGCCCGAGACGGTCGCCGACCGGCTCGAAGACCTTCACGCGCGCACCGGAGCGGACGAGGTGATGCTCGTCGTCGGCGGGCACTGCGCCTCCCTCGACCGGGAAGGGATCAGCCTGATCGCCGATCACTACGCCATGCCCCGCTCGGAAATACCACTCCCGGTAGCCGCGCAGTAACACCCACCCGGAATTGCACCCGTTCCACCCACTTCTCACACAACCCTCTTGAAGGAGAACCCCATGTCCGCACCACGCAGAGCACTCATTGTGATTGATGCCCAGCAGGAATACTTCGACGGTCTCCTCCCGATCCGGTTCCCGGCCCGCGAGGACTCCATCGTCAGCATTAAGACGGCGATCGACGCCGCCCAGCAGGCAGACCTACCCGTCGTGCTTGTCCAGCACGAACTCCCGGCAGAAGCACCCGTGTTCGCTTCCGGATCATCGACCTGGCAGAACCACCCCACGGTCGCCGCCTGCGAGGACGCCGCAGCCAAGCGCATCAGCAAGCAGTTCTCCAGCATTTTTGCGAACACCGAGCTCGAAGCCTGGCTGCGCGAGGAGAACATCGACACGATTACCCTCACCGGTTACATGACCAACAACTGCGTGATCGCCTCCGCTGCAGCTGCGGAGCCCCTCGGCTTCGCCGTCGAAGTCCTCTCCGACGCGACAGGGGCGATCGACCTGTCCAACGATGCCGGTACTGCGCCGGCACGCCAGGTCCACGAAACCCTCATGGCGCTTCTGCACTCGAACTGGGCCGCCGTCACCGACACCGCAACTTGGACCGCAGCATTGAGTACCAGTGATGCCCTGACCAAGAGCGACCTCGTCACCTCCGCCAACTAACCCGCAGATTTCATGAAGCCGGGGCTGTTTTGACGGCGCGTTAATGAGGTGAAAGGGTGCTCTTTGCCGGGAAAATAGAGGTGTCTAAGCCACTATTTTCTCGTTGCAAGGTCGTGATGTCCGGCATCGTGATGATCATCCTAGGCATCACCCTAGGCATCGAAAAATCGTCATGCTCGGCAACTGACCATCCCGCGAAGGTCATAGTCACACGCACCGGGCAGTTTCTCAGTGGGGGATTGTCACAGTTTTCTTGGAAGTGGGACGCCGGATTGCCGCGTGCTTTCTGGAATTGCTCATTGGCCAAGGCACGCGGTTTTTTAGGGGGAGGGGATGAGCACTTTGTCGCTGATTTGGGCCCAACCGGTTTTGACTTTTTCTGTGTCGGACCCGTCAGCCAGGAGTGTTGCTGTTGCTCCGCCAGCTGCGCCCATTTCGAGAATTTCGCCGCATCCCATTTGCCAGGTGGAGTTGTTGCCGGGGGTGCCAGCCCCTGCCGTCCCCTGTCTAGGCGCCACCTTCGTTCTTTGCCTAAGGCTAAGTAGACCTGCCAAACGCATCATATGGATAGCTGGATAGTCAGTTCCCTGCTGGTTGATGCATTGGTTGTTTGGTTGGCTGGGTTTTCTGATGCTGGTGCCAGCTGGAATCGTCGGTGGGACTGCCTCAATATTCATCAACCGGAAAGTCACGAGGAAGCGAGATGGTTCACTTCCTTGAAACCTTTCCACGAGACGGCCTCCGTCTGGCGCTAGCTGGAAAGGCGAGGCTTTAGTTGTCTCTCCGCGAGGTCACGGCTCTCCTCGGCAATCTTGATAACCCTGTCAATTACGGTCCGGGTGCTCACCCGGGTTCGTGCTTCGGGTCTCGTCAGGATGTCGATGTGGCGGCCAAGGACAAGTCCCTCGATCGGGCGCAGCACCACGTGCTCCCGAAAATATGGAATCAGTCCGGTGTAGCGAGGCAGCAGACCCACCATGCGGGTCTTGGCAATTATTGCCGCCACTAAATTGAACTCATTCACACGGTGCGTAATTTGGATTGGGGTGCCCGCGCTGGCAAACGTCGCCTGCACGAGGAGTGGTTCCAGGGCAAAACCCTCATGCGCGGCCACCCAGGTTTCACCCACCAGATCAGCCAGGCGCACCGTCCCGCGTTGAGCCAATGGATGTTCCCGGTGGATCGCCAAGTCAATCGGTTCCTGCAGCACGGGTGTCACATGCACCCTGCGGCTAGGCCAAGGATCTGAGGCCAGCGGACGGTGGGCGATCACCACGTCGTGGTCGCCCACCAGATCGACGAACCCGTTGATCGATACGTCCTCGTCCCGGCATCGCACCATCGGACCGCCGGGATCACCAAGGCTGCTGGCGATGAGCGCTGGAAACCACGCCAGGCCGGCACTGTGAAAAGCGGTGACGGAAACTGGCTCCCGGCGCGCCAAGAGATACTCGGAGACGGAGTTCTTTGCGCGGGCGAGGGATTCCAGCACATCACCACCTGCATCTGCCAGCCGTTCCCCTGCGGGTGTGAGCACCAGCACGCGGCCCCGCTGCTCGGTAAGGGGAATCGGAATTCCCCGCTGCAGCGAGGCAAGTTGCTGGGACACCGCAGAGGGGGAAAGATGCAGTGCCTGTGCCACCGCCGTGACTGAGCCCCGGTCCCTGAGTTCACGCAATGTGCGGAGCTGATGTACTTCCATGAAGGAAACCTTACGGGATATTGAAGTCGATGCCCGTTGTTCTGCATGAACTAGCTCCCTACAGTAAAAGCATGATCTCCCCTGTGCCTTCGACTCCCCGCATGCTCCCGGACTTGATACTTCTGATCGTCGCCATCGTATGGGGCGGAAGCTATGTGGCTACCCAGGATTTGGCGGTGGCCTCGTCAGCCGCCGCGGTGATGTGTGTCCGCTTCGCACCCGCAGCGGTGATCTTGTTGTGTGTGAACCTTGCCCGACCGCGAGTTCGACTCCGGGACTTGGCGCTTCCCGGCATCCTGCTTGGAACACTCCGTTCCGCGACCATCACGCTGGAAACGATTGGTGTGACCCTGACCAGTGCCACCAACGCAGGACTGATCATTGCTCTGTCCATTCTTCTCACGCCGATAATTGAATCAGCACTCGTTAAAAGACGGCTTTCCCCCTCCCTGATCGCAAGCATCCTGCTTGCCCTTACTGGAATTGTGATGCTTGTGGGCGGGCAAGGTTTCTCCGGGTTCAACCTCGGCGATGGACTCATGCTCGTCGCTGCAGCAACACGGGCACTGCTCGGTGTTGCCGAGGCACGGTTTACCGTCGGCAGGGACACCGACGTGCTGGGATTGACCACGGTCGAGATCTTGTTTGGCGCGGTCATATTCGCCGTGTGGGGTGGAAACTCGCTGCTGGCGCATCTGCCCGGCTTCAGTGTTGCTAATTGGCTCACGATTGCCTATCTGTGTCTCGGGTGCACCATCTTCGCGTTTCTGGGGCAGCTGTGGGCAACGAAGCACACCTCGGCTTCACGTGCAGGCATGCTTCTCGGCACCGAACCCGGGTGGGCGCTCCTCATCGGAGTGGTTCTCGCGGGAGACAGGATTGGCGCACTCGGGTACGTGGGTGCCATGGTGCTCCTCGTGGCAACTTGGTGGGGTGCACGCGCTGAACAGCGTTGGCGCGGCAGCAATCCGTCCTGCCAAAAGGTCTCAACCCCGACGGTGTGAACTGCCCCGGAATTAATGCCACCGCCTATTTTGATGAAGGTGGGCATGCTGACCGCCGGCTGTTTATTTTCGGGTACACAATTGCCAGGGGTGCGTTTCGGGGGCTGCGTGTAGTTGCGGCGTCGACGGCATTGGTCATGTTCAGGATGCGCAATGGGCGGGCAAAATCAAGGGTGTCTTTGCCTCGTTCGGCGGCGATCCTCATTGCCAATAGTGCTTCGCTGACTGCTGCTTGGATGGCTGGTCCATCGGGTTCTTCGAGGGTCGCCCGGGCGACGTTGTCGGGTGATCGTCCCTCATTGCGCGGCAAACGCGGTTCAGTTGTAGTCCGCGGTGATGGTGCGGGTCATGCCGTCAAGTCGGATGGTGCCGCCGTGCGGGACGATCCACTGCGGTCGTGTGTGACCAAACGGTACTCCGACGCAGACCACCGCGTTGGGGTTATAGCGTGTGATTTGTTCAACGACTGCTTCGCGCTGATCGGTCCGCAGTCGTGTGCGCTCGTCCAGGCTTGGGCGGGGTGAATGCATCTCGCTGACTGGTGGCCGGGCGATAATCACGCCGGCGGCGACTTCGAGAACACCTCGTTCGCCTAGTGCACGTACCCACCGCTTCACCTTGTCCGCGGAAGGAGCTTCTTCGCTGGTTTCAAGCAGAAGGATCGAACCTGCGAGGTCATCTGTGGGGGGCATCCGGTCAGCCAGTGCTATCTGATCGATGACTTCGATGCAGCCACCCCAGGTCCGGCCTTCAGCAATCGACTCTGGTCCAGTCCAGGTCCAGGGCTCGCTTGGTTCGCGCAGACCGAACTCGTTGAGCGCGCGGGGGTCTGTCCAAGGGATGCCGTAATCTTCCGACTCGCCAGGTTCTGTTAGCTCGAGCTTGCCACCATTTATGAGTGCTGCGCGCAGCGAGATTAGGTGCACCTCGTCAGGGTGAGGGCCCGCGCCAAGATGTACTTGTGTAGAGCCACCATAGAAGCTGGGGATTCCGAGGTTCCAAAGCATGTTGTGAAGGTTGGTGTTGTCGCTGTACCCCACAAACGGCTTCGGATTTGCTGCAAGTACCTCGCGGTCAATGTGCGGGATGACCGTGATTTGGTCGTCGCCGCCTATGGTCGCCAAGACAGCCCGAATCGTCGGGTCGGCAAAAGCTGCGGTGATGTCGTTTGCGCGCGCCTCGGCGCTGGCGCCCAGCAGTCGTGTTGTGGGGTATTCGACGGGTACCAGTCCCGTAAACTCTTTCAGCCGTCGCATCGCCTGCTCGTGCACAGCCTCCGATACGGCAGGAGCTGCGAAAGCCGGAGAGAGGATGGCTACATGATCACCCGGCCTGGCCTTGGGGAGTCGGCTAAATGGCTGCGAAATCATGAGTCAATTGAATCAGACAACTTCCTGCGCATCGTGCGCTGACCGCCCAGCTGACGGGAAACTCTGAACCGTGAGCGTGAACACTTGCAGCGCGGCCTGACGTCCATGGCACCAGCGGTTTAATGCGGGGGAAAGGTCGGCGACAAGATCTCCATCCGGGAACGCCACCCCGAAACCACCGATCGAGCCGTTGCCGGGGGTTGAGGGCGAACGAAACTGGTCCACCCACCTGATGGGTACGACGCCGAGCAGATGCGTGAGGTGTTGACTGCGCAGATCGAATCAGTTCCGGGGGACCTGCGGGACTCCCTGACGTGGGACCAAGGCATCAAAATGCGGGTCCGGAAAACCGTGGGGATGGATACCGGCATCGATATCCACTTCTGGGCGCCGCACGCATCCTGGCAGCGGATCATCAATAAAATCACCAACGGACTCCTGCGCCAATATTCCCCAAAGGCACTGATGTGGGTATCCATGGTGCTGTGGATTTGGACTGGGTCGCCGCCGAGCTCAACCTCAGACCACGCAAGCGGCTGCAGTGCAGGAAACCGGTTGAACTGATCGAACCCCTCCTGTTGCAATGTGTGGGGTCATCAGCGGACAGGCAGGGGTGAGGTGGGAAAAATAAACCATTTGACGCTAACGTTTTGCCGGGGGCCGCAACGGCCTGTATTCACCTGGCTCGGCGAGCGTGCTTGTGTTGCTGACCGTCGGTCTGCGCCGGCTTCCTTCAGTTGCGTGGTGTGGACGCGACCCGACGCGCCAGGTCGGTGCCCGGTGCCACTAGCCGGTCCACGGTGTCGAAGACGAACTGCTGCATTGCGGCCGCGGCTGCTGAGGGTCCGACGTTGTTGCGTCGGGCCAGATTGACGGTCCGTGTCAGCGAGGGCTTCACCAGGCGTGCGCTGTGCAGCGCGGGGCGGTCAATGACCACCATGGCCGGCACCACAGCCACGCCCAGTCCCCGTTCGACGAACCGCAGCACGGCGTCCATCTCGGCGCCCTCGACGGCGATTGTCGGAGTGAGTCCGCGGCCGGCGAATGCCGCATCGGTGGCGACGCGCAGCTCGTAGCTGCGGTTGAACGCCACTTGCGGGAGGCGAGCCAGCTCTTCCAGCGCAAGTTCGTCCGGCGTCGCCGATCCGGCAGCTGAAACGACCACGAGCTCCTCGGAAAGCAGCGGGATCAGCTCGGTGCCAGCCGCAGTGGGTTCCACTCCACGGGTGACCACCAGGGCCAGATCCAGAGCGCTTTCATTCAGGGCGTCCATCAGGAAACGCGAACCCCCCTCCATGACGTGCAGCTCCACCCCGGGATGCGCACTGCGGAAGGCGGCCAGCACATCGGCGAGCAGCGAGACGCACAGGGTGGGCGGGGCGCCGAGCCGAACCCGGCCGCGGCGCAACCCCGCGAGCTCATCCAGCTGTTCCCGGGCGGTCTGCGCGTCAGCGAGCATGCGCCGGGCGATGGGCAGGAGCAGCTCTCCCGCATTTGTCAGGGTCGCCCCTGACGGTTCGCGGTGAAAAAGGACGGCGCCGAGATCGGCCTCGAGTGCGGCAATCTGGCGGCTCAGGGACGGTTGGGCGAGATACAGCTGCTCGGCCGCGCGTGTGAAATGCCCCACTCGAGCGAGCGCCTCAAAGGAGCGCAACTGGTCCAACTTCATTCTCATAGCGTAAACGCATGACGCTGAGTCAAACAATTCATTGGAGACATAACGCGTGCAAGCCTACCGTTGTAAGCATGAACCTCCACCACACTTCTGAACGTCTCATGTCCACTTCAGTGCTGGTCATCGGCACCGGCGGCGCCGGGCTGCGCGCCTCGATCGAACTCGCCGAACGGGGCGTCCAGGTGCTGGCGGTGGGCAAACGCCGCAAGCACGACGCCCACACCACCCTGGCAGCCGGCGGCATCAACGCCGCCTTGGGCACCATGGACCCCGAGGACAGCTGGCAACAGCACGCCGCCGACACCCTCCGCGAGTCCTACTTCCTGGCCGACCCGGCCATCGTCGAAACCGTGGCGCGCAACGCCGCCCGCGGCATCGAAGACCTCGAACAATGGGGGATGCCGTTCGCGAGGGAGCAGGACGGACGCATCTCCCAGCGCTTCTTCGGCGCCCACAAGTACCGCCGCACCGCCTATGCCGGGGACTACACCGGTCTGGAGATCCAGCGCACCCTCATGCGCCGGGCGGCAGAGCTGAATATACCGATCATTGACACCGTCTACATCACCCGCCTGCTCGTCGCCGACGGCACGATCTTCGGCGCCTACGGATTCGACGTCGTGGACGGCACCCCCGTGCAGATCCACGCCGACGCGGTCATCCTGGCCGCAGGCGGGCACACCCGCATTTGGCGCCACACCTCCTCCCGCCGTGACGAGAACACCGGGGACTCCTTTCGGCTGGCAGCGCTGGCCGGCGCCCGGATACGCGACGCGGAACTGGTCCAATTCCACCCCTCGGGCCTATTGGAGCCCGACGACGCCGCCGGCACCCTCGTCTCCGAAGCCGCGCGCGGGGAGGGCGGCATACTTACCAACGCGCTCGGTGAACGATTCATGGAACGCTATGATCCCGAGCGCATGGAGCTCTCCACCCGGGACAGGGTTGCCCTTGCCGCATTCACTGAGGTGGCCGAGGGCCGCGGAACCAAGAACGGCGGAGTCCACCTGGATGTCTCCCATCTGCCGCGAGAGACCATCCTGGAAAAGCTCCCGCGGGTTTACCGCACGCTGATCGATCTGCAGATGCTGGACATCACTACGGACAAAATGGAGATCGCCCCCACTGCCCACTACTCGATGGGCGGGGTCTGGGTGTCACCGGAAGACCACGGAACGGGAGTGGCCGGACTATACGCGATCGGCGAAGCCTCCTCGGGCCTGCACGGCGCCAACCGCTTGGGTGGCAATTCGCTGATTGAACTGCTCGTCTATGGGCGCATCACCGGAGAGCACGTTGCCGGGTATGTAACCGCCCGCACCGAAGTTCGCCGGGATCCCGCCGCCGTCGGACTGGCCCGCACCGAAATGCAATCACTGCTGAACGGCAACGGAACCGAGTCGGTGCGGCGGCTGCAGCGCGAGCTGCGCAACCTCATGACCGACCATGCCGGTGTGGTGCGCACCGGGCAGGGACTGCAGGAGGGGTTGGACAAGCTGGCCGTTCTGGAGGACCGTGCCCAGCACGTCACTGCCCATCCAGACATTGCCGGCTTCGATGACTTGGCCCACGCCTATGACCTGCTGGGCTCCCTGCTGGCTGCACGAGCCACCTTGGAGTGTGCACTCGAACGCCGGGAGACCCGCGGGGCCCACAACCGTGCGGATTTCCCTGCGACGGATCCCGCCTTGCAGGGCAACTTCGTCTGGTCTCCAGCCGAGGGGGTCAGCTTTGAAGCGCTGGCCCCGGCTCCGGATTCCTTCCGTGCACTGGCTGAGGCTCACTCCGACGACTCCGTCGCCGGCAAACTCGTCGAGTAAAACGCACAATTCCGGGCACCTGGAGTGGACGCGCGGCCTCGGGGCCATTCAGCTGTCCCAGCGTCGTCATCCGAAGTCCTCTTTACGGATTTCAATACAGTCTGCATGGCCCTTCCGTGTCCGGAAGCCGATGGGCTTCCGGGGGCCTACAGAAAACATTCTGGACTTGGGCAAGCGCTGGCAGCCTGATGGGGCGGGAACAACCTCGTTGTAACCAAGCTCAACCTGACCTGGTCGCTGGGGATGCAAAGGATTTTATAGGTGAAGTCGGCCTCGGCGAGGTCAAACTCAGCATGGGTGAATTAGTGGCGGCATCGAGGTCAATCCAGTGGGATTTCAGAGCCTTTGGGTAAAAGTTGGAAGCACACCTTGTTCGATGTGCCGTTGTCGGCGGTCGGGGGATCCGTGGTTCGGCGCCCTCCCGCAGTTAGGCCTGGAAATAGGGGTGCTACGTTGAATGGCTCCCGACGTCCATGCACGTCTCCGGGGGTGCCGTTTTCAAATGAATGTTGTTACTGGTTGACCGGTGCGGATTCGAGTACGCCGGGAAGGTCCTTGACACTTTCCAGCACCCAGCTGTGGGGGTGCTGCTCGAGCTGCGCACGATCCAGTGCCCCGGTAAGGACCCCGAGCCCGTTCACGCCTGCATGGTGGGCCGCCAGCAGGTCGACCACTGTGTCACCGCCAGCAATCACCCGGCGCACATCTTGCACACCCGTGGCTTCCATGACCCGATGGATCATGTATGGCGCGGGCCTGCCCGCGGCCACTTCGTCGCTGGTGACCACGGCGTCGAGCAACCGGCCTTCGCCAGTGCCCCAACCCAAGGTTTCAAGTATTGGCGCGGCGACGTCGCGAGAGAAGCCCGTGGTCAGGCCGATCTTAATTCCCCGAGACTTGAGCGTGCGCATGGCATCCTCTACCCCCGGAAGGGCCACCGGCCGGTTGGCCGCATAACGCCGTGCCAACAGGGCACGGAAATGGTCGAACTGCCGGGCCACCAGGTCCGGCTCCGCAGTGACGCCGCCAAGTTCCAGCAGTGCGGCAATGGCCTCGGTCTTGTCCGCTCCCATCCAGGTCTGCAGGTCGGTGGCATCCACACTGGCTCCGGCGGCCGTAACCGAATCCTCGAGGGCGCGGTAGACGATCCCATGCTCATCGACAGTGGTTCCAGCCATGTCCAAAACGACAAGTTCGATCATTGTTTCCATCCTTTGGTTGTTCAATACTCAGGTTGTTTGATGTTCAGGGCGTTGACGGGACACGCGCCATGGCGGATCTGGATGCCCTGGTGTTTTCGATGACAAAGTTCGCCAGATGCGGCAGGTAGCGGTCATCGGAGCATTCCAGGATGCGTCCATTTGCGGCGTAGGTCAGCCGGTGCTCGCGCAATAACGGTGATCCCACGGCCACACCCAGCAGGGAGGCATCCGTCTCGTCGGCACCTACGGCATCAATTACATGCCGCCCCCGGGTCAGGTCCACGCCCCGGGACAGCAGGTATCCGAAGATCGAACCGCTGTCGGTGTCAAAATCAAAAAGTGCGTTGCCGATGTCCGCAACGAAGTTGCTGCGTTCGACCATGGTCGGATTCCCGTCGAGCAAACGCAGCCGCAGAACCTGGATGACTAGGTCCCCTGGTTCAAGGAGCATTTTCCCTGCCAGGTCCTCGCTCGCGGGGCGCCGGGCAATCTCCAACGTCCGTTGCCCCGGTTCCCGGCCCAGAGACTGTGCCCATTCAGTGAAGGACATGAAGGTGGTGAAGGACTGGGACGGCACCGGACGGGCGACCACCGGGGGCTTTCCGCGGCCCCCGGCAATCATGCCCTCGCTGCGCAGGCTCGACAATGCCTGGCGGACCGTTCCACGGGAGACTCCGTTTTGGGCACAAAGCTCCGCCTCGCTGGGCAGCGGCTCGCCTTCTTTCCAGTCACCGGAGGAGATCTTCTCACGGAACAAATCACTCAGACGCTGGTGGATGGGTTCATCGGATGTTGACAGCACGTACTTGAGCATACAAGTGGATATGGCGTAATTCCGTGCATTTTGGTGAATTTGCAATGAACGAGCAGTGAAGGAATCATTGCCGAAATGAATCATAGGTAAACTTGTCTGAACAAGTGCCGTTTTCGCTTGAAAAGGATCCGGGGACCGGCAAACATCAATGCCGTGAACATCTTTGATATGAAATCCGAGGCCCCTGTAGCACCGGTGGCAAGTACCGACGTTCTGGTTGTCGGAGCCGGCATTATTGGTCTGGCCCATGCGGCGCTGGCCCAGCAAGCAGGCCTGAGCGTGACCGTCATTGAACGCGACCACCGTGCGGTGGGTGCCTCGATCCGAAACTTCGGCCACGCCTGCATCACTGCCCAGCACGGCGACCTCTACGATATGGCCCAGGTGGCCCGCAGGCACTGGCTCGATTTCGCGGCCAAGGCAGGGTTCTGGGCCATCGAGTCAGGTGCCCTGGTGGTTGCCGCCACCGAAACCGAGTTTCAGTTGCTACGTGAATTCTCCGCGTCCCGGCCCGAGGGCCAGGTGTTGGTGTTGGGCGCCGAGGAAGTCAGTGCCAAGTTGGGCCGCGAAAACGCCGCGGGGATCCGTGGCGGTGCTTTCCTCGCCGATGATTTGCGCGTGGACCCGCGAACCACTGTGGGCACCCTGGCAACATGGCTCAACGGTCAGGAAGGCGCGGCAGTGCACTTCAACACCACCGCCCAAAGTTTCGGGGACGGCACCGAGCGCAAGGCGCGCATTGAGACCAGCCGCGGCGCCTTCGAGGCGGACCATGTCTTCATCTGCGTCGGCCACGACGTGGACCACCTGTTCCCGGCGATTGCCGCCGAGCACCGGATCATCCGTTGTGCCTTACAAATGGCAGCAGCCCACGCCCCGGACAGCACCACGATCATTCCGGCCGTGCTCACCGCGACCTCCATGCTGCGCTACGACGCCTTCACCCACATGCCCTCGGCCAAGGAGCTGCGCGCCGAAGTCGAAACCAACCGCCCCGAGCTGCTGAAAATTGACGCCAATGTGATGTTCACCCAGCGTCCCAACGGCACCCTGCTGCTGGGGGACTCGCACTCCTATGACCTGACCCAAGACCCGTTCCTGGACGAATCCACCACCGGGAAGTTGCTGCAGACCGCCGCGCAGGTGCTGGACGTCGAGTCCTTCACCATCACCGAACGCTGGCAGGGCATCTACGCCTCCTCCAAGGTGGCCCCGTTCCTGGTCCGCGAGGTCACCGAGGCCATCACCCTTGTCTCGGTGACCAGCGGAATCGGCATGACCATCTCCTTCGGCTTGGCAGAGGCAAACCTTGCCGCGCGCCCCGCACCCCGGCAGACCGCCACCACCAACCTTTAAGGACCTGATCCACCATGAAAATTCCCCGCACCTTTGCCATATCCCTGGCCACCGTCGCCGCCCTCACCATGGCCGGGTGTTCCTCCGCCGAGGCTCCGGTCAACGCAGGCGCGAACTCCTTCTGCCCGACCGGGGAACTGAAATTCGGCATCGAACCCTTCGAGGACCCGTCCAAGCTCGAACCCGCCTACCAGGTGCTGGCCGCCGCCCTGGGTCAGAGACTGAACTGCACGGTGGAAGTCCAGGTCGTCGAGGACTACGCCGCCGAGGTCCTCTCGATGCGCAACGGCAAGCTCGACATTGGCCAGTTTGGCCCCATGGGTTACGTCTTTGCCTCCACCAAAGCCAATGCCGAACCGCTGGTGTCCTTCGGGACCGCGGACGGCAAGCTCTCCTCATACACAGCCGGCATTTGGGTATCAAAGGATTCACCAATCAAAAGCATCCAGGAGCTACGCGGAAAGGACCTGGCCCTCGGCTCAGTTGGTTCCACCAGCGGGGACGTCCTGCCACGCTTTGGCCTGAAAAGGGCAGGCCTCGCCGAGGACGAAGTGAACATGAACTACGCCGGCGGGCACCCCGAAGCTCTGTTGGCACTCACCAAGGGCACGGTCGACGCGGCCCAAATCAATTCCCAGACTGTGGCCAGCGCGCAGGAATCGGGCAACTTCGATCCCACGGGCTTCAGACAGATATGGGAGAGCGAAGCCATTCCCAACGATCCAATCACAGTCTCAGCCGACGCCGACCCAGCCTTCAAGACCGCCGTCAAGGAGGCGCTGCTGAACCTGGCCCCGGCGGACATCGAGGCGGTCGGCAAGTTCCTTGACGTCAGCCCCGCCGGACCTCTGGTCAAGGTCACCAAGGAGACCTACACCCCACTCTTTGACCTGGCCCAGACCATGGGCCTGACCGAAAAGGACATCTAGTGGCCACGCAGCATTTCTTCCCGCTGGCTTCCCAGGCCGGTATGTCCAGCGAACCAATCCTGCAGGTACAAAACCTCACCAAGTCCTTTGGCGGCCGCACCGTCCTGGACGGGGTCGATTTTACCCTTACCCGCGGCTCCGTGGTCGCATTCCTTGGGGCCAACGGGTCAGGCAAGTCCACCACGCTCAAATGCATTATAGGGCTGGAAACCCCTGAAGCCGGATCCATCACGCTCGGCGGCACTGAATTGACAACCCTGCGTGGCACCGACTTGGCCAAGGCACGCTCTTCAGTGGCCATGGTCTTCCAGAAAATCCACCTTGTCCCGCGCCGCACCGCGCTGGAAAACGTCTGTGCCGGCGCGCTGGGCCGGCTGGGAGGACCAGCTTCCCTGAGCCCGATGTTCTTTCCGCGCGAACTGAAAGAAGAAGCCATGGCCGCCCTGGCCCGCGTGGGCATGGCTGACCATGCCCACCAGAAGGCAGGACGCCTCTCCGGCGGACAAGCCCAGCGCGTGGCCGTGGCCCGGGCCCTGTGTCAACGCGCTTCCGTTTTACTCGCTGACGAGCCGGTCTCCGCCCTTGACCCGCGAGCCGCCGAAGAAGTTATGGCACTGTTGGCAGAACTGGCCCACGAAGAAAACCTAGCCGTGGCAGCGGTGCTCCACCAGCCAGACCTGGCCCTGCGCCACGCAGATAACGTCATAGGCCTCATCAATGGCCGCATCGAATACTGCGGGCAGATCGCCGGTCTCGACGCCTCCATGCAGTCCCGCCTCTACACCCCGAATCGAGCAGCGGCATGAGCACGCCAACCGCATCACTGCCGGTACCCAAGATCCCCAACGCCGGATGGCGAATCACTTCGGCCCTCACCGCCCTCGTGGTTTTCATCGTCCTGCACATTTTCGCGTTTCGCGGCACCGAATTCGAGCCCGCCGCGCTGGTCTCCGGAGCGGAGGGCATGGCGTCCTTCCTTGCCGACGCGTTCCCGCCGGACCTCGACTGGGAATCCGTGCTGGCCCCGGCGCTGAAGGCCACCACCGTGACGCTGTGGATCGGCTTGCTGGGCACCACGCTCTCGATCCCCACCTCCCTGCTGCTGGCCATGTTCGCCGCACGAACCACCACACCGCATCCGGTCATTCAGCAGATGGCACGCGCGGCCCTCTCTTTCTTCCGCGCAGTGCCCGACATCGTGTTCGCGCTCATTTTCGTCACCGCCGTCGGGTTGGGCCCCTTCGCCGGGGTGCTGGCCCTGATCTGCCACAACACCGGTGTCATGGGCAAGCTCTGGGCCGAGTCCATGGAGGAAAGCGATGCAGGCCCCCTACAGGCACTGTCGACGGCCGGAGCCTCCCGTCTCCAACAAGTCACCCATGCCGCCCTTCCCATGGTCCTGGGCCAATTCGTCGGGTTGCTGCTCTACCGCTTTGACGTGAACGTCCGCTCCTCCCTGGTCCTGGGCCTGGTCGGAGCCGGCGGCATCGGTCTGCTAATCAACCAATCCATCAAGTCCTTCCAGTTCGATGCAATGCTCACCCAAATCCTGGTGGTGCTGGTCCTGATCGTCCTGGTCGACCAACTCTCCTCGTTCATCAGGCGCAGGCTCGAAGTTTAGGAGACGCCCGCATCCCGAAACTCCTACTGCGGGACCACCCACACGCCAGGCCCGTGGAAGTGCGGTGCCGGCGACTTCCCCTAATGACAATGGGTTCTTGAAAACGGGGTCTTTGCGCTTCTGAGAAGATGGCACCTTTGAGCAGGGGCTCAGACACACTAACTGTTGCCGGGGAGCGGCAAGAGCTGGCTGCCTGTTGGCAAGATTTTGCCCAGGAACGGGGCTGTTGTTCCACCGGTGCCCAGCGGCGGGCCCGACATTCGATTGATGGGTGATCCAGCAACAGGTCATCGAGCATGCCGATAGTCCCTGCGAAGCGGGGACTATTGAAGATCCCATTGTGGATAATCCACAAGGGCAACATGGACTAATGGACACGGCCACGCTTGCATGTCCTTGTATTCTGGAAAGGCATGCCGGCACGGAAGCATTTATCTTGGGGGGGGCTGCGCCGCCTTGGGCATATCCATTCAGCACGCTGCTTGCAGCGGGACGGGAAAACCATGGCTGGCGAAAAGAATCTCCAGGCACTTCTGCACAATATGTCACCGGTGCTCAACGACGGATCTTACGTGTTCTCCATCGTGGAATCCGACATCCCATCCGGTGTCCGCCCCGTGGTCACCGTCCGGGAAAAGGAAGGACTGACCCTGATTGTCGAGAAAAGCGACGCCGACGCGGCGGGGCTGTCCTATGAGTACGTGGCGGCATGGATCACCCTGGAAGTTCATTCCGCGTTGGAGGCTGTTGGGTTGACCGCTGCGATCAGCAACGCCTTGAAGGAAGCTGGAATCAGCTGCAATGTCGTCGCCGGATACACCCACGACCATCTTTTCGTGCCGGCAGATAGAGCGCACGATGCGTTGGCAGCCCTCCGCTCGTTCGGCTAGTTTCTTGTTGCAGACGCGGAGCTTTCTGCAGTTCTGAACAACAAACTCCCATCCCTTGGCCAGGCCCGGTGGGATGGAGCAGAAACGATCTCAAACTGTCGCACCAGCTAAGTGCTTCAAAACCTATGGGTTATAAGGCATCAAAAGCCCCTGGAGTTGAAGTCCCTGATACCAGCCTTACAGATGGGGGGATTTGGCGGCTTGGGACACATGAAACTTTTGGTTGAGTAGGTTGAAGTGGGGCTTGAATCGGTGCAGGACCGGCTTACGGGTAGTTCTGGTGGCAAATTTTTAGAACGACAAACCGTCCGTGGTTTGATGCCGTCTGATCCACCATTGGAATACGGTTTTTGCTCGTGATGGTCACCATAATGAGTGGGGTACCTGCGAGCACGCCTGAAAGAGCCCGAGCGCGCCGACAGAGCCGAAGGTACGAACAGGTGGCTTCATTGTCCGTTCATTCAAGGGTGTTGCCTTCAGCTGTTGATTGACATTGGGCAAATCTGAAAACCCAACACACGTTGGACAGTCGCAACCGGATACCTGCTGTGCTGGGCGCCGGGCTTTTGATCGGCGGTCCACCTCTTCCGCCGGATGCCGCTGCCGCTGAGGTAAACACTGAATTCGCCGGATCAAAGACGCTTTTTGTATTCCTGATTCTTGTTCATGGAGCCGCTGGAGTTTTGCTTGCCGGATTGGGTTGGTCGCCGTCCAAAAGCAGTACGTCACGGGGGCTTCATTATGGCGTGCGTTGCGGCAGTATCGCCATCATGCAGCTCATCGGCGAAGCGGCGTTGATTGCCCTGCCAGGCTCTTCCAACGCCAACACCATCTGGGAAACCATCACGCGCATCGACTCTTCACACAATTCATGGCTCATTGAAACCAAAACCCTATGGCCTGCGCTGTTGCTTCCACTGTCCGTAGTTCACCCGAACTGGCACTCCAGGGCGGGAAATTATCGACAAAGCAGTGACTCCCGCATTGGTGCAGGGAATTTCCGTGTCGGTGCTGGTTGACAAGTGGGCCGCTTTGACGGCTGGCATCCAGTCATCGTGGTAAGACCCAAGGCTTTTGGCAGTTGCAATTGCAAATATGGGGCAGAGCAACAAAATCACCGGGCGTCCCTGTCAAGACCAGCTGGCGTTTACCAAAGCCAACTGATGAAACGGGGAATGGGTATTCCGAGGATTGCGGGTCCGTGGATATCATTGCGGGCACCGGCCGTCTCTCCGGCCACACTGTCGTTTTCAAATCAGGGAGCACCCTGCAGGGAGCTGTATCCCGGCTGCATTTGTGCGTGTGGATGCCGAAGTCTTCGTATCAATTTAATTCCACCACAGACAAGATCCCCAAAGAGCTCATCCAGCACGAGTCACGGCTTTGGCCGAAGTGGCGCGGATCCGCGTCGGCATTAAAAGCAGCAACAGGCGCCACGTTCCACTGTCCATTATTTGGCGCGGGAAAAACGGTATCCCAGCGCTGCGCCAGTCCAAAAGAAAAGAAAGAAGCTCAATCGGGAACTTGCGTAACAGTTGGGAACTTTGCTTGAACCCAGTTGTTTTCACATAAATAAGTGTAATGTAGCTCACACTCCTTAAAGTGATAATTTTATTTCACATCGCGGAATAAACACGTCTGCATCACTTCCTTTATGAGACAAAGAGGTCTTCATGTCTGATCTACCCATTCCTCCTCCAATAACCAAAAATGCCGATTCCCTTGCTATGCAGATCGAATCGTCTTACCAGCGCATCGGAGTCACCAAGGCTCATCGCCAAGTAGTCATCATGATCCTTCTCGGAGTGTTTTTTGACGCTTTGGAACAAAATGCGGTGGGAATCACCGGCCCGGTCCTACGGGAATCATGGGGCCTGACCGGAACGGACATTGGCTTTCTAAACACCATGACATTCACCGCGACCGCTTTGGGACGGTTGGCCACCGGCCTGATCATGGATCGCTATGGACGACGAAACATGTTGATGATCAACCTGATCATCTTTGCTGCGGGTTCGCTGTTTTGTGCTCTCGCGCCAAACTATGGCCTGTTGGCTGCTGGCCGTTTTATTGTGGGATTCGGACTCGGTGGCGAGATTGCCGTCGCAGTCATTATGATGGCTGAGTTTTTCTCGGCAAAACACCGCGGTACTGCAGTCGGTCTTATTAACGTCACCGCAGCTGGCCTTGGAAATATGTTGGCACCGGCGTTTGGCATTCTCGTTTTCACCCTCTTCGATGGCCCTGACAAGTGGCGGTGGGTTTTCGCTCTACTCTTTATTCCTGCGCTAATGGTGATGTGGTTCCGTCGATACGTCCCGGAGACTCCGCGCTTTCTAGCTGCAACAGGTAAGTTCGATCAGGCGAACATCGTCATGACTCGCCTCGCCAGGGGCCAGCTTTCAGGGCCCATCATTGACCCGGATATTTACGTCACTGCCGTACCAGGTGCCGCCGCATTTGAACAAGGTGACAACAAGGGCGTGTGGAAGCTGGCGCTGCGAGGAACGCTCTTACGACGTACTTTGCTTTTAGGCACTGCCGTGACAATGTCTTATGCAGCGCAGATTTCCATGTTGACACTCATGCCAACAATTTTGGTTTCCCGCGGTTACGCGATAAATACCAGCCTTTGGTTTACGCTCATCATGCAATCAGGTTCGCTGATTGGCGCAGCCACCGCGGCATACCTGGCAAGCCGTCTGCCACGCAAGAAAGTGTTGACAGCAGCAGCGATCCTTGGCTGTACTGCGGGACTTTGCATCGCTTTCCTGGGAACAAGCATCGCCATGATTCTCATCTTCGGAGTCCTCTTTAATTTCTCCGTTATTGTTTTGAACACCACCATCTGGCTTTTTGCTCCAGAGTTGTACCCGACGCGGGTCCGCGGATTCGGAACGTCGATCATTCTGGCGGCAGGTTCACTGGCAGGGGGGCTCTTTCCCCTGATCTCTGGTGTCGTCTTCGACTCTCATGGAACGTTTGGAATGTTCGCCGTCCTCGCCGGTCTATTTGTGATTCTCGGAATCGTCGTACAGTTCCCGCCGGAAACGTTTGGCAAACCACTGGAAGAGGATGATGAGGCCGTCTATGTCCACTAATGCCCGTGTCATATTGATCGTCAATCCCAATACGAACACTTCAACCACGGCCATGATGCGTGAACTGGCGGCTGCCGAACTGGGCGACAGCGGCCTGGAGGTCGTTGGCATCACAGCCCTTCAGGGTCCGAAGATGCTCATCGACCCAGAAAACCTCACTGCTTCCGCGGAATATGTACAAGATGTCGTCCACTCCTATTTGGCTGGTCCTGAAGGATCCAATGTTGCCGCGATCGTGATTGCGGCCATCGGTGACCCCGGGTGGCAGGAACTAAGTGACGAGGTTCAAATGCCCGTGGTTGGAATAGGCGAAGCAGCGATTTTGGCTGCTTCTGAGCAGGGCAGACCATTTGGAATGGCTACCAGTACGCCGCTGCTGGTGCCATCCTTAACGCGGTTGGTGGCTAAGCACGGTCAAGCCGCGCAGTTTTGTGGCGTAAAGCTGACAGCATCCGAACCGCTCGCACTGGCTGCTGACCCTCAGGAGCAATTCCGTCAGCTGCGGCAAGCTGTGTTGGAATCGGTGGCCAGCGGCGCTCAGGCAGTCATCATAGCCGGCGGTCCACTGAGCGAAACAGCCCGCAGGCTTTCCGCTGAGGGTGTTGCGGTCATCATCGAACCAATACCCAGTGCTTGTCGGCTCGTTCTAAGGAAGTTACATACTGATCCATTGGTAACGCCGCGAAGTATGGACTGAAGTTTCCGGGTCTTGATGCCGTTGTCTTTTTGAGAGCGACGTCGGCATCAAGCCCGGGAGGGTTAAGCCCGGGGACTGGATGCGTTGGTAGCCGGTTGCGCGTCATTCCGAGGTTGTCGGCGACTTGGACTGTGTGGTCTCCGTGTCCATGAGGCCCATGGATTTATGGATTTGGTTGTGGTGATGCGTTCGTTACCGAATTTGTTTTCCAGCTGATTCAGGGCGGTCATGTTGGCTGACAGCATCGTTCCCATGAATGTCAAGGTGTCCACATCACCGCGATTAAGGTTTAGGACCGGCAGGACGGCGCCGTTGCTGCCTGGCTTCTGGGCAAAGACGGGCGTGTTCCAGGTGGAGGCCCGAGCCGGTCCAAGGTGGTTATGACCAAGGCGGACCCTCTATGCCGCCATCGTGGGCCCCACTGGACTGCGGCTGCGGTGGTTGGTGCCCTGAGAATCGTCCCTGGCCGCAGGTTGAGTTCCGTGGCAACTTCCAGTATCCGCTCGAAGCGGTGCGCGTTGAAGTTGGTGCCATTAGGGAGTATTGCCGCAGCGAAGTGGGCCGGCCCCCATCCACATGGACAGAACCCGCTCAGAAATTCGATGGCATTGGCAGCCAAGTGCCGGGTGGTTTCACTGGGCAACAGGAATGCCGGCGGGTTGAGAACAAGCAACATCAACGCCATCCCAAGCGGGCATTGACAAAAAATCCCAGCTGCGCTGCGTTGACCAAATGAAAGGCTGCTGATACCTTCCAAGAAAACGCTTTCCCGGGTGTCGGGATTCATCTGGGCATCCGGATCCGGCTGCCCTTTCCAGAAAGGTCGCTGGCTTCCCATGGCCCCTCCCACTCCAGGAATTGAACCCAGAGCCGTGGCCATCGCCGGGTACGGGGCCGGGGATATGGCCAACAGCATGGCGTTCAGCACCATCGGCATGTTCCTGCTGGTCTATTACACCGACGTCGTAGGCATTCCCGCGGCGGCTGCGGGGACCTTGTTGCTGCTGGCTGGACTGTTCAACGGCTTCACCGACATATTCGCCGGCAGGGTCGCGGACCGAAACCACCACCGGAAACTGGGGAAGTTCAGGCCCTTTCTCCTCTTTGGTGCTGTCCCGCTGCTGCTCAGTGTGGCGATGTTCCACGTCCCCGTGCTGGATCCGGCCGGGAGGCTGATCTACGCTTACGTCAGCTACTTCGCTTTTTGCCTGGCCTACAGCATGGTCAACGTTCCCTACGGAGCCCTGGTGGGTGCCATGACCCGCAACCCCCGCAGCCGCGCCCGGTTGGCGGGCGCCCGTACCATCGGAGGACTGGCCACCACGTCCATTCTGGGCATATTCGTGGCACCACTGCTGAAAGCCGGTGCCGAGCTGCAGAACATTTTCACCACGCTGACCATCGGGTTTGCAGTTGCCGGGACCTGCCTCTACCTGTTCTGTGCGTTTTCCACGCGGGAGCAATACCGCCAGGCGTCCCCAAAGTTGTCGCTCAAGCAGGCTGGTGCGGCCCTGAAGGGAAACACCCCGCTGCTGGTGCTGTGCATCAGCTCGCTGTTGTTCATGGCCTCAAATGTGGTGAGCAACACCGCCAAGCTGTTCTACCTCCGGGACGTACTGCAGCGGCTGGATTTGTTTCCGGTGGTGGCTCTGGCCCAGGTGGTGATCACCCTGGTCCTGGCCACCACGGCACCCCGCCTGGTGCACCGCTTCGGCAAGCGCACCATTTACATTGCCGGCGGCCTCACCAGCGGCGTCGGAGGAATCCTCGTCTTCGCCGCACCGGCCGGCGTCGTCTGGGTCGCCCTGCTGGGGATCATCCTGGCCCTCGCGGGTGCGGCCAGTGTGAGCATTATGGTGTGGGCACTGATCGCCGACACGGTCGAGTACGGAGAATGGAAAACAGGGGTGCGCTCGGACGGCATCAATTATTCACTGCTGTCCTCAACGCGAAAGCTCGGAATGGCCTTTGGTGGTGCCCTGGCCGCCTTCGCACTGGCCTGGGGCGGCTACGAGTCAACCGCGGTCCAGCAATCCGAGGCAGCCATGTTCGGCATTCGGGTGGCAGCTGGCCTCGCACCCGCGCTGGCCATCCTCCTGGCCGTCAGTGTGATGGGCTGGTACCGACTCACCGACCGAACGCATGCGGAACTGGTCACCACCCTCGAGAAACGTCCCGTGTCCTGACCGCGGCAGCCCAGCTGTCCTCACCGGCGGCGGTGTGCCTTGCGATCCAGCCCTTGGCGGACAGGGCAGGTGCTTGCCAACCAGCTATGGTCCATTGCGCCTTGGAACGTAAAGGAACACAAAATGCCCGGGTCCTGGGCTACTCTTTCTTCAAAGACGGCGCCAACGTCGTGGCCCGGTTTTCCGTCCTGGTGAAATCCATTTTTGCTCAGGCTCCGCCTCCGGGCCCCGTGCGGAAGCCGGACCCTTCCATGGTGGATTCAATGCCGCCGGCCGGGGAACTTCCGCGGTGACGCTGATGGCGGCCCGTCTTGATCAAGGTGTATGGCTGGAACCATTGACCCATAGCGAAGGAGCGCCGATGAGGATTGCCGTCACTGGTGGAAGCGGAAAGCTGGGGCGCCATGTGGTGCGCAGGCTCGCGGAGGATGGGCACCAGATACTGAACCTGGACCGGGTGGGGGAGAGGAATGCGGGGCAGGTCTTCGTTGATCTGCGCAACTATGGCCAGGTCCTGGACGTGTTCCTGGGCCTCGATGACAGGCACAGTGGCTTTGATGCCGTTGTCCACTTGGGGGCCATTCCCGCGCCGGGCATAGTCCCGGATGCAGCCACCTTTGAAAACAACATGCTCTCCACCTATAACGTGTTCCAGGCGGCGCGGCGCGCGGGCATTAAAAGGCTCGTGTACGCCTCCAGTGAGACTGTGCTGGGCCTGCCGTTCGACGTCGACCCTCCCTATATACCGATGGATGAGGAATATCCGGCCCGGCCGGAAAGCACCTATTCACTGGTGAAACACCTGGAAGAGCAAATGGCCAGGGAGCTGGTGCGCTGGGATCCGGAGCTGAGCATTATTGCGCTTCGCTTCTCCAACGTCATGGATGTTCAGGACTACGCCTCCTTTCCCTCTTTTGAGGCCGACGCCAGGACGCGCAAATGGAATCTGTGGGGGTACGTTGATGGCCGGGACGGCGCCCAGGCCGTGGCGCGGGCACTTGAAAACGGCCGGCCGGGGTTTGAGGCGTTCATCATTGCCAATGCCGACACTGTCATGCTCCGCTCCAGTGCCGATCTTGCCGCGGAGGTTTTCCCGCAGGTGGAGGTGCGCAAGGAACTTGGCGAGCACGAGACCATGCTTTCAATCGAGAAGGCCCAAAGACTCTTGGGGTACTCCCCGGAGCACAGCTGGCGCAACCACCAGCGGAATCAGACGGACTAACAAAAAGGACTGGGGAACATCATGAAATATGGCACATTGGGCAACAGCGGCGCAGTGGTTTCCAACTACGCGCTCGGCACCATGACGTTTGGGGCGGAGGCCACTGAGGAAACCTCCCATGCGATTCTTGACGGCTACGTCGCCGCCGGCGGCAACTTTATTGATACCGCCGACGTGTACAGCGCCGGCGTGTCAGAGGAGATCATTGGCCGTTGGCTGGCCCAGCGGCCGGACACGCGGGATCAAATGGTTGTTGCCACCAAGGGCCGCTTTCCCATGGGAGCTGCCCCGAACGACGTCGGCACCTCCCGCAGGCATCTGACGCGAGCCCTGGATGACTCCCTGCGCCGTTTGGGGGTGGAGCAGATCGACCTGTACCAAATGCATGCCTGGGACCCCATCACTCCGCTGGAGGAGACGCTGCGCTTCCTGCAGGACGCGGTCAACCAGGGCAAGATCGCGTACTACGGTTTCTCCAATTTCCTCGGTTGGCAGCTGACCAAGGCCGTCCACTTGGCCAAGGCCCACGGCTGGAATCCCCCGGTTACCCTGCAGCCCCAATACAGCCTGTTGGTGCGGGAAATCGAGTCGGAAATTGTCCCGGCTTCCCTGGACGCCGGGATCGGCCTGTTGCCCTGGTCGCCGCTGGGTGGCGGTTGGCTCTCCGGAAAGTACAAGCGGGATCAAGCTCCAGCTGGTGCCACCCGCCTGGGCGAGAACCCCCAACGCGGCATGGAAGCCTGGCAGGAACGCAACGACGATCCCCGCACCTGGGAGGTTATCGGTGCGGTGGAAGGCATCGCTGCGGACCATGGGGTCTCCGCCTCCCAGGTGGCGCTGGCCTGGCTGGCGGACCGCCCCGCCGTAACGTCGGTGATACTTGGTGCACGCACCGTCGAACAGCTGGCAGACAACCTCGCCGCGGCGGATCTGGAACTTTCCGCGCAGGAGTCCCAGCAGCTGGCGGATGTCAGCAGTCCCCGGGTGGGAATTTATCCATACGGTCCAAGGGCCCAAGTTCAGCGAAGCCGAAAAATCCAGGGTGGCCGGTAGACCCGGAAATGAGCGGGGGAGTGCCGGCCCCGCCGACGCTGGCGGCACCGGCATCTTGAATCAGCCGGGCACCATGCCACCGAAACCGCGGCGAAAAGCATTGAAGCCGCGATGGGTCATTGCGGGAGGGCTCCGGATGTCATGGGGTACGACGACGTCGGGGCAGCGGGGGGACGGGGTGGGGGACTGGCAGTCAACTTCTCTGCCGTGGCATGCGGCCCCGGCGGTGCGCTGCGATAAGGAACGCCGTGGTTGCTGCGGAGCACACCAGGATGGAGACTATGCCCGCCTCGGGACCGAAGCTTCCCCCGGAAAGCCAATCCGGACCCGCGGTCGTGGCGGCAAAGACTGCATCACTGGCGTCGGAGCCGGAAACCACTGTGCCGAAGATCCCCCCGATCGCGACATTCCAACCGAAATGAAGGCCGATCGCGAGCCACAAAGATCCGGTGAACAGGTACGCGGCACCCAGCATGAGCCCAGCCTCGACGGCGACGGCGAGCGCGCCATTGAGCGAGGACCCCGGATTGATCAGGTGGAGCAGGCCAAAGATCGCGGACGACACGATGAGCGCCACCAGCACTCCCCACCGGCCCAGGAGAAGGCGGAAGACGATGCCTCGGAAGAACACTTCTTCAGCGACCGCCACAGCGGACATCGTTCCCACCACGGCAAGAGCCCCGGCGGCTGATCCCCAGCCGGTGATCCGGTACCCGCCGAAGAGGGCGAGGAAAGCGATGGTCACCGCTGCGAGAGACACCCCGCCAGCACTGCCCAACAGCAGATGCCGCATGCCTGCCCGCACAGGGAGCTCTGCTACGGTGCGCTTCTCGAAGCGGATCCCGACCCAGATGTAGAGCCAGACCATGGACACCGCGAGGACGGGACCTACGATGAGGCTGGCCACTGCGTTCTCAAGGGAGGAAGCGAGGAAATTTGCTGCCAGCATTGCCGCCGCGAAACCAATGACCAGGATTGTTCCCATCACCCGGTTGCGGGGAGGGCTGCTTTGGGGCTTGGCCACTGTGTCGTGAAATGGGGGCAGTGGTTGACGGCCCGGTGTCTGGTTCTTCATTGGTGCTCCTCGTAGTGGGTGTAAGGTTCACGCTACGGAGCTTGGAAGGAATGCGAATCCACCCAGCGGGGACACTTTGGGTCCCTCGCATGGGGGATTCGACCAGCGAACAAATAATGCTCTGGCCGCTGATGGCCGGCAGTCAACGGGGGGATGCGAGCCCCGCCCGGTGTGCGAGCACCACAGCCTGAACCCTGTCTCTGACATTGAGCTTCATCAGAACGCGGGAGACGTACGTCTTAACCGTCTGGAGGCTGATGAAGAGCGCGGCTGCGATCTCTGCATTGGACTGTCCGTCGGCGAGCAGCATCAAGACCTCCCGTTCGCGTGCGGTGAGCGCGGCAAGCACAGCCGCCCCCTGATCGGAGGGCCGCAACCGGCCCCCGTAGCGGCCGATCAACGCGCGTGTGACAGCGGGGGCGATCAAGGAATCTCCAGCGGCGATGGTCCGGATGGCCGCCGTCAATTCCGCAGGCCGCGCATCCTTGAGCAGGAAGCCGCTGGCGCCGGCACGCAGCGCCTCGTAGACAAGGGAGTCCAGCGTGAAGGTGGTGACCACGAGTACTCGCGCTGCCACCTCGACACCAGGGCCCGCAATTTTCCGGGTGGCCTCGATCCCGTCCAGGAGAGGCATGCGGATATCCATCACGACGACGTCCGGACGCTCACGTTCGGTGATGCGCACGGCCTCCTCGCCGTTTCTTGCCTCACCGACGACCATCAGATCCGGTTGGGCATTGATAATCGTGACGAAACCGGTCCGGACGAGCTCCTGGTCATCACAGACGACGACGCGCAGCGGCGCCTCCACCGGCTCCGCGTTCATCCCGGGATCCTTGCCCGCACCATGAACCGCCCGCCTACAGGACCGGCCTGCAGATCGCCGCCCAAAGATTCCACCCGTGCACGCATACCCACGATCCCCCGCCCTCCCGGCGTCGAGGCCGACCCCTTTTCCAGACCGGAACTGGCCACTTCGACCAGGACCGCATGCTCAGCGTACTCGATGTCGACACAAGCCGATCCGTCAGTGGCGTACTTCCTTGCATTGGTGATGCCCTCCTGCACAACCCTGACAAGCGCGAGCCCAGGCGCACCGGGCAGGGCCCGCGGTTTCCCACGCTCGACAAGCTGCACGTCTTGACCCGTCGCGCGGGCGCTGGCGACAATCTCATCCGCGCTCTGCAAGGCCGGCGCACGGCCACCTGCCGCGCTCGCCTCCAGCGCCCCGAGAAGGCTGCGGAGGTCAACAAGGGTCGATCTGCCTCCTTCGGCAATGGAGGCGAGGATGCCGTGTGTCTTCGCATCCAGCGCCGGCTGATACTGGCCAGCCTCAGCCTGAACGATGATCGCCGTCACATGGTGCGTGACCACATCGTGCAGTTCACGCGCAATGCGCGCACGTTCGGCGGCGATGGCGTCCCGCTCTGCGGTTTGGGCACGAACCCGACGGGAAGCTGCCTGCGACCGAAGCCACGAACCCCACAGCCACAACGTGGCGAGCAGCACCCCGAAAACCAAAGTGTCGACAGCAGTGAGCTCGACGTCGAATGTGAGCAACGCGGCGGCGAGCACAATGTACCCGCCGACCGCGAGCGCAGCAATCATCACGCGGTTCCGTTCAATCAACGCGCCCGCGCCGACCAGGATGAACAGCAGAGCCAGCGCGGCAAAGGTGGTCGGGAAGCCGAGCAGCTGGTAGGCGGCGAATCCTGAGCCAGTCAATGCCAGGGCCCAGGCAGGCCGTCGTCGGAGCAGCACGACACCACTGCCTTGAATCACGATCAGTGAGACCCCGAGCAGGTCCAGAGGCCGGTCTGGAAGACCGGCAAGCTCAAGGCCTTGGCGGGCCACACCCGGAACGAAGGACAAAACGACAAGCGCGCCGGCCAGGAAAACGTCCCACCAGGTGCGCACCATGGACATGCCGGCAACTCTCACCACTGCATTTTACCCCTTTGACATCAGTCGGGTCAGGAAAGTCGAGCGCCCTGAAAGGACCGCACCTTGCTGCCGGCCGATTCGGCTAACTGCTTTTGACCCGGATCATCGAGCCGTACCGTGCGGCAGGGTCGAGGTGCATCTGGGCCTTGAGCCCCAGAGTGACGTCGTCAGCGATGACCTCGACGGCACCGGCCTCGATGCCGTCCAGGGCAGCGGTCACAATCGATGCCGGGGAACTTTTGGGGATGTCGATCCCCGCAGTCATATCCGTGTCAACCATGGCCATGAGGAGGCCGGTGACGCAGGTTCCCTGGGAGGCGAGTTGCACGCGTGTGGCGTCGGTGAGGCTCCACGCTGCAGCTTTGGTCATCGCGTACGAGCTCGCGCCGGGTGCGGAGAACCAGGCTGCGGCGGAGAGGACATTGAGGATGGCGCCGCCGCCATTGGATTTGAGAACGGGTGCGAAGGCGCGGGTGAGGTGAAGCGCGCCGAAGAGGTTCGTTTCGAGGTCGCTGCGGATCCTGCTCAGGTCCCCTCCCAGTAGATCGACCCCCGAGGAGACGCCGGCATTGTTGATGAGCAGGGTGAGATCGCTTGCGCGAACCGCCACATCCCGCACTTGGGATTCGTCCGTGATGTCCAAGGCGAGTATTTCCACACCGTCGACGTCGATGGTGTCCACGTTGCGGGCGGTCGCGTAGACCTTTGCGGCGCCGCGTTCCAACAATTGACGCACGAACTCCGCGCCGATGCCGCGGTTGGCCCCCGTGACGAGGGCGACCGAGTTGATAATCAGCATGTGACTCCTTCTGTAGTGTTCACTATATAACTGTCCCCACGATAGCAGCGGTCCTAGCAGTCGTTATAGAATGTGAATCACCATGGCAGGCAGACCCAGATCCTTTGACCGCGAAACGGCTTTGCTCATCGCCATGGAAAAATTTTGGCGCAGTGGCTACGAGGCCACGACCATCGCAAAACTGACGGAGGCGATGGAGATCACCCCGCCGAGCCTCTACGCCGCGTTCGGTGACAAGGACCAGCTTTTCGCCGCCGCGAGCACGGTTTATTTCGATGCCATCAGCGTTCAGTTTGAAAAGGCCCTGGCACTGCCAACCCTGCGCGAAGCGGTGACCGAGATGCTTGTCCTGACAGCTGCAGCCCACACTGACGGGGGCACGCCCCCGGGTTGCTTCCTGGCGACCGAGCCGAGGCTCGCATCCGAACGGACGGTTTTGCGAAATCGTCTTGCCCGCCGGGTCGAACAGGCCGTGCAGGACGGGGACGTGCCCGCCCACACCGACCCGGAGCAGGTGGCGGGTTACGTCATGGCGGCACACGCCGGGATGTCTTCCCGTGCACGTGATGGGGGAACGTTGGCTGAGCTGATGGCCATTGCCACCATGACTTTGAATGCACTTCCATAAGGCCAGGGATGATGTGCCGGCTTGGTCAGCGTTGGGTGACCGCCCCGGAACCAGCTACATCTTCCGTGACCCGGGCATCTCCGCCGTGCGAGATCACACCACTGCCGTCAATGACCGCATCAAGCGCCTCGTCCGCCGTAACGGTGGCCTCGCCTGAACCGCGCACGGTGACGAAGGCGTTTGCGCTGCGCAGCTCGGTGCCCTGATATCCGCCAGATCCCATGATCTCCACGCGCTGCGTGTCCGCCGCGCCGTCAACCGTGACTTCGCCCGAACCGTCCACACGCACCATCAGGTTCTCGAGAGCGGCATCGCGGACTTGGATGGCGCCGGAACCCTCGACGGTGAGAGCCGCCATTGCCGCGTCGATTCCGGAGGCGTCGACGCCGCCCGAACCGCGGACCGTGATGGTCGGCTCCCTTGCCCCCGAAAGGTCGACCACTGCGTCACCGGAACCGGTAACCGTGAGGGACTCAAGGGAGGACACTGTCAGCTCGTAGCGGATGTCGCCGTCGAGGGGCATTGGATTACCCTCCATCGCCAGCCGCAGCACCCCATCATCAACGTCCTCCGTGAGGCGGTCAATGATCCGATCCCCGGCAGACACGGTCAGCGACGGTGTCGCCCCGAGGGCAATTATGAGGCTCCCGGACGTGTTCAGCTGCACGGCAGTGACATCGGTGATGTCGCGGTCCTGAGTGACAGTGGGCCCGGAACCCAAGGGCGAGCAGCCTGAAAGGGCGGCCACGGTGACGAGGGCAAGAGCGGAAGTGGAAAGAATCATTTGAGAAGTTCGCATGATTTCAGCGTAGAGACGCGGCACACGGCGGGGATAGCTACCAAGGTATCCACCGCAAACACCCCCGAGGTACAACGCTCCCGGTGACGATTGCAAGACCGAAGCCTTGTACGCCCATGCATAGCCGCGTTAATCCCAAAACACCCGGCATTGTTCAACTGTCGCGCGGGCAGGAACAATCACGTTGTCCGGCAGCTGTTGGACAGCAACAGGCGATCCGTCCCTGCAGTTGCCCATGAGGGATGCTTGCTGCCGGAATCCTGGGCGGGAAAGCTGCAGCTGTCCGTCAGTTCCCCATTCCTTTGGTTGCGACTGCCCCAGGGGATCCCTCCGTGGAGCTGCCTGCGGGTTCCTGGTGATTGATGTACGAAGACTTCGAGACCTTTGTGCCGGCCCGCAGCCGGGCCTGGTGGCAGGTGAATTAGCTCATGCCCCTTTCCGTTGGCCTTTTGGCGGATGTGTGGTGGGCACCTGAATGGCATCGGCCCCTCCGATCAGGTTGAGTGATCCGGTGAATGACATCCTCCTCAAAGTCAGAAGGTTCATGAGCCATACCCAATATGAAGAACCAGTGCCGCCCTGCCGCCACATCAAGCCAGCCACCACTGAAAGTTACGAATGGTCCGTAACGCAGGAACTGTGGCCTTTACTACAGACCCTGGATTAAATCCGTCCCAGTCCTCTATGCTGAAATTGTTATTGCTTGGGGGCGTTGACATTCTAAGAATGTGGGACGGGCAGACCGGGCAGGAAACACAACTCTTATCCGGTTCAAACGCAAGGTCTCAAAAAATGCGCACTCCCTCTTCACGTATACGCAGAATCAGCATGTTCGCTGCCGCTCCGATCGCGATTCTGATCGCCGGCGGCATGGTCTGGCAAGGATCGCAAGCCGCTTTCACGGCATCCACCAGGAACGCCGGAAACTCGTGGAACACCGGCAACGTCGCCCTCACCGATGACGACAAGGGTGCCGCGGCATTCACGGTGGAAAACATCGTTCCCGGGCAGACCGGCCAGAAGTGCATCGTTGTCACCTCAAATTCCACTGTTCCCGGCGTGGTCAGGGCCTACACGCAGAACCTGGTCAACTCCAAGGGCCTGGAGACAAGGATTTTCCTTGATCTTGAGCAGGGCACCGGCGGTTCATTCGATGACTGCACCGGCTTCACTCCGACCGCCAACACGGTACCGGAACTACCCCTGTCCACTTTGGCCACGGTCAATCGTGACTTTGCCAGTGGCGGTGCAGAGTGGGACACCGCGGGAACACCCGGTGAAACACAAAGCTACCGGGCGACTTGGCGTTTTGATACCGGAACGATGGGCCAAAATGAAATCAATGCCATGCAGGGAGCCCATGTGAGCATCGACCTCGTATGGGAACTGCAGTCCAATGATTCTCCCGTTATTCCCTAACCCGGCAGTTCATAGCCAGTGACCCGGGACAGGACCGGCTCTCCGCCTCGTTCTTCCCGGGCCGCAGGGCTTTTTGCAGCCGATGGCTGGGTGCGTTTCCTCGCAGCCCTTGCCTCGCGGATGTACCTAGGCATCATGCTGTGCCTTGCCCTTTTTGCCGTGTTGCCAGTCCTCTTCGGTTGGCACGGCACGGCAGTGCAAAGTGGCTCCATGGAACCGCACATCTCCCGCGGTGACGTGGTCTTGGCGGCCCCACTGAATGCCGCCAACCCGGTTCCCATGGGCGGAGTCGTGGAGTACCGCAGCCCGGCGGAGGCCGAGCCCAGCGGGGTCGAAAAGACCCGCCTTCACCGCATTGTCGGAGAAAATCCGGACGGCACGTTCGTTACAGCCGGCGATGCCAACGTCGACGTTGACAGCACCCCCATCACTCGAGATCAAATTAGCGGTCAGGCACGCTTACTCATCCCATGGGTGGGCCTGCCAGGCCTGTGGTTAGGCAGCGGCAATTTCCAGTATTTGTCACTGTGGTCTTTGTTGACTTTAGCGGCCGTGGCAGCCGCGGTAGGTGGTAGCAGCCGCCGCCCCTTTAAAGATGAGGGTGACGATGCCCCCGAGGAGGGCTTCGTTGCAGAAGAAGATTTGGGCACTGCCGACGAAGCCGCCGAACTCGAGGAGGCTGATCAAACCCAGCCAGCTACGGGCTGGCCCAGTGAAGCTGAACCCTCGTCCGCGCAGAGACTCAGTGCAGCCTTTGGAATCGTTGCAGCTTTAGTGGCCATGACAATATTGGGCGCCAGTGCTTTCTCTTCCGCAGCATTTACAGCCACTACAGCCAACGTGGCCAACACCTTTGGCGCGGCCCCCGACTGGGTGGCACCTACAGCCGCCATGATAAGTCCCGGGACTACGGTCAGGGACACGGTGCTGCTGACGGCAACAGCCTCGGATGACGTTAGTGGCATCCGGAAAGTGGTTATCCAGTATGCCTCAGTGGACACCGGAACATGGGTAAGCCTGTGCACATCTGAATCCGCACCCTACTCCTGCCCTTGGAACACCAAGGCTCTGCCAGATGGCGCCTACCTCCTTCGTGCCACGGCGACAGACAAAGCCGGACTTAGCACCACTACCGAACCGATACGCACAACGGTCGCTAACTCTTTTACAGTGGTGCTCGCCGATCCTGGTGAAACTGCCCACGGTGCTGTCAATCTCAGTACTGCGCTCAGCAGCGCTGGGACGATCCCCTACACGGTACGTATGGAATACTCCCCGGCGGACGCCAATACTTGGAAACCGATCTGCCAGAAAAGCACCGCGCCTTACACCTGTGTGTGGAATACGGTATTGATTGCCGACCGGGGCTATGACCTTCGTGCCGTAGCCGTCTCCGGGACCAGCACCACATACTCCAACATCGTTACAGATGTACTGGTGGACAATACTGCACCAGCAGTTTCCTTGAAAGATCCGGGAGTTACAATCCGCGGCACCACAACCTTCGAGGCAACCGCCTCAGACGCGACTTCTGGAGTGGCGCACGTACAGCTGCAGTACCTCCACTCTGGCACCTCCACGTGGGTCACCATGTGCAGCCTGGAAGAAGACCCCTACTCTTGTCGGTTTGATACCACCGCCTTGGCGCACGGCACTTACAGCTTCCGTGCGGTTGCCACCGACGAAGCAGGAAATACTTCGCTTTCTTCCGCTACGTCCTACCGCATGGTTGATAACACTGTGGCAACAGTCTCAGTGGAAGATCCAGGCGCGTATCTCACCGGTACCGTCACCCTTCGCGCTTTTGCCAATTCCACGGCCGGCATCACCAATGTCCGTATCCAAACGGCACCAGCCGGGACCACGGCCTGGAGCACACGATGCACCGACAATGCCGCGCCCTTCACGTGCCCATGGAACACTACCTCGATGACCGATGGACTGTACGACGTGCGCGCCATCTTGCTGGATGCCACGGGCAAAGAGACGATCTCCACCACCGTTGCCAATCGACGGGTGGATAACAGCCCCTTGCGGGGTGCAGACATTCAAACCACCAGCGGCCCAGGTATCGCAGGACGGTTGGATGCTGGCGACACCCTGAACTTTAGCTATAGTCAATTGATCAACCTCACAACCGTGACACCTGGCTGGACCGGGACCCCCATCCCCGTAACCCTTCGCCTACGGGACGGGAACCTGCTGGGGCTGGGAAGCAATGGCGACACGATCGACGTACAACGATCTGGTACCTCGGTGAATTTGGGTTCGGTAAATACCAAGGGCAACTTCGCCAGGCTTTTCGCCACCGTTCACCTCAACGGCACCATGACTGCTTCCACTGCCACCATCAATGGCATTCCCCGAACAATTGTTACAGTCACGGTGGGAAATGCAATTTCCGGATCCAACAGCCAGCTCACGAGCACCATATTGGCGAATATGGTGTGGAGTCCCCTCGCAGCTGTTAGAAACACCACCGGCGCCAGCTCATCAACGACACCAGTGACAGAGACGCCCCCCTTGGACCGTGATTTTTAGCAATGAAACTTGTGGCTACAAGCCACAGCAAGCCCAGTATTTTTTAGCTGGAACCCAGTAGTCCCAAAACATGTTCGATCCCCGCCATCGGCACCCCACCCTTGCGGACCACACCACCAGCATCCTGGCGAGAGCTTCGCCCTACAGGCACCAGGGATGATGAATATTTTTTCGTGGCCACAAGCCCGCAAGGTCAAGGAGCCAACAAGGCCCCGGGGAAGACCCCCCCCGGCAAGGCAACAGGATTGCACGTTTGGCATCAGCGCGCAGCAAGAAAAATCCCACCCAATGGGTCGTTCGGGTATAGGTGAAGTCCTAATGACTGCGGGTTTAGCACTATCAGCCCGCAGCTGGCTACACTCCGGAGGGGATGGAACCGGCGAGCATGCGTAACTGAGTCTCCTGCGGAACCATCCATAAGGCCGGTGGCGGCAGCTTCGCCGATTCTCCGGCCGCGACCTGGCCGCCGAAGTGCATCCCGCACAGCAAGGATATTGGGAATGAGTAGCCAAGCTACATTGGCGCGCCGCTTGGGAACCACCGATGCTGTAGTGATCGGTCTGGGGTCGATGATCGGTGCGGGAGTTTTTGCAGCCTTCACCCCTGCTGCCGCAGCAGCCGGGTCTGGTCTCCTGGTGGGTCTGGTCATCGCAGCATTCGTGGCCTTCTGCAATGCGACTTCATCGGCCCAACTGGCTGCAGCCTATCCGATCTCGGGCGGAAGCTACATCTACGGGCGTGAACGTCTTGGTCCCTGGGCAGGATACCTGGCAGGCTGGGGCTTCCTCGTCGGCAAGACCGCCAGCGCCGCGGCAATGGCCATGACCTTTGCTGCCTACGCGGCCCCGGCCGGGTGGGAAAGACCACTTGCAATTGCCGCTGTCATCGCCTTGGCTGCCGTAAATTACCACGGGGTTACACGTACCGCACGACTGACACGGGTTCTGGTGGCCGTTGTGCTTGCAGCCTTGGCCCTGGGCGTGGCGGCAGCCTGGGCAAGTGGTGGATCGGCGCCCCTGCACACCATTGGTGGCGGCCTCCTGGCCCACGGCTGGTACGGGATCATGCAATCCGCAGGACTGCTGTTTTTCGCATTCGCCGGATATGCGCGAATTGCGACCATGGGCGAGGAAGTGCGCGATCCCAAGCGGACAATTCCACGTGCCATTGGAATTTCCTTGTTGATTGCGATCATCATCTACGCGGCAGTCGCTGCGACGCTGTTGGCAACCATGGGGGCTGAGGGAATCGCGGCGGCCGCAACACCTCTGTCGAATGTCGCTGGCTCCGGCCCGTGGGCATGGGCCGCCCCGGTCGTGCGTATTGGGGCCGCTTTGGCCGCACTCGGTGCGCTGTTGGCGCTGGTGGCTGGTTTGGGCCGTACCAGTTTGGCCATGGCCAGGCACCATGATTTGCCGAATTGGCTTGCTGCCGTGCACCCTCAATATCAAGTACCGCACCGTGCCGAAGTGGTGCTTGGAGTCTTGATCTGCCTGGTGATTCTTGTGGCCGATCTGCGCGGAGCCATCGGCTTTTCGTCTTTCGGCGTTCTGGTCTACTACTTCATAGCCAATATTGCTGCTTTTACCCAAGCTGTTGATGAACGTCGATACCCCAAGGCATTGCAAGTCATCGGAGCGCTGGCGTGTATCGCTTTGATGGCGACGCTGCCGCCGGTGTCAGTCTTGACCGGAATGGCAGTGTTCATTATTGGCATCCTGCTGCGGCTGCTTCGACTGCGCCGGCCACGGTGACGGTTCCACGCCGGGACAGGGCGCCATCTGTCCAGCGAACGAGGGGAGGCTGTCTGCAGTCTTTCCGGCAATCAACCGACCATGACCGGGCCCGGCGGCCTGGAGCTGCCTGCTGACCACCAAACGTCAATTGTTGAGCACTTTTTGCCACTTTTCGGCCTTTGGTAATGATCTGATCGAGTGTGTGACCACGGTCCCTAAGTTGCGAATTTCCTGCTCTGACCACGCTCGAAAAGCAAAAGTTGCACAAAGTTTGGACTTGGATCAAGAAACCCGCGCAGGCCGGTGGCAGTAAAAAATTCTGGCCGGATACACTCTTTAGTTATTGAGGAGATTTCTTGGGAAGGTGTCCTCAAGCAGCACTGCAGCCACAGCCCTCAAAAAATTTCCCTTGGACGAAAGAGAAATCATGGCCCAGCCTCAAAACCCACTGTCAAAGCACCGAACCTTCCGTTTGGCCGCTATCCTCCTGGTCGTGCCGGGCTTGGCGTTGGGTGGCTGTTCCGCCGCCCCAGCTGAAAACGCAGGCACAACGCAGAGCAGGGCTGCCACTACAACAGCACCAGCAGTCGAGGCCCCCAAGGACGCCGCCAGCTTGGCCCAAACGGTCCAGGATGCAACAAAGGAGATCACCTCGCTCTCCTTCACCTCGGAGATTTCAGCAGCCGGGCAGGTCATTTCCGGAAGTGGTCAGCAGAAGATGTCAAGCGGCAAGCTTGAAGCCGCCAAGATTAGCCAGAGCGTAGGCGAAATGGGGCAGATCGACATCATTGTTGTGGACGGCAAGGTATACATTAAGCTTCCCACAGCCATGGGCGTCACCACCGCTGAGCAGCCTTGGGTTGAAGTCAATGAAGCAAGCAGCAACCCGACCATAGCGGCGATGTGGACCAGCCTGCAACCAACTTTGGAAGCATCCCCGGTGGCTACGTACTCCAACTTCATCCAGGCAACATCATCGGTGACGTTAGTCGGTCCCGAAACAGTGGATGGTGTAAAGACCAATCACTACAACGTGGTCGTCGATCCGAGCAAGCTCCCCGCCGGAAGCCAGGAGAAGGCGCAACTCGAAGCCGCGGGCCTTGATTCCATTCCCACCGAAATGTGGATCGATGAGTCAGGGCGGCCGGTGAAGCTGGTCCAGAAATTGGACGTTCAAGGGCAAGCCTTTTCAACCACCATGACGTTCAGCGGTTATGACGCAGCCGTGGACATCAGCGCACCTGCCGCCAGCGAAATCAGTCCCAGCTAAAAAACCCGGACACAAACTGACAAGGAAGCCCCAAGAACCTTGTTCTTTGGGGCTTCCTTCGTGGCTGTCCACCCCGGCGAGGGTGGCACGCCGGCCCTCGTACCTTTAAATCCACTTCCGGTACTTACTGCGCCCTGAAGCCGCTCCCACCCACAAATGCGCAGTTTTCCTTGAACCAGCTTCGAATTTGATCGCGCGAGGGAATTCTTGTGCAAGGTTGCCGCATTGCGGCTGCGGCTGCGCATCCGGTGCGGATCGGAACGCTTGGGGGCTACTGGGAATTCGGCGCGGTTGGAAGCACAGAGGTCAGCACTGACACCCATTCCTCAAATGCGTCCAGATGCGCATCATGGCTGGCACCGCTTAGCTCGCGGCGTTGGACGTTGTGGCCGCGCAGGACAAATTCGGACTTCTCCTCCGCAGTGAACATGCCATTTTCGCCGTACACCACCCATGTTGGTGCCCGGATAGATTCCCACTCGGCCCACCTGGGTGCGGACACTTCCGTGATTGCCCCAACCATCACATCAGGATCGAAGCTGGGCCATAATCCATCGCGGCGCTCTTCCAAATCCTCCACCCACGCCTTCTCGAGCGGGCCATCACCGAGAAATCTCCGAGCGGCCTTATGACTTGCAAAGGGCACTGGCCACGAACGAAGGAACTGGCCCAGAGCCTCCCTCTGGGCAGGGTCGCCGCTGCCCGGTCCGGTTTCCAACAGCACCAGCTGATGCACAAGATCCGGCCGGGCCGCGGCGAGGAGCATAGCCGTATGCCCGCCCATGGATTGCCCCACCAGCGTCACCGGGGCTCCGGCAGCTTTCTCAATGACGCGAATGACGTCGTCGACGAACGCCTTCCGGGATACATCACCGGGACGGCGGGTGCTGCGGCCATGCCCGCGCAGGTCGATCAGGATTGTTCTAAATTCGGGGAGGACAGACGCTGTCTGGAAGAACTCCCGCGCGCTGCCGGCAAGTCCATGCAGCATCACCACAGCCGGCCCTTGGCCACCGGAATCAAAATAGTTGATCCGCACACCTGAGCCCACATCAAGGGTGAAGGGCTGTAGGGGGCGCGGGCTGGCATCCATTTTACAAAGATAACCCGCAGTGGGTCCGAAGAACCACACACGACCGCGGGCGGCCGTCATGTGAAGGTACGTTGCGCGGGGCGGACCGGATGGGCGGCATCAGGGGCCCAGCAGGCAGCTCCAGCCAATCACGTAGCGGAGGGGGCCATCACGTGGCGGAGGAGGGCAGTCGCCGCTGTTGTTGACCCCGGGCTGCCACTTCCGGGGGGACCGTGTCACCGGCCATCCCCACTCCGGCTTTCGCCTTCTTCTCTCTGTGGCCGCGGATCGGCTTTCTGCAGGACACGCAATAAGTCGGCAGCAACGCTAAGGGCGATGACTGCAGGATGTTTTCCGGTGAGTTCGGGGACCCCCATGGGGCATTGGATGCGTTCAATGGCGGGTTCCCCGTGTCCCTCGGACAGGAGCCCTTTCCGGAACCTGGCCCATTTCGCGGCGGATCCAATGACGCCGACGCTGCCAAGACCCTCCCGTCGAAGGGCTGCGTCGCAGAGCATCAGGTCTTCCGCGTGGTCGTGGGTGAGGATCAGGATGTGCGCGCCCTCCGGAAGGCTGGCAATGAGGATCTCGGGGGCGGGCAAGGTATGAAGATGCACCGTGGCCGGGCCCGAGTTGAGCGTGGCGGCCAGATCGTCGTCGACCATGCCCTCCCGCGAATCGGCAAGGTGAAGAATGATTTCGTGCCGGCTGAGGATGCGCGCCAGTTCCTTGCCCACATGGCCGGCGCCGAAGATCGCGACGGTGGGGCGTTGCCCGATCAGTTCCAGGAGCACCCGCACAATGCCACCACAGCATTGGGTGCCGTACGCCACCCGTGCGTGTTCATTGAGTCCAAACTCGGCTTCCACCACCGTGTCCGTGCCATCGTTCAACATTGCCCGGGCACGCTCGATGAGCGTGGCCTCCATGTTGCCGCCGCCCACGCTTCCGGAGGCGGTTTGGACGTCGACGAACATTTTCGCGCCGACGTCCCGCGGCGAGTGCCCGCGCACCTCGACAATGGTCAGCAAAACTCCCGGCTTCCCGGCAGCGCGGGCCCTAGTGAGGCCGTCGAACCAGTCCATGATGCCTGCCCGGCTCAGTCGGTAACGAGCACTGGTGTAGGGGCCTGCCGGCGTGCCCGGTCAAGCGCCCAGTACACGGCCTCGGCAGTGGCAGGGGAGGGCAGCTCAACCTGGCGTCCGGCGTCGCCGAAGGCGGCAGCGGCGGCCCGCAGTGCTTCCCGCACGGCGATGGACAGCATCAGGGGCGGTTCGCCCACCGCTTTTGAGCCGTAAATGCTGCCGTCGTCGGAAGGGTGCTCGTCCACGTACAAGTTCACATTAAAAGCCTGCGGCAGTTCCGAAAATGACGGCAGCTTATAGGTGCTCGCTGCCTGCGTCAGCAGCTTTCCCCGGCCGGCACCATCGCTGGTGTCCCAGCGCAGGTCTTCCTGGGTGAGCCAGCCAACGCCTTGGACAAAGGCACCCTCGACCTGCCCCAGATCGATCAAGGGTGAGAGGGAACAGCCCACGTCGTGCAACAGGTCCACCCGGCGCATGGTATAGGCGCCCGTGTACCCATCAACCTCCACCTCGGCCACCGCCACCCCGCGCGCGTAGTACTTGAACGCGTTGCCCTTGTAGGTTTTGGAGTCGAAGAAAAGACCTTCCGTGCGGTAGTAGCCTGCCGCGGACAGGGACACGCGCTGGAGGTACGCAGTTTCGATCAGTTCCGCCCAGCTCACGGACTTGTCCGTGCCCAATCCGCCAACGGCCCCGTCGGTGATGCGCACCTCGTTTGCATTGACTCCAAGCAGGCCTGCGGCCACCGGTGCAAGCCGGTCCAGAATGATCTCACAGGCGTTCTTGACCGCGCCACCGTTGAGGTCGGAACCAGTCGAGGCCGAGGTGGCGGAGGTGTTGGGCACCTTGTCTGTCCGGGTCGGAGCGAGCCGGACCCGCCGCAGCGGGACGCCGAGGGCGGTCGCGGCGACCTGCAGCATCTTTGTATGCAATCCCTGACCCATTTCCGTTCCACCGTGGTTGATGAGCACCGAACCGTCCCGGTAAATGAGCACCAGCGCACCGGCCTGGTTCAAAAACGGCTTGTTGAACGACACCCCAAACTTCACGGGCGTGATGGCCAGACCCCGCTTGATGTGTTCGTGATGGGCGTTGAATTCTGCGACCTGGCGGAGCCGGGCTTCGTAATCGCTGGTCTTCTTCAGTTTCTCCCACATGACTGGCATGCGGGCGGCATGGCTGACCACTTGTTCGTATGGTGTAGTTTGACCGGGGGCATAGAAGTTCCGACGCCGGATCTCCTCCTCCCCGATGCCCAGCTTTGTGGCCGCCTGGCCCAGCAGGTCTTCGGTCACGATCATGCCGGCCGGGGCGCCAAAACCACGAAATGCCGTGTGCGAGGTCTTGTTCGTGCGGGCAACCTGGCCCACCACGTGGACATTGGGGAGGTAGTAGGCATTGTCAATGTGGCACAGCGCGCGGCTGACGACGGCGGGGGAGAGGTCCACGCTGCATCCGCCATCGGCGGTCAGGACCGCCTTGTAGGCGAGGATGTGCCCGTCGTCGTCGAGCCCGGCCTCCCAGCTGGCATGGAATCCGCCCCGTTTGCCGGTCATGGTCATGTCCTGGGTGCGGTTCAGGCGCAGGCTCACCGGCCGTCCGGTCAGCACGGCGCCCAGGGCTGCGACGGCGGCGAAGGCGTTCGCGTTGGTTTCCTTGCCGCCAAAGCCCCCGCCCATGCGCAGGCACTGCACGGTGACCTGGTTCGAGGGCACGCCAAGGACCCGGGCCGCAACTTCCTGCGTGTGGCTGGGGGCCTGGGTGGAGCATTGGATGAAGACCTGCCCACTTTCGTCGATGGTGGCAAATGATGCCTGGGTTTCGAGGTAAAAGTGCTCCTGGCCCTGAATGTCGATGCCGCCGCTGATGCGGTGCGGAGCATTCGCGAGGGCTGCATCTGCGTCGCCGCGCGCCAGGGTGGCGCGCGGTCCCTGGAACTGTCCCGCCGCAATGGCTTCCTGGGTGGTGATGATGGACGGCAGTTCCGTGATGGAGATTTTGATGGCCTCAGTTGCCAGGCGGGCTTCCTCGAGGGACTCGGCGAGCACCCAGGCCACGTGTTGGCCGTGGTACTGCACCTCTTCGGGGAAGAGCGGCTCGTCGCCCAAATCTCCGTAGTCGTTGATGCCGGGTACGTCTTCGGCGGTGAGCACACGGACAACCCCGGGCATGGTTTTGGCCGTGGAGGTGTCCAGCGAGTCGATGCGGGCGTGCGCGGCATACACCTGCAGCGGCCACGCGTAGAGCACATTGCTGGAGCGGCAGGGCAGATCGTCGGTGTAGAGCGCTTTGCCTGTGACGTGCTCCCAGGCTGCCTCGTGCGGCACGCTGAGACCGGTGGCGGCGCCGTCGGGGATTTCAGCGAGGGGGCGGGAGGAGAACGGGTTCATGATGACACCTCGGCGTGGAAGCGGCGGATGGATTGGGCCAGTGTGGCGCTGCGGTACTCGGCGCTGGCCCGGTGGTCAGTCATGGGTGTCACCTCGGTCATCAGGACCTCGGCAGCGGCTGCAAAGGATTCCGCTGTCCAGGGCTTTCCCATGAGTGCGGCCTCGGTGCCCCGTGCGCGCAGCGTCACGGCGGCCGCGCCGCCCACGCCGACCCGGATTTGTGCCACAGCCCCGTCCGTACGGGTTGCGGTGATGGCCACGGCCACCGAGGAGATGTCATCGAACCTGCGTTTGGCGATCTTGTAGAACCGGCCCAGCGGCGCGAGGGGCATGGGGATGTGCACGGCGCGGATGATTTCATCGACTGCACGCACGCTTTTTCGGTAACCGGTGAAATAGTCGGCCAACGCCACCGTCCGTTCGCCCCGTTCAGAGCTCAGGAGGAGACCGGCGTCGAGGGCAAGGAGCGCGGGGGCCATGTCCCCTATGGGGGATCCGGTGCCCAAATTCCCGCCTATGGTTGCGGCGTTCCTGATCAGCTGTGATGCGAAGCGCGGGAAGACCTGGTCCAGCAAGGGCACCGAACCATTCAACAGCCGTGCCACTTCCGACAGCGTCAGTGCCGCACCAATCTCAATGCGGTCCCCGGCGATGTGGAACTGGCGCAACTCGGGAAGCTGGTCGATCGCGATGGTGAGGGACGCGCGGCGGTGCTTGATGTTCAGCTCCACACCCCAGTCGGTGGAACCGGCCACAACGACCGCCTCCGGTGCCCCGGCGAGCAGCTCAAGGGCTTGCGCCAGATTGGCCGGCCGCACGAAGGCGCTGCCGGCATGCTCCAGACGCAGTGGCTGGCTGGCGGGTGCCGGCAGCTCACGGCGCCGCGCCATGGGGTCTTTGGGATCGACCTTTCCGAGCGCGAACGCCGCATCCCGGATGGGGCGGTATCCGGTGCACCGGCACAGGTTCCCGGAGAGTGCATGCAGATCGAAGCCATTGGGTCCGATCTCCGCTGCGTGCGGGGGAGTCGATTCGTACCTCGTGACCGGCACAGTCGCTGCATCCGCATCCGGGGGCAGCTGAAGGTCACCCTCGGGCGCATTCCCGTCGACGACGAGCGCCCAAGGAAGGTTGTTTCCGGTGGGTACCGCGCGTGCAGTGGAGACAATGTTTGATGTGGCCGAGGCCAAGCCGCAACTGCCCGATTCGCAGGAGCAATCGCGGCGGTCTTCACGGTAATACTCAGCTGCCATGGAGGAAATGAATCCTGGAGTGCAGTAACCGCATTGGGAACCGCCACGCAGGGCCATCTCTTCTTGCACGGGGTGCAGTCCCTGGTCGGTTGCCAAGCCCTCTGCCGTATATATCTCCTGGCCGGCGAGCATTGCGGCAGGCACCAGACACGAGTTGATCGAGGTCCAGCGGGTGCCGCCGTCACCGTCCGGGCGGGAGACCATCACTGCGCAGGCTCCGCATTCCCCTTCGGCGCATCCTTCTTTGGGGCCTGTGACCCCGCTGCCGCGCAGCCACGCCAGGGCGGTGGTATAGGGGGCAGTGGCCGCAATGGACATTTGTTGGCCGTTGACTCTCACGGCTGCGGCAGCCGCATCCGTTTTGCTGTGATCGACGGTTCCGGTCATGGTCCTTCTCCCTTGGCTCTGTCCAGCAACGGCGCAACGCCAATGCTCGCAGGCACGGGCGTCAGCATGGTTGGGACCGGCGGGGCCGGGACAGCCGCACCAGGTTATCCATGCGAACAGGTGGCAGCCAATGTGAGGCAGCATACACCCTTGGTGTTGGCGGCGGTAGTGGACCCGGCTCACAGACGCCCGCACCTGGTGGGGCAGGTGCTGGAGTTGTTGATGGATCCGGGCAACAGCACCTGGCCGATGGCCTCCAACATCGCGTTGCCGGGCAGAGGAAAAATGATCCACTGGGACAATGGCTTTGCACGGCCGCAAAAAGCGAGGAAACTGGCACTGCCCAGACCGCAAACCGCTTCGCCACCGGGTTCTTGTCCCGGTTCAATTTCTGGTGCTAGGGTCTCAACCATGTCCAGGCGGGCACCTGAAGCGGTCGCTGTCCACCGGGCGTGTATTGAGCTCAAGCCCGACTGCATACCGGTATGTGGAGCCAACAACTCTGCCAAAGGAAGGCACCATGGATACCAGCGAAAATGATCAGCGTTACATGGCCCAGGCCGTTGATTTGGCCACGGCCAACGTCTTGGACCACGGGGGGCCCTTCGGCGCCGTGGTGGTGACCGCGGACGGAAGGGCCTTTGAAGGCATCAACCGGGTGACCGCCAACAATGACCCAACAGCCCATGCCGAGGTTACAGCCATCCGCAATGCCTGTGCAGCCTTGGGCACCTTCGATCTCACCGGTGCAACCCTCTACACCAGCTGTGAGCCCTGCCCCATGTGCCTGGCTTCGGCACTGTGGGCACGGGTGGGCAGGGTCTACTTTGCCGCGGACCGGCACGATGCTGCCCGTGCGGGTTTCGACGACGCCGTCTTTTATGACTTTTTTGACACCCCTGTCGAAGAACGAAGCATGCCTGTCCAACAGCTCGCTCCGGGCGCCAACGATCCGCTGGTTCCGTTCAGCACCTGGGGCGGGCTCGACACCCGGATCGACTATTAACCCAGGTGAAAGCCGGGCTGCCCGGTTTGCCTGCTGCGGGTTGCCGGCAACGGCGGGTGCCGCTGCCGGCAACCCGGCCCAGCAGTGGTGAAGCGGGCGCGGACCACCCTTTTCCGCCCCAGCCGGGCTGCCGGCCACGGACTTCATCCCATGCGGCTGTGCCGCGCCGGCACACCGTGGAAAAGCCGGTGTGGACGGCAGCGGCCCGGTCCTGCCTACAGGGTGGCGGTGTCAATGACGAAGCGGTAACGCACATCCGAGGCCAGCACACGTTCATAGGCGTCATTGATTTGGCCCGCGGAAATCATTTCTATATCCGAGCCGATGCCGTATTGGGCGCAAAAGTCCAGCATTTCCTGGGTCTCGCGGATGCCACCAATCATGGAGCCGGCAAAGGACCTGCGGGAGTTGATCAGGGAGAACGCCTGGACCGGGAGGGGCTCGGCCGGGGCGCCGACGTTCACCAGTGCGCCATTGAGGGTGAGCAGCTGCAGGTAGGCGTTGATGTCAATTGCGGCGCTGACGGTGTTGATGATCAAGTCAAAGCTGCCGGCCAGGCGGCTGAAGGTTTCCGGGTCGCTGGTGGCGTGGAAGTGGTCGGCACCCAACTTCAGTCCGTCGTCGTGCTTCTTGAGGGTTTGGGACAGGACTGTGACCTCGGCGCCCATGGCGTGGGCAATTTTGACCGCCATGTGGCCGAGTCCGCCCAGTCCAACAACAGCAACTTTTTTGCCCGGACCCGCGCCCCAGTGGTTGAGCGGGGAAAAGGTGGTGATGCCCGCACACAGCAGGGGGGCGGCGACGTCGAGCTCAAGACCGGCCGGGATGCGGAGCACGAAATCTTCGGTGACCACCACGTGGGTGGAGTAGCCGCCCTGGGTGGTGGTGCCGTCGCGGTCCACGGCGCCGTAGGTCCCGGTGTTGCCGGCCAGGCAGTACTGCTCCTCCCCGGCCAGGCAGTGGACGCATTCGCGGCAGGAGTTCACCATGCAGCCGACGCCGACCCGGTCGCCAACGGCGTGCTTGGTGACCGCTGAGCCGACCTCGGTGACGATGCCGGTGATTTCATGGCCGGGGGTCAGCGGGTAGCTTTGCGGGCCCCAGTCACCGCGGACGGTGTGGATGTCCGAGTGGCAAATCCCAGCGAATTTGACCTCGATCAAGACATCATGGGCGCCGACGTTCCGGCGTTCAACGGTGGTGGGGATGAGTGCTTCGGTGGCCGAGGGGGCGGCGTAAGCCTTGACGGTGGACATGGTGCTCCTAATGCTTGGCATGAATGGGTTGGGTGGGGAAGGCAGTCCCCGCAGGCGGTGCAGACTAGTTTTCCCAGAACGGGTAGTCCGTGTAACCCTTGGTGCCCTCGGTGTAGAAGGTGGCGAAGTCGGGCTCATTGAGGGGCAGCCCGTCCTGCCACCTGCGGACCAGGTCCGGGTTCGCCAGGGCGGGGCGGCCCACGGCCACGGCATCGGCCAGGCCGTTGTCCGTCATGTTCTGCGCATCCTCCAAGGAGGTGACGGTGCTGAATCCGGTGTTGAGGACCACGGGGCCGCCGAAGGCGCTGCGGATCTGCTGGATAAACCCTCCGGATGGTTCCGCATGCAGGATGCTCAGACCCGCCAAGCCCAGCGGGGCCAGGCCATGGGCCAAGGCCAGATAGGTGGCCAGGGCGTCGGCGTCGTCCGTTTCCAGCGCGTCCTGGATGTTGTGGGCCGGTGAGATGCGCAGCCAGGTCTTGTCCGCGCCGATGGCTTGGGCAATGGCTGTGGCTATTTCCACCGTGAGACGGGCCCGGTTTTCCGGACTGCCGCCGTAGGCATCCGTGCGGTGGTTGGATGAGGGTGCGAGGAACTCGTGCAGCAGGTAGCCGTTGGCTCCGTGGATTTCAATGCCGTCGAACCCTGCAGTGATGGCGTTCCGTGCGGCCTGGGCGAACTCTTCGACAATGCGGGGCAGTTCCTCCGTGGCCAGCGCCCGCGGCACCGGGTACGGGACCTTGCCTGCGTAGTTGCGGGTGAAGCCGTCAATGGCAATGGCACTGGGACCCACCGGGTCAAGGCCGCCGGTGAGCCCGGAATTGGTGACCCGGCCGGCATGCATGATCTGCACAATGATCCGGCCACCTTCGGCGTGGACGGCGTCGGTGACCTTCCGCCATCCGGCGATCTGCGCCTCCGTCACCAGACCGGGCTGCCGGACAAAGCCCTGGCCGCCCACGCTGGGGTAGGTGCCCTCGGAAACCAGCAGCCCCATGGATGCGCGCTGGCGGTAATATTCGACGACGTCGTCCCCCGGCACGCCGTCGCGCCCTGAACGGGAACGGGTGAGCGGGGCCATGATGAGGCGGTTGGGCAGGGTGAGAGCACCGAGGGTGATGGGGCTAAAGAGGCTCATGTAGATTCCTGATTCCATGTGGTTGAGGTCGGGCGGGTAGCCCGCCTTTGAGACAAGGAAGTTTCCGCCCAGATAATTCCTGCCGGGCATGGGCAGGTACTTTCCCGTGCTGCCGGAGCGCAGGCCACCGTGGTGCAACAAACGGCTGCGGAACGCCCACGGCCAGCTGTCGGTGATTTCCCCTTGATGCCCAGGGATGGAGCTGGACCGCCACCCCGGTTGGCCACTGCACAAACTGACAAGTTGGAAGCGCGGCGGCAGCAGTGCCCAAAACGCACGACGGATCAGAACGAGCAATTGCACTGCATTCCGGCCACCGATCCAGCCGGGGGTTACCCGCACCGCAGGTGGCTGGATGGCGGGGGAGTGAGCTGCTCTTAATTGCGCAGCGGTGTGCGCAGGGCGCCGCGGAAGAAAATGCCGCGGCGCTGGCCCGGGCCGCCGGACCGCGCCGCGCGACGCATTCCGGTCCAGCTAGAGGACGAACGCCTGGGCCTGGATGGCAACAGTGGCAGCACCCCTGGCCCATTCGGTGAAGTCGGCGGAAGCCAGGTGAAGACTGATGGGTTCCGCCTCCGGATCCCTGCCGGCGACGACGGCTTCACGGACCGCCGTCTCCTTGACGGCAAATAGCCCTATTCCTTCTCCGCCCAGTACAACCGTATTGACCATGGTGAGGTTGGCGGCTGCCGCTATGAGCTTGCCCAGCGCATTGGCCGCCGAAGTGACAACGGCCTCCGCCACCCGATTTCCCTCCTTGGCCAGTTCCAGTGCCTGGCTGTAGTTCACGGGGCGTCCCAAAACCGACGAAATCTGGGCACAGATGCTTGGGATGGAGAGCATGGCCGTGGAGCAGCCCCGATGGCCCTCCATGCACAAGGGGCCGTTGGGGTCCAACGGAAAATGGCCGCCCAGACCAAGGCCCGTATCTGCCGTTCGCCTGACCTGGTTGTCAATCACCAAGCCATAGCCCACCCCTGCACCAATGGTGACGACGGCAAAATCAGCAGTTTCCCTGCCGGCGCCAAACCACTGCTCGGCCGCCACGAGGGCGCTGACATCATTGTCAGCCACCACCGGCAGGCCCAGCTCATCTGCCAGCATCTGGGTCAGGGGCACATCCTTCCAACCAAGAAACGGTGCCCTGTGCACCACACCGTCACCGCGAACCTGGCCGCCCAACGCGACGCCCACACCCGTCAGCTTCACAGCCCGCTGCACACTCAGCTGCCGTGCCAATTGAGCCACCCCGGCGACCACAAAAGCAGGGGATGTTTGCGTCAGAGGTAGGCTGGCATCGGCAATGATGGTGGCCCGCAGGTCGGTCAACACGGCTTGCAAGATGTCACCTGTCACTTTCACGCCCATGAAGTGGGCACTGTCCTCGCGCACATCCAGCAGCCTCACAGGCCGGCCCACCGTGCCGCCAGCCACCAACTCCCCTTCAATGAGGACCCCCGCATCCAGCAGTGGTTTGCTGAGCCGGGTCAGGCTTGCCACGCTGAGCCTGAGGGCCTGGGCCAGGTCACCACGTGAAATGGGTCCGCGGACCAGCACCAGCCGGGCCAAATCAAGGGCAGAGTCCGCAAGCACGCGCCTCTTGGGGGATAGCTGTTTTGGGTGGGCTGATACCGGAAGCACGGAGTTCATGCACTTAGTTTATTGCACATTGGAGTAAATGGGGCCCCGACAGGCCGACTTCCGGCCGCTAACGTGATTCTTGACACCGTAATTACTATTGCGGTAAAACTATTGCATGAGTTTTGAATCTTCCTACGCCCAACTGCACCGCGGCGGAACTTCCGTCATCGTCGACCTGGACACCGCAGGCCTTCCCTCGATTGTTCATTGGGGCCCCACCACGGGCCCCCTGGCGGAGTCCGAGCTGGCGGCTCTGGCCATCGCCGCGCGCCCCCAACGCGTGTCGGGTGGAATCGACGTTCCCGCACGTCTCACGCTCCTGCCCCAGGAAACCTTTGGTTGGCAGGGATCTCCCGCCCTGGTGGGCCAGCGCGACGGCGCGGCTTGGAACAGCGCCTTGAGCACGACAACGGTGGTCGCTTCCACCGCCCACGGGCTGACCATCACCGCCGAAGATCCGGCCGCGCAGTTGCGCATGGTCACTGAACTGACTTTGAGTTCCCATGGGGTGTTGCATCAGCGTCACACCCTGAGCAATATTGGTTCCAGCGACTACCAGCTTCACCAGCTTTCCGTGGTTTTCCCCCTGCCGGCATCCGCCACCATGGTTCAAGACAGTACCGGGCGGCATTTGAAGGAGCGGTCCGCCCAGCGGCGGCCCCTGATGGTTGGCGCCCACGTCCGCGAGAGCCGCCGCGGCCGTCCAGGTGCTGACGCAACTCTTTTGATGCTGGCCGGGACCGCGGACTTTGGCCACCGCCAGGGATTGGTGCACGGCGCCCACCTGGCGTGGAGCGGAAACCACCGGCTCAGCGCCGAACGCACCATTACCAGTGACAATTTCTTGAGCGCCGGAGAGTTGTTGCTGCCCGGGGAAGTGGTGCTGTCTCCAGGCGAAAGCTACTCCACTCCATGGGCCTATGGTTCCTGGGGTTACGGTTTGGATGAGTTGGCGGGGCGTTTCCACCAGGATCTGCGCGACCGCCCGCAGCACCCCTCCCGCCCGCGCCCGGTCACCTTAAACACTTGGGAGGCCGTTTACTTTGACCATGACCTCGCCACGTTGTCCACCTTGGCCGAGAAGGCTGCCGCCATTGGTGTGGAGCGTTTTGTCCTTGACGACGGCTGGTTCCTTGGCCGCCGCGACGACACGGCAGGGTTGGGAGACTGGTTTGTGGATCCTGCCGTGTGGACCGATGGTCTGGGCCCCATCATCAATCACGTCCACGGGCTGGGCATGGAGTTTGGTCTCTGGTTTGAACCCGAAATGGTCAATCCGGATTCGGACGTGGCCCGAAACCACCCGGAATGGATTCTGCACACCGAAGGCCGCTGGCCCGTCAGCGGCCGCCAGCAGCAGGTGCTGAACCTGGCCCACCCCGGCTGCTACGACTACCTGCTGGAACGCATCAGCGCCATACTTGACCAGTACCCCATCAGCTACATCAAATGGGACCACAACCGTGACCTCATGGACGCCGCCGATCCACGCACCGGCCGCGCCGCCGTGCGGGACACCACCTTGGCCCTGTACCGTCTGTTGGCCGAGCTGAAAACCCGGTACACCCACCTGGAAATTGAAAGCTGTGCCTCAGGCGGTGCCCGCGTGGACCTTGGGATCCTGGAGCATACGGACCGAATTTGGACCAGCGACTGCATCGACCCCATTGAACGGCTCGACAACCAGGCCAACACTTCACTGCTGGTTCCCTATGAGCTGATGGGCGCCCACATTGGCGGGCCAATTTCCCATTCCACCCGTCGCCAACACAGTCTGGGATTCATGGCACGCACGGCCATCTTTGGCCACTTCGGCATTGAGTGGAACATTTCCGCCATCAGCGAGGAACAAACAGCGGAACTCAGCCAATGGGTGGATTTCCACAAGGAGAACCGCGCACTGTTCCACACGGGTGTCTCAGTCCACGCCGATCTGCCTGATTCCGCCTTGGACCTGCGGGGAGTGGTGGCGCAGGACGGCGGCCGCGCCGTCTTCGCCCTCACACAGCGCGAAGCGTCCATCACCTACCCGTCAGGGCGGATCACGTTACCTGGATTGACTCCGCAGGACCAGTACCTGGTCACACTCTCACACCCCCTGGACGACATGGTTGGCAACGGCCAATCCCCTTTGGAGTGGCCGCTGCATGAATCCACGCTCTCCGGACGTGTTTTGGAAACCGTTGGCCTTCAAGCTCCGGTGCTCTTCCCCGAACAATCAGTGCTGATTATGCTCACCAGGGTCGACGTCGACCCTCAGTGGGCCCCCTAAGGAGTTCGCATGAGAGCAACACCCCGCCTGATTCCGGCACGCCGGAAAGGCTCTGCCCGCGCAGTGGCAGGCGCCGCCGGTTTGGCCATCATCCTCAGCCTCAGCGGCTGTGGCTCCGCCGACGACGGCCGCGTGAAACTGGACTTCTTTCAATACAAACCCGAGGCCGTGGGCCAATTTGAAAAGCTGGTGGCCGAGTTTGAGTCCCAAAACCCGAACATTGATGTGGTGGTCAATAACGTCCCGGACCCGGACACGGCCATCCGCACACTGTTGGTGAAGGACAAGACGCCGGATGTCTTGACTCTCAACGGCAACGGAAATTTTGGTGACCTGTCCAAGGCCTGTGTTTTCGCGGATCTCTCGGAGCTGTCTGCAGCTGCACGGGTCATACCGTCCGTACGGGACATCCTGGACGGGCTGGGGACCTGCCACGGGAATGAAAGCAATGGTTTGCCGTTCGCCAACAATGCCAGTGGCATCCTCTGCAACCCGGAGATTTTCAATAAATACGGTGTTGAAGTGCCGCAGACCTGGGATGATCTCATCGCCGCAGCGGAGACCTTCAAATCCCAAGGCGTCAACCCCTTTTACATGACATTGAAGGACGCCTGGACCGTGCAGCCGGCCTACGTCAACCTGGCAGGAAACCTCATGCCGCAGGACTTCTTCGACGATGTGCGTTCGGCCGGCTGGACCACGGCGGCGGGGCGGTACGGTTTTGAAAAAAATGGCGACGAAGCGGCCACGAAGCTTCAAAAGTTGTTTAGCTACGCCCAGCCCGGGGCCGAAAGTGCCAGCTACAATGACGGCAACGCGGCCTTTGGCGCCGGCGAATCGGCAATGTATCTACAGGGCAGTTTCGCCATCCCGGCAATACGCGCCTCGAACCCCCAGGTGCAGATAAAATCCTTCCCGTACCCCACGAGCAATGATCCGGCCAAGAACACCCTGGTTTCCGGGGTGGATGTCGCGCTGGCCATTGGCAAGGACACCCAACACCCGGTCGAGGCCAAGAAATTCGTGGAATTCCTCATGTCGGCCCCGTCCCTTGATTACTACTCGGCCGCCCAATCATCGCTGACGCCGGTGACGGATGCCGCCGCGAGCGAGGACCCGGCGCTGGCCGGCATCCAAGGCTTCTTCAACGAAGGCAGGGTCATTGGCTACTTCGACCACCACGTGCCGCCGAGCATCCCGCTGCCACCGCTGCTGCAACAGTTTGTCCTTGATGGCAACAAGTCGGCGTTCCTGACGCGCATGGACCATGAATTTGAAAAGACCGCAGCCCGCACCATCACCAAGAAAGGCGACTGACCATGACAGCCATAGTGGCCAAGGCGAAGAAACCGCGCAGCGCGTCCGGCCTGCAACGTCGGCGGCCTTCCCGGGCGCACAAAACGTTCTACTGGATGGTGGTGCCGGCGCTCGTACTGTTTGTCATCCTGCACACGGTCCCGACGTTGACGGGCATGTTCTTTAGTTTCACCAACTATGCCGGCTACGGCGAGTGGGACTTCGTGGGCCTGTCCAATTACGTGAACCTTTTCAAGGACGACAGGATCATGGCGTCCTACGGCTTCACGTTCCTCTTTGCCATCACCACCACCATCGCGGTGAACGTGGGCGCCTTGTTCATCGCGATCCTGCTCAACTCCAAGATCAAGTTCCAGACGGCGTTCCGTGGGATCTTCTTTATCCCCAACATCCTTTCGGTCCTCATTGTGGGCTACGTCTTCAACTACTTGATCTCCAACAACCTGCCCTTGATCGGTCAGGCACTTGGCATCGATTGGCTTTCAAGCTCCATCCTGGCCAACCCGGACTTGGCGTGGCTGGGCATTGTGGGTGTCACGGCCTGGCAGTCCATCGCTTTTAGCGTCATCATTTATCTTGCCGGTCTCCAGACCGTCCCGCTTGAACTCTACGAAGCTGCCAGCCTGGACGGGGCCTCTCCCTGGCGCCAGTTCTGGTCCATAACCTTTCCGCTGATTTCCGGCTTCTTCACCATCAACATGGTGCTTGCGCTCAAGGGCCTTCTCCAGGCATTTGACCAAATTGTGGCACTGACCAACGGCGGGCCGGGCACGTCCACCGAATCCGTGGCCATGGTGATTTACCGCGGCGGTTTCCAAGGCGGGGAATACGGCTACCAGATGGCCAACTCCGTGGTGTACCTGGTGGTCATTGTGGTGCTTTCCCTCCTACAGCTGCGTGTTCTTTCGCGCAAGGAAGCTGATTTCTCATGAGTACGCTTACCCGCAGCACAGCGAACGCGGGCAACGGCACCCCGGCCGGTGCCCGGCGCAGGTCCGCAGTCAACGTTCCCTTGACCATCTTGGTGGCTGTCCTTTCGCTGACAGTGCTAATACCCCTGTATTTCACCATTGTCACGGCACTTAAATCCCCCGACCAGCTCGGCGGCAACGGTTTGGCCCTGCCTACCAGCATCCATCCGGAAAACTTTTCCAATGCTTGGAAACTGACCAATTTTCCCAACGCACTGCTCATCTCCGGGATCGTGACGGCAGCTGCGGTGGTACTGACCATCTTGACCAACTCACTCGTGGCCTATGCCATTGCGCGGAACATGCACCGCCCGTTCTTCAAGGCGCTGTACTACTTCTTCATTGCCGCGTTGTTTGTGCCGTTTCCCATCATCATGCTGCCGGTGACGAAAGAGATGGCTGTGCTGGGACTGGACAATCCGGTGGGCTTGTTTCTGCTATACACGGTATATGGTCTCAGCTTCAACATTTTTGTTTACACGGCGTTCATCAAATCAATTCCGGTTGAGCTGGAGGAAGCGGCCATCATGGACGGGGCCAGCGTCTGGACCACGTTCCGGAAAGTGATTTTCCCCATCCTGACCCCCATTAACGCCACCGTGGGGATCCTGACCTGCCTTTGGGCTTGGAACGACTTCCTCCTGCCGTTGGTCATCCTTTCCGATCCCGCAACACGCACATTGCCTCTGGTGCAGTACATCTTCCAAAGCCAGTTCAATACGGATTACACCACAGCCTTCGCCTCATACCTGATGGCCATGGCGCCGCTGCTTCTTGTTTACTTGTTTGCCCAGCGCTGGGTTATTTCCGGTGTCATGAGAGGATCCATCAAATAATGTTCCCTGATGTTCAATGGTGGCGCCAAGCCGCCGTCTATCAGATTTATCCCCGCAGCTTCTTCGACACCACAGGTGACGGCATTGGCAAGCTGGCCGGTGTCACGGCCCGCATGGACTACCTGGCTGCATTGGGCATTGACGCCATTTGGCTTAGTCCGTTCTATCCCTCGGCGCTGGCCGACGGCGGCTACGACGTTGACGACTACCGGAATGTGGACCCCAAGTTGGGTTCACTGGCCGACTTTGACGCCATGGTGGCGGCCGCGCACTCCCAGCACATCAAGGTCATTGTCGACGTGGTCCCCAACCACTCTTCCAACCGCCACGAATGGTTTCAAGCCGCCTTGGCCTCGGCACCCGGCTCGCCCGAACGTGCCCGTTACCATTTCTTCGATGGCGGGGGAGACGACGGCGAGCTGCCGCCTTCAGACTGGCCTTCACACTTTGGCGGTCCTGCCTGGACGCGCGTGGTGGAGACCTCCGGGCCCAAGGCCGGTTTGCCTGGTCAGTGGTACTTGCACCTCTTTGCCTCCGAACAGCCGGACTTCAACTGGGACCACCCCGAGGTGCGCGAGGATTTTCACAAGACTTTGCGGTTTTGGGCAGACAGGGGGGTGGATGGTTTCCGGGTGGACGTTGCCCACGCGCTGGTTAAGGACATGGGCCTGCCCCTGCGTTCCAAGCCGTCGCTGGAGATCGTGGTGGACGACGGCAGCGACCCTCTCTTTGACAGGGACGAAGTCCACGAAATTTTCGCCGGCTGGCGCTCCGTGCTGAATGAGTACGATCCGCCGCGGGCTGCCGTGGCCGAGGCGTGGGTGCCTTTCACCTCACGACGTCTGAATTATGCCCGGCCCACGGGCTTGGGCCAGGCCTTCAACTTTGACCTGCTCCAAGCCCCCTTTGATGCTGCGCAATTCCGCAGCATTGTCCAGAAGTGCCTGACTGAGGCGACAGCATCCGGGGCATCCTCCACATGGGTGTTTTCCAACCACGATGTGGTGCGCCATCCATCGCGCTATGCCTTTGCTGCCGGAAGCACAACGGCCGACGTGGAGGCGTGGCTGCTGGCGGACGGCGTTTCAACCACAGCCGGCGGCCCGCTGGACCCGCAGCTGGGCTTGCGCCGGGCACGGGCCGCGACGCTGTTCATGTTGGGGCTGCCCGGATCCGCCTACCTTTACCAGGGTGAGGAACTGGGACTGTTCGAAGTGGCAGATCTTCCACACGCCGCTCTGGCTGATCCGACGTGGTTTCGCACCAAGCAGCAGGTCAAGGGCCGCGACGGCTGCCGCGTGCCACTGCCTTGGTCTGCCCTGGCCCAGAACTTTGGCTTCGGCGGCATCCCCTGGCTGCCACAACCGGCTTGGTTTGCCGGGCAGGCCGCTGACGTGCAGGACGGGGTGGCCGGGTCGACCTTGGAAATGTACCGTGAAGCGTTGGCTTGGCGCCGAAGCCTGCAGACCACTGAGTCGCTGGAATGGATCAGCGAACCGGCCGCCACCTTGAGCCATTATGTCCGCCCCAATGGCTGGGAAGTGCTGTGCAACTTCAGCGACACGCCGGCCTCGCTGCCCCTCGAACTTGATCTCAGCAGGCTTGTGCTGAGCAGCAGCGGCTCAGTGACGGCGGGAACAACATTGGACACGTGGGAACAACAGCGGACAATCCCAGGAGCTACAACAGTTTGGGTTGCTCCTTCCGGGACGTCTGGATAGTCAGCCCATTTTTCAGGATTGCTTCCTGGACCGCTTGTGGTTGTCGGGCCCGAGCCACAAAAAGCAACCTGGGTGAGACCTTGCGGCCGCTTGGGCCGCAACCAGTTCCAGAACCGGTTGCGGCCTGGACGGTTACGCCGGTCTGCGTTGATTACGTGTCTGGACCGCTGCGTATTTTGTTTTTAATACCGGAGTCGCCTGTTGGGTGACCGGAATGGTCAGCGGGCGTGCTCTTCCGTGCGAATGACAGGGCCCGGGCCGCAGCTTCACTGCGCTGGCAGGAATGCCCAAAGCTGATGCCAAAGGGCCCGTGGTGGCTTGAGGGTGGGTTGCTGGCGGGGGTGTGGTCGTGAATCTGGATCATGCTGCGCGGCCGCAGGACCGGGCAGCAGCACTCCGGCAACGCCGGCAGGGCGGTCCGCGCTCCTGAGCTGCGCGGCTTGCCCTAGATAATTCGTAGGATTGTTCCGTGGCCCTGGAGTTGCCTGTCAACCCCTAGGCATTGGTTCTTATCTGGATCAGGGCCAGGTCGAGCAGGGAAGTTGCAACGCCATGGCGCTGTGCTTGCCTGGCTAGATCACCCAGGATGTGTTCTGCTTCCGTTGGCAGCCCGGCTGTCAGGTCCCGGTAGAGGGAGGATGTGAATGCGGAGCCTGCTTCCGTCAGCAGTGTCTTGGATTGGGTGTGCGACTGTTGGGACACCGTGTGTCCGGCTGCCGCGGCTACGGCCTCGGTTTCCGCGATGACCGCAATGATTTGCGGCAGTCCTCCTGCGTCGATGATTTTTCCCACTGGACCGCGGAATAGGCAGGTGATGATGCCGGCGGCTGCGATGAATACCCATTTGTCCCAAAGCGCACCCGTGATGTCGGGGCTGACGGTGAGGGCGATTCCGGGAACGGTGAGCGCGTTTTCAATCCTCGCCGGCACGCCGGGATGGGCGGGGCTGCCGATGGTCAATGTGGTGAGCCCTGTCATCTGCCGAACAACCCCCTCTTCGAGGGTTGCGACGATTTTCGCCAGTCCGCCCAGGATTTGGCCGGGAAACTCCTGTTCCAGCTGGTGGATGTGTTTGAGGCCGTTGAGAATTGGCAGGATGAAGGAACCCGGTCCCAGGTAGGGGCGCAGATCTGCGATCGCGGACTCCAAGGCGCCGGCTTTGACTGTGAGGATGATCAAGTCGAAGGGATCGCTGGGCTCACCACTGACAAGGGTCTGTACTGTGTGGGTGCGGTCGCCGCTGGGCGAGACGAAGCGCAGCCCGTCCCGTTGAAGGGCCACGGCGCGGGGCGCCCGGACAAGATAGGTGATGTCACGTCCTGCTTCTTGGAGCAAGGTGCCAAATGCGCCTCCGGTTGCTCCTGCACCAACAATGAGGATTTTCATGGAAAATGTCCTTCTCTGTGTTCGAGTAGCTGGTTGAGGCTAGTTGAAGCCAAGGATACGCAAACCGGCGGTAACGACCGCAGCGACGAGAACGGTCACAATGACGGGTTGTTTGCAGAATGCGCATGCGGCGCCCGCAAGTACCCCAAGGGGGCGGGCGAAGCCGTCCAGTTGTGGGCCATCGTAGAGCGTCGCGGTTGCTGCGACCGCCAGCAACAGCACGGTGGTGCCCAGATTCAAGGTGGTGGTGGTCTGCGCAGACAACGTTGCGCGTGAGCCCAGCATCACTCCGCTGATCCTAAAGGTATAGGTGGCGGCCGCCAGGACCATGATGCCCAGGACCAGGGACACGGAGGTCATAGCTGAACCGGCTTTCGGATCATGACCAGTGGAACGGCGGCCAATGCCAGTATGGGGGCAACCCCTGCCGGAACAAACGGCGTGGCGAGGATGGCAAGCACCATCCCCACTATTGCGACGGCGATGGCTGGTCTTTCGGTCAACGCCGGGACGGCAACTGCAACGAGGACTGCCGGGAGAACGGCATCAATGCCAAGCACCCGCGGGTCCGGAACGATCCCACCCAGAAGACCACCCAGCAATGCGCCGAGAGGCCAAACCAGGAGAATGCCCAGGCCTGTGGTCCAGTACAGCAAACGACGGCGCTCGGGGGCGGATTCAGCGATGGCGAGGGCAACCGCTTCATCGTTGATCAGATGCGCCGCGACCCATTGACGCCCACCGGTTCCAAAGATCTTTGCGAGTGTAAAGCCGAATACCAGGTGTCTGGTATTGACCAGCGCACTGGTCGCCGCTGCCAGCATGGGTGGGACGCCGGCGCCGAGCGCGGCGACAAAAAGGAACTCTGACGAGCCGGCCAGCACGAGGACGGCCAGAAGGAGATTTGCCCACAAGGGGATGCCCGCAGTGTGTGCGGCGAGTCCGTAGGAAATCCCCATGATCAGCACGGAGGCACATACCAAAACAATGTTCCGTGTTCCCACGGATCCAACTGTCCTATATATTGAACGCATGACTAATATGATGGACTCCGGGTTGGTGGCTCGTCAACTTGTGTCCGCCTCCTGCAACATGGGAGCGTGGTGAAATGACCACACCCCAGGAATTCATTGCTTCCGCTTTGCTGCGCGAACGAACCAAGGCAGGGCTGACAGTCACTGAACTTGCCCGACAGGCTGGAATCGGAAAATCGACTTTGTCGCTCCTGGAAACAGGCAGTGGAAATCCCAGCCTGGAAACACTGTGGGCGCTCTCGACAGCGTTGGGCATTCCCTTCTGGAGGCTCGTGGAACCCTCGGTTGATGACGTGACCGTGATCCGCCTCGGTGAAGGCACCCGTATCGAAGCCGCGGATTCCCGCTACGCCGGCACACTTCTCAGTGCGGGCACACGTGGCGTGCGGCGCGACATCTACCGCGTCGAAGCCGAGCCCGGCCCAGCTAGACGGTCCACACCACACACGGCCGGAACCATTGAACATGTCACCCTCATTGCCGGGAAAGCGCTCGTTGGCCCGCTGAACGGGCCACTGGAGCTCCACCCCGGCGACTACGTCAGCTACCGCGGCGATCAACCCCACATCTTCGACGCCCTCGAAGCCGGTACCGTCGCGACCCTGGTCTCCGAAACACTGCTCTAACCGCAGCCCTGCCGCCATAGTGGATGGTGCCTCTCCCAGAGGTTCTGGGGTTCGCAGGCGATGGCAACAAGGGAATACGGCACTGGTGAATTCATCGCCAACGCCGCAGGCTCCAGCGACACCAGCAGGTGTCCGGTGCTGCTGCCGGAAGCATCTTTCCCGACGCCGCAGTGGACTGTATTTTCGCGCCCAACGGCTCCCCTGAATCACGTGGCAGGCAGGGCAAACCGGCGTTCAATGCTTTCAACGCCGTTGCCTGGTCCTAAATCTCAGGACCCAGGTCCGTCCTGGTGCTTGGTCAGCAACAAGTTGGAGATCAACGATGCCCCGCATCCTTCCATCGTTTGGGTGCCGCGGAAACACCCATTTATGACGGCATTGTCGGGTTGCTGCAAGCCAGTGGCACGCTCACGGATCACGGTGAGGCGAACAATAATCCAAGAATTCTGTTTTGCCGTTGATCCATTGACGGCTTTGACTATGAAGGCGTGTCCCGTTATTGGGGGGCCGCCCGCCCTGCTTCGGCGCATATGAAAACAAAGGGTGCAAAGGAAAATTCTCCGACTGCTGCCGGCTGGCATGATCATTGCCGGAGCCATCCCCGGGTGCACTGCAATGTCTGTGGACATGTCCACCCAACGGTGGAATCACCCGGTGACGCTGCAACTTCTGTTGCCCCGCCCAGCATCAACACTGGAACCTTCGTTTCGCAAGCAGTGGCAAGCAGCGGCGAGGCCGTCACCACCCAGGCACCCTCAAGCCTGATCCCTGAATTACCCGATTTTTCCACCGGTGCCGGTGATGATTCGTAGGTGACCGTGAGTCCTGGTGCCATAAAGTGAAATGCCGCCGGGGACAACGTTGTCAATGAGCCAACCCGGTCTTTGCTGGAAAAACTCATATCCACCACTGGAACACACAGCCATGATCTGAGCTACATGATGAATTTCTTTCCCGCAGCGAAGAGCATCACGATCTACAACAACACCACCAGGGAAGCCTTCGGGCCCGCCAATCTGCAGAAAAACACGGCAAACCCCTTTCGGCCAGCAGGACTTTGATTGTCCGGCACTTTCTTTGCACAGGCACTGGTGCCAGGAAGTGGTGAGGTGCCGGCCGGCGCCTCACCACGGCCGCAATAGCCGCGGTCCCCGTCTATGGCAGTTTTGCCTAAAGCGCCAGGTGGCTGGCAATGCGCCAACAATCCACGGATCCGAACGGCGGGGCGTCCAGCTGCCAAAATCCCGGCGGTCCCCGGGCGTGCTGGCTGGTCGGCGGCGCCATGTCGTTTCCTGACACACCGCTGGTGGATGAATGGCAGCTGCACATGGTGATGTCACAGCCCCTGGCGGCGGCTGTGCCAACCTCTGGCGGAACGCTGGCCAGTCCGTCAAACAGTCCTTTAGTGTGGGGGTAGGAAGCCCGGCAACGGAAGAAAGGAGCGCCCAATCTGAACCAGGACGCCCCCCGGGTGCCGCCCATCGCAGGAGCCGCCTTTTCAGCGTGCTGGTTCCATCCCGGATGGTCGATCATACTGTCCACAAAGCTGACTGCCCCGTAATGTGACTTTCACGAGGGAGTGCCCTGCGCGGACGCGGCTGGTCGATTGTATGCATCAAATATTCCCGAAGGAGGAGGGGAACATGCTCGCGCTGACGATCACCCCTGGAGTTGCAAATTCGCTGGCCCTCAATGATGTACCGGCGCCGCGGCAGGAGGATGGCGAGGTTTTGGTCGATTCATTGGCGGTGGGACTTTGTGGCACTGATTTTGAAATTGTCGCCGGTGCTTATGGGACAGCCCCTGTGGGGCAAAGACAGCTGGTGTTGGGCCACGAAAACCTGGGCCGCGTCCGGGAGGCTCCCGCCGGGTCTAATCTAGCCGTTGGAGACATTGTGGTGGGCATCGTCCGCAGGCCCGATCCGGTGCCTTGCGGTGCATGCGCCGCAGGTGAGTGGGACATGTGCCTGAACGGCCGCTACTTCGAGCATGGCATCAAGGAATTGGATGGCTTCGCCCGCGAACAGTGGCGCGCCCATCCAGACGCCGTGGTCAAACTTGACAGTCGGCTTGAGCGGGTGGGGGTTCTGCTTGAGCCGGCCACCATTGTTGCCAAGGCGTGGGAACAAATCGAACGGATTGGGAAACGGGCTTATTTCGAACCAAAGACAGTGGCTGTGACGGGGGCGGGACCTGTGGGCCTTCTGGCTGCATTGCTGGGGGTGCAGCGTGGATTTGAAGTTCATGTCTTTGACCTGGTCCAGGAGGGTCCGAAACCCGGCTTGGTGAAGGACCTTGGTGCGGAGTACCACAGCGAACCACTGGGGTCCTCCGCATTCCGCCCCGATGTGGTCATTGAATGCACAGGTGTCCCCGCCGTCATCCTCGATGCCATTTCCTGTGGCGGAACAAATGCCATCACCGCCCTGGCAGGGGTATCGTCCATTGGACGGGAAACCCCCCTCGACGTCGGCCGGCTGAACCGTGCCGCTGTTCTTGAAAATGACGTGGTTTTTGGAACCGTCAATGCCAACAGGCGGCACTATGAGGCGGCGGCGGCAGCCATGGCAGCCGCCGATGAATTCTGGCTTGAACGGCTGATCACCCGCAGGGTGAAGCTAAAGGACTTTAGGGATGCTTTCAAGCGTGGCGACGAAGACGTCAAGGTGGTATTGGATCTGCAGGACCTGACATGAACCGCATTGAGGACTATGCCGTCATTGGGGACCTTCACACAGCGGCCCTGATTGGGCGTGACGGTTCAATCGATTGGATGTGCCTGCCCCGCTTCGACTCGCCGGCCTGTTTCGCGGCGCTGCTGGATTCCCCCGCAGCCGGGCGCTGGCTTTTGGCACCGAAAGGATCCGGCACCTGCACCCGGCGGCGTTATGTGCCAGACACATTGATTCTGGAAACCGAATGGGATACCCCGGAGGGATCGGTGCGGGTTCTGGATTTCATGCCCGTGCGCGATGGCACCGCTGATGTGGTGAGAATTGTCCAGGGCGTCAGCGGTGCCGTGCCCATGTATGGAGAACTGGTTCTGCGGTTCGATTACGGTCAGGTGGTGCCGTGGGTGCGGAGCACCGAAACCGGGATCAGTGCTGTTGCAGGACCGGACGCGGCGTATCTTTCGACGCCGTCGCCGACCCAGGGCCGGGACCAACGCACCATCAGTGAATTTACGGTTCGGGCAGGGGACTCGGTCCCGTTTGTGCTTCGTTGGGCTCCAAGCCATGCCCCGGTGCCCAAGGCCGTGGACGCCGGACGTGCCTTGCAGAAAACGTCCGCCTACTGGCGCCAATGGATTGCCCGCAGCCGGACGGAGGGCATCTACAAGGAAGCCGTTGAGCGATCCCTGATCACCCTCAAAGCATTGACCTACGTCCCCACGGGCGGGATCGTGGCGGCAGCCACAACCTCGCTCCCGGAGGAGCTGGGCGGTACCCGGAATTGGGACTATCGGTATTGTTGGCTGCGAGATGCCACCCTCACCCTGCAGTCCCTCCTGGCCTCCGGTTATAGGGACGAGGCAGCGGCTTGGCGGGAGTGGCTGCTGCGGGCCGTGGCGGGCGACCCCTCCCAGCTGCAAATCATGTATGGCCTCGATGGCACCCGCCGCCTTCCAGAAGCGGAACTGCCATGGCTGTCCGGCCATGCAGGGTCGAAACCGGTGCGCATCGGCAACGCCGCGGCACCCCAACTGCAACTGGATGTGTGGGGTGAAGTCCTTGACGGACTTTCCTTGACCCGTGCCGCGGCGCCTCCCGGGGAGGTTGATGATTCCTGGGACATGCAGCTTGCCCTGATGGAATACCTTGAGGGTTCTTGGGACCGACCGGACAATGGACTGTGGGAGATGCGCGGACCGCGGCGGCACTTCACGCATTCGAAGGTTATGGCGTGGGTGGCCGCCGACCGGATGGTGAAGGGGGTCCGCGATTCGGGCCTGCCCGGACCTGCAGACCGTTGGGCCGACCTCCGCGCGCAGATCCACCGCGACGTGATGACCAAGGGCTTCAATCAGGAGCTCAACAGCTTTGTGCAGTCCTACGGCAGTGAACAGCTTGACGCGAGCCTGCTGCTCATACCCCGGGTTGGGTTCCTGCCCCATGACCATCCGCGCGTTGCGGGGACGGTGGACGCCATCCAGGAGCGGTTGACGGAGGACGGCTTTGTGATGCGCTACCGTCCGGAAGCCAGCGACGACGGGTTGCCCGGCGGGGAGGGGGTGTTCATCGCGTGCTCCTTTTGGCTCAGCGACGCGCTCCTGGGCATTGGCAGGATCACCGAAGCCAAGACCCTTTTCGAACGGCTCCTGTCCCTGCGCAATGACGTGGGACTGCTCAGCGAGGAGTGGGATCCCAAGACCAAACAGCAACTGGGCAACACCCCGCAGGCCTTTAGCCATTTTCCTTTGATCCACAGCGCGCTGCAGCTTCAGGAAGGGCGCACGCACCACAGCGACACCCCCATGGCCCCGCCCCGGCCAAGGAAATTTACCGCTGTCCGGGATGCAGGGCCACAGGACTGAGCAGGTGCAGCCGCCGCAGGCGGCGGCAGCACGTTGCAGGTCAGTGGGGAACAGTGCGTTCCGCCATTGCGCCAGGGCAGCCGGGCTCACCGGGCACGCTGCAGCCAGGTGCCGTGCAACCACTCCTGGACCGGCACCAGCCCGCCCCTCAAAATGCCACTGACCCGCACACCTAGCGGGCCACGATGAGCGCTTGTGGTGCCGCCTGTTTCATGCGCGTCTGCAACCATTTCAATTGGGTGCCGGTTTGGCCATCACAGTTGGCGACCACACCGAGGAGTTCAACATCCCTCAGTCCCTGCGCGGCCTGTTTAACCATGGTCCAGGTGATGTCGACGAGGCTTGCCAGCAGGTAAAGGTCCTGCAGGTCCCGGAGCAGGCCGACGGGCCCGGAGCGGGTTTCCGCGAGCCCCTGGGCGTGCAGGCGTTCGGGTTCGTCCTCGTCCCGGGTTTCCCCGTACCTGGCAATGATGGGGGCAAGGGCCTTTTGATGGGCGTCGCATTGTGCCGCGAGGGTCAGGCACAGGAAATGGACATCGGGTTCGTGGCCATGGCCTTCGGCAACCTGGCGGAAGGATGCTGCGAGCGTTCCCTCGGATCGATGCAGCAGGCCCAGGTAGACGGGAAGTTTCATGCCCTTTCCTCCTTGGTGGCCACGGAGGGGGGCTCCACGGCGGCGATGGTCTCCGTGGCTTGGGCGTTGGGTCCACCGGCGGTTGGCAGTGTCCGCCCGCGTTTGGCGGGCCTGGAGGCAGTCGTGGTGGGGGCGGGGGAGATGCCGGTGCCGTCGGAGATTTTGGTGACCCTGACAGCGGCATTCTTCAGGACCGGTTGTTTGGACACTGGGTCCCACTCGGTGAGGGTCAACTCATTCGCTGCCCGGTAACGCCCATCGGGGATTCCTCCCCGGTCCCAGTATCCGTAGTGGAAGGGCGCGAAAACGCTGCCGTCGCGGACCCCGCTGATCCTCAAGGCTGCGGTGATGTGTCCGCGCCGTGACTCCACCTTGACAATGGCGCCTTCATCAAGGCCTTGGGCGGCTGCGTCATTGACCGACATTTCCACCCACGCCTCTGGAGCGGCGTCATTGAGCTGCGCCGCGCGCGCCGTCTTGGTGCGGGTATGGAAATGGTAGACGGTGCGTCCGGTGGTGTAGCGGTAGGGATATTGTGCATCCGGCGTTTCGTGGGCCGGATGGTAGGGGGCGGTTTTAAAGATTGCCCGCCCCGCTGGTGCCATGGACCGGTAGGCTTGTGGACCCACCGTGGCTCCAGTGAGCAGGTCGTGGCCGTACGTTTCGCTGTATTCCGCTTCGGTGGGGAAGATGCCGTCCCGGTAAAGCCTGACCGTTCCGTCGGGATGCTCATCGTTGCAGGGCCAGGGAATGCCGCTGCCGCCCCGGAGGCGGTCGTAGGTGATCCCCGTATAGTCGCACGGACGTCCGCGAGAGCATTCCCGCCAGGCATTAAAGGCATCTTCCGGCCCTTCCCACGTCAGCAGCGGGGAACCGTCGAGCTGGGTGAATCCCATGCGCCGGGAATAGTCCAGGAAGGTGTCCAGGTCGCTGCGTGCCTGCCCCGGCGGTTCCACCGCCTTCTCGGAAAGGTGGACGGTACGGTTGACGTTGGTGAACGTCCCGGTTTTCTCACCCCACCCGGCCGCCGGCAGGACGACGTCGGCGTACTGTGCCGTTTCCGTCAAATACATGTCCTGAACCACCAGGAACAGCCCCGGTGTGGAAAGAATGTTCCGAATGCGGGAAAGCTGCGGCATCGAGACAGCAGGGTTCGTGGCTGAAATCCACAGGAACTCTATGGACCCCTGCTCCACATAACGGAAGATCTGCATGGCGTGGGTGGGGGGAGCCCAGTGCGGAATGATGGACGGATCCACGTTCCACAATTCTGCCAACTCCTGTATGTGCCGGGGGTTCTCCCAGTTCCGGAATCCGGACAGGTCGCCGTCCGCGCCGCACTCACGGTTGTTTTGCGCCGTCGGCTGTCCATTCATCTGCAGGACACCACACCCGGGCTTCCCCAGCAGGCCTCGGAGCAAATGCAGATTGTTCACCCCACACGCCGAGGCAGTCGCCTGGGATGATTGGTAAAAGCCCTGCAAAACTGTCGAAAGCACCCGCTCGGAGGTGCCAAAGATCTCCGCGGCCCGGCGCACATCCGCCGCGTCCACCCCGCAGGTCTGCGCCACCGCCTCCGGGGTCCACGGCTCAACGGTGGAACGCAGCTCCTCCACATTCAAGGTGTGCGCGTCAATGTAGTCCTGCTCGATCCATCCGTGGACAAACAGTTCACGCACCAAGCCGTGCATCAAGGCAAGATTGGTGCCGGGCCGCACCGGCAGATGCACCTCGGCACGGCGTGCCACCTCGGTGTTGCGTGGATCCACGCAGACCAATCGTGGCGGATTGGGCCCGGCCAAGCGGTCAAGCACCCGCATCCACAGCACAGTCTGCGTTTCAGCCATGTTGTGGCCAAAGAGGAACATGGCGTCACACTCATCAATGTCCACATAACTGCCCGGCTGCCCGTCGGACCCGAAGGATTCCTTCATGGCCGCCGCGGCGGTGGCGGTGCACAACCGGGTATTGCCGTCCATGTGCGGGGTGCCAATGCCTGCCTTGCCCACAATTGCCTGCGCATAGTACTCCTCCAAAAACAACTGGCCGCTGGTGTAGAAACCATGCGACAACGGACCCTTGTCATCGAGCAACGCGCGGCTGCGGGAAACTATCCGCTCCATCGCCGTATTCCAGTCCGTCTCGACGAGCTCGCCGTGCTCACGGATCAGGGGCCGGGTGAGGCGGTCCTTGTTGTTCATGCCCTGCCAGCTCGCAAACAGGCCCTTGGGCCCAAGCCGGCCATGGTTGACAATGTCCACAGCCCGGCCCCGGACTCCCACCATGGAACCGTCCTTGACCGCAATGTCAATGCCGCAGCCGTTGCTGCACAGCACGCAGGCGGACTGGACCCACGTATCCACCGATTGTTCGGTGACCCCGGCTGCAAGGACTTGATCGACCCGGACCGGCCACCGCGTGTCCCGTGCAAACGGTGTCCGGGTACCCCAGATGTCAGCAATGCGATCAACCATGGTGCATAACCTCCTTGTGACGAACCTTTGCCCGCAGCGGCCTTCACGCCTGCCATGTTCGGCCAGCTCCCCGCAGGGCATCGGGCCCACTGGCCAGCGGCACAGGCTGGATGGGGCAATCAGTGCCAAACTAACCCTGGCGACCGGTTCGGCGCAACTGTTTGTGCCCGTCTTCCGGCAGCGGGCTGCCGCTGCCGGCGTGCGCAGCGTGCGACTCGAAGAGCCACTGCGGGAGAGTGAAAAATCGCGGCCCGCATGGCCCATGGGACTCGGGGCGGAAGGTGGGGAAGGAAACGTCCGCCCCGATCCCGCCGCGATTTCCACGGCAAATGTGGCGACCGACGGTTTTACGGCTTCGCCAGTGCAACCTCCAGCACGTCCGAATCCAGGACCTTCGCCCAAAGCAGGCCAAGGTCAACGGACGTGCCGTCGGCGAATTCAAAAAGTCCCCCGCCCAGGTAGCGGGCACCGTCCAGCTCGGCGTGTGTGCCCTCGCCGCCAAGTCCGACGACGGCCGCGTAGTCGCCATCGGAGGCCGAACCGGAGGTCCCGATCCAGGCTATGGTGAGGTGTTCCCCCATGGGATGCGGAGCCTGGCGTCCCCAGCTTCCGGACTCCTCCAACGCCTGCCCCAGTCCGGCCACGGGGCGGATGTCGCTGACCAGCGGGGAGCCGGCTTCAAGCGGCCAGCCTCCCATCCGCAGAATGGCAGGGGAGTCGGCCGAGCAGCCCCTGACGCTGACAAGGCGCAATTCCACCGCCCCATGGGTGAGCGAGGCCACGGTGACTTCCGGGCCGGACGTTGCCGTGCCTTTGGCGCCGCTGCCGTGGTCCGGACCGCCGTTTGGATCAACCGCGATCCATTGGGTGGCGGCCCGCGAGGCGCCCACCAAAATTCCCCCCACCTCCACGTGGCCAAGGAAATCAAAGCCGGTGCGGTGCGTCAGGCCGCCCTCGCCGTTGATCAGCACCACGGCGTTGTCCAGGGATTCCGGTTCAAGGTCCGGGAAGGTATGCGTGGAATAGCCCAATCGGGCGTAGAGCGGTGAATCCGCCACCGCGACGCCGGGATTGGCGTGGTCAGTTCCGTGGTTGACGACCCGGACCACCCCATCGGCCACCGTGCCGTTCACCTGCCAGCCGGGCGCCGCAATCAGGTGACGGGTGTTGCCAAGCTCCACCGGCAATGGCTCCTCCACGGCCGTCCACACCCTGTGCTCCGCCGGCAGGGCCAGGCCCAGAAAGCCCTTGGCAGCCCAGTACGGCGACCCCGCACCGGAGTATGACTGCCTCATCCCGGGGAATTCCCCGTGCCAGCCGATGGACAGCAGGCCGTCGCCATTGACCGCGCCACGGCGCAGGAAGTAGTCCAGGATGCCCGAGGAGGCGCGCCGGGCAACCCCGGGGGCCAGCCGGGTATGGCCGGAGAGCTCACCCACCCAAAAGGGTGCGGCGGCGGCGAAACGGTAAATGAGGCTGCGTCCCTGAATCAGGGGGGCGCCGTTGCCCCCCACCAGGAACGCGGCGTCGTCGAGGTAGTCGGCGAGCCGGTCGCCGTCGAGCGTCCTCATGCAGTGCATTCCTCAAAAATGTGGACCTGGTCCCGCTAGGGCTGGTCAGTAACCCTGATGATGCCCGTGCCCGCGCCCGCCGTAGACGGCCTCAATGACGAAGCGGGCGGAACGGACCCTGCCGCCCACTTGGGAGACCAGGTGCATCAGGCACCATTCCGCGTCGCGGTGTGCGCCATAAATGAGACCTCCGGCCCGCGTGGTCTCGCCCGGACGGGGACCCCGCCCTCGGGCTGGGCGTGGGGGAACCCAGCACCGTCGCCCACAACCGGTGCTGGTCCGTACATGGGGCCCAGCCAGTATCCGGACTGTTCGCCCGCCCAGCGTCCGGCAGCGTGCGTGAGCTGACGCCGTTGCTGGACATTGGGGGGCGAGCTCCCTAGTCGCGCTTGCCGAAACTGCGCAGCCGCAGCGAGTTGGCGACCACCAGCACCGAGCTTGCCGCCATTGCGGCCCCGGCGATCATGGGGTTCAGGAATCCCAGTGCCGCGATGGGGATGCCGGCGGTGTTGTAGGCGAAGGCCCAGAACAGGTTGACCTTGATGGTGCCCAGCGTCTTGCGGGACAGTTCGATGGACTGGGCGACCTGGGTCAGGTCGTTGCCCATGATGGTCAGGTCGGCCGCTTCGATGGCGACGTCGGTGCCCGAGCCCATGGCGATGCCCAGGTCCGCCTGGGCCAGTGCCGGGGCATCGTTGACGCCGTCGCCGACCATGGCGACAACGTGCCCGCGGGCCTGGAGAGCGCGCACGGCCTGGGCTTTGCCGTCGGGGAAAACGTCGGCAAAGACGTCGTCCTCGACGATGCCGACCTGTGCGGCAGCCAGCTTGGCCACCGCTGCGTTGTCACCGGTGAGCAGGACCGGGCGCAGGCCCAGTTCCTTGAGCTTGGCGATGGCGGTGGCGGAGGATTCCTTGATGGTGTCGCTCAGATTCAGCAGTCCGGCGAAGGACCCGTCAATGCCAACCATGATGGAGGTGGCTCCTGCCTGCTGCGCAGCCGCAAGGGCGGCACGGTGCGCATCGGCGAGTTCGATGCCGTTTTCCTTCAGCCAGCTTTCCCTGCCCGCCACCACCACGCGGGTGCCGACCGTGGCCCGAACACCGCCGCCCGGTGCGGAATTGAATCCGGTGGTCTCCAGCAGTGGTGCCTTGGCGCGGGCCGCGGCGACGATGGCGTGGGCGATCGGGTGTTCGGAGCCGGACTCGGCGGCTCCGGCCAGGGCCAGCAGCTCCGGTTCGCTGAACCCGGTGACCGGGCCCAGTGAGGTGACGGCGAGGTTGCCCTCGGTGATGGTTCCGGTCTTGTCCAGCAGCACGGTGTCGATCTTGCGGGTGTCCTCCAGGACCTGCGGCCCGCGGATCAGGATGCCCAGCTGAGCTCCTCGACCGGTTCCAACCAGCAATCCGATCGGGGTGGCCAGGCCCAAGGCGCACGGGCAGGCGATGACCAGCACCGCAACCGCTGCGGCAAATGCCGAGTTCAAATCGCCGGAAAAAACCAACCACAGGGCGAAGGTGAGCACCGCGATGACCAGCACGATCGGCACGAACACGGCGGAAATGCGGTCGGCCAACCGGGCGATGGGCGCCTTGCCGGTCTGCGCTTGGGACACTAGCCGGCCCATCTGGGCCAAGGTGGTGTCGGCCCCGACGCGGGTGGCGCGGACCAGCAGGGCCCCGGAGGTGTTGATGGTGGCCCCGGTGACGGTGTCGTCCGGACCCACCTCGACGGGAACCGACTCACCGGTGACCAGGGCTGTGTCGATGGCCGAGTGCCCCGTGACGACGAAGCCGTCGGTGGCGATCTTCTCCCCGGGCCGGACGACGAACTCGTCGCCGGGAACCAGCTCGGAGGCCGCGATCCGGGTTTCCACCCCGTTGCGCAGCACCGTGGCTTCCTTGGCGCCCAAATCCAGCAGAGTCCTTAATGCGTCGCCGGCGCGCGATTTGGCGCGCGCCTCGAGCCAGCGGCCCAGCAGCAGGAAAGTGGCCACGACGCCGGCCGTTTCGAAGTACAGTGCGTGTTCGCTCATCGACATGCCGACATGTGCCGTGATGTTCGGATCGGCGATCAGCTGCCAGAGGGAGAAGAAGTAGGCGGCCAGGACACCGACGGACACTAGGGTGTCCATTGTGGAGGCGAGGTGGCGGGCATTGATCGCCGCTGCCCGGTGGAACGGCCAAGCCGACCAAAACACTACGGGCGTGGCCAGGACCAGGGCAACCCAGCCCCAGTGGGGAAATTGCGCACCGGGAATCATGGAAATGATGAACAACGGCACCGTGAAGACCGCGCCGGTGATCAGGCGTTTCTTCAAATTTTCCCCGGCCCCGTGGGCAACGTGATTGCTTTCCGGGGCTGTGCGCGCACCCCCGTAAACCTGGGTTCCGCCAACCCGTTCGCCGTGCGTGGAAGCGGCCGGCGTATCCGTGACAGGCGCCAGGGGCGCGGGTGCGTATTGGTCAACCTTGACGTTGGCCTGGTAGCCGGCGGACTGGACAGTGGCGAGGATTTGTTCGTCGCTGACGTTTTCCGGGACCGTGATGCGTGCCGATTCCAGCGGCAGGTTCACGAGGGCTTCAACGCCTTCGATCTTTCCGAGTTTTCTCTCGACCCGGCCCACGCAAGATGCACAGGTCATGCCCTGGATGTCCAGTTCGACGATGCGGTGATTGGGAGGGAACGTGATGTCGTTGCTCATGATTCCATTTCTTGTCTCAGCCGCAACAGGGGAGGGAAAATCTGGATGTTTGATCCGGACCCTGCCCTGGGGCGAGCGGGAAGATGATTAGGCGCTTGCGGAGACGAGCGTGTAGCCGGCCTCCGTCACTGCGGCTTCGAGAACCGAGCTCTCGACCGGGGAGTTGGTGGTGACGACGGCGGTGGAGGTGCCTCCGGCAGCCAGCGCGATCTGGACGTTGCTGACCCCGGGGACCTCGTTGAGCTCCTCGGTGACGGAGGAGATGCAGTGGCCGCAGGTCATGCCGTCGATTTTCAGGGTGATGTTGTTCTGGCTCATAATTTCCTCCGAAGGTTTGGCGGTGATGGTGAGGCCTTCGCTTGAGTTGCTTCCGCAGCCGCAGCCGCAGCCGCAGCTTGATTCGATGCTCATGGGTTCTCCTTGTTGGGTGATGGAACTTGTGCCGCGAGTTAGCGCAGCAGGCGGCCAATGGCCGTGGTGACCTCCGAAACCTTCTCGTCCACGTAGGACCGGTCCCCGGTTTGAATGCTCCGTTCGGCGGCATTCACAACGCAATGGGAAACGTGTTCTTCCAGCAGGCCCAGGCTGACCTTGTGCAGGGCTGCGTTGATGGCCGAAATCTGCGCGAGGATGTCAATGCAGTATTTGTCCTCGCTCACCATGCGGCTGACGCCGCGAACCTGACCTTCAATGCGGCTGAGCCGCTTCGTCAGGGCTTCCTTGTTGGCCGTATATCCGTGTCCGACGTGCTCGTCGAGGGGGAGATTATTGTTTTCCATACCTCAATTAATACCCCCTATGGGTATAACTGTCAAGTACCCCCATGGGGTATATAAGTTCTGGGACTGATGCGTCCTTCTGCCGCACAACAGGACCTTCCCGGGCGAGTGGCGATTACCCGATGCCAAGGCTGCGCGATGTCCAGTAACCACCGTTTGGGTAGATTTCCTCCTTCGGTTTCGTGGCCTGGAGGGCCGGCGATGCCGTGATTACGCCCGAACGGAACGGGGAGGTTCCCCTCGCCGCAACGGACAAGTGGCCTGCCTCGGATTTCTTGGCGGAAAGAATCGTTTAAGCCTAGGAACTGATCCGGCACGCACCGGGGGACCGCCTGGCACTGGGCAGTGGACACGTCACCACGCTGGGCGGCTGCACCCTGGCATCTCTTGCTGCCTTGACCGTAAGGCGCGCAGCGCATGACTTGCTGGTCCCTAGATGTGTACGCCGGACCATGAATGCCTTCGATGCCGGTGGCCTTTAAAGGAGATCCAACTCCAGGGCGGTCCGGGGTGCACTGAAGGGATCTGTGCTGTGTCCATCCAGGCCTGTGTTGGGGGAGGGCGGGTTCCGCGCTACCCTGACTGAAATCACCTACATGTTGAAAGGGCCCTCATGCCATTGGCCTATTCCACCCTGGGATGCCCCGGGGATTCACTTGACCAAGTCATCGCCACGGCCAAAACGGCTGGAGCCACAGGGTTGGAACTACGTTTGGCCGCCGGGGAATTTGTGTCCGCCGGCATGGGTCCCGCCCAAAGCGCAGCGGTGGCCGAGCGCCTCGCCGTGGCCGGACTGACGGTATTGGCAGTGGCCGCATACGTGCGCGTGTGTGCTCCTGCCGTGAACCCGGGCAGCGCAGCGGTCCCCAACGACGGCACGGATGCAGCCGGTGGACGGGGCGCCGGCGATCCGGTGCTGGCTGAACTGGTGTCAGCCATTGAACTCACCGCACGGTTGTCGGCCGGAAATGTTGGTGCCGCCGCGCAGCTGCGGGTGTTTCCAGGTGCGGGGTTGGAGCCGTGCGGGTCGGGTCAGGAAGTGTCCGCGGACATGGCTGCGGCCGATTTGCGCGGTGCCCATCGGCTGAATATGGTGGCGGACCTGGCCCGTGAACGGGGCGTGACCATACTGCTGGAGACGCACGACTCGCACCCGCGGGCCGCTGACGTCAGACGGATTTTGGAGCATGTTGACGCCGCCGCACCCGTGCAGGTGATTTGGGACCTGATGCATCCATGGAGGTACGGCGAAGAACCCGAACGCACCGCCAAACTCTTAGCCCGCTCCCTGGCGTATCCGCAGTTCAAGGACGGCGTGAAGAACCCGCGGGACCACAGCGTGACGCTGACACTGCCCGGCCAAGGCGAGCTTCCCCTGGCCAGGATGCTTGAGCTGACATCACGCATTGCGGCCACTAAAGGTATTGGTGATCCATGGGTCTCGTTGGAGTGGGAGCGGGCCTGGCATCCTGAACTTCCCCCCGTCGCCGAGGCACTGGATGCATTCAAGGCCGTGCTGGCCCTGCCGCGGGCAGTGTCCATGGCCGGTGACACCAACGACCAGTAACGGTCGGGTCCCGTCTAGCAGCTTGGGGCCTGGCACAAGGACGGAGCCGCACGTGGGATAAACGTCCGAGGCAAGGGACTATGCCAAATGATGCGCGGACATTTTTCTGCGGTGCTTGCATGGCGTTGCAGCTTGACCTGGCGCCGCCGCGCCAGTTCGCACCCTCAAACCGGGAAGGTTGTGCACCATCACCGATGGCAGGGGGCCCTTTAGCATCGCTTTCTTTGAATGTGTGATGATGGATTGGATTTTGCTGCACAGCTCAGCGTCAAGCTTTGAACATAGGGGGCTTTACTTCGTGGAAGAGTTTTCCGTGCTGGTGATAGTGCATGGTCGGGAAGACCATTTAAGACGACTCCTTCAGGGGGTTGATGCCTCCAGGCAGCGACCCGCGGAAGTAGTGGTTGCCTACATGAATGAACCTGACCCAGCCCCCCTGGAATGTTCCGTGCCCCTGCGCACCATTCATGTCACTTCGACGCTGGAGGACTCCAGCCTGCCTTTGGCCCGTGCCCGCAACGCGGCTGCCGCTGCCGCGCAAACCCCGAACCTGGTCTTTCTGGACGTGGATTCCATTCCCGCGGCCGGCCTTTTCAGCACCTTCCTTCAGGCACTGGGGCAGGGTCCGGTGCTGGCCATGGCCGAACCGCGATACTTGAAGCAGCCCTTGGACCCCGGGCAGGCGGTGAGCGAGGAACAACTGCTGGCCAGTTCAGTGCCACACCACACACGTTTGGGGCTGCCCAGGGCATCCACCATGTCCGGTCATGAAATGTTCTGGTCCCTTGGCTTTGCCATGGCCGCTTCGGTGTTTGAGCGCGTGGGGGGATTCGACGAACAGTACCAGGGCTACGGCGCCGAAGACACCGACTTTGCCTTCCGCGTCAGGGACGCAGGAATTCCCATCCACTTCGTGGAGGATCCGGTGTTCCACCAGCATCATGGAGTGCATGCTCCGCCGCTCAACCATTTCTCTGACATTATTGCCAATGCGCGCCGTTTTCATGCCCAATGGCGGGTTTGGCCGATGGAAGGCTGGTTGAAGGAATTCAGCCGCATGGGTTTGATTTCCTGGCGTCCCTCCCACACCGAACTGACAGTCCACCGACCGCCGGAACGGGGGGAAATCAGTGCCGCACGCAGCCTCGCTCCCTATTAAATCATTGCCTCTTCAGTGATGCCGGTGGCGCAGACTTGAACCAGGTCCAAGAGTTTGCGCTCAAAATCCGCAGGGGCCACAAAGAGCGCCTTGCCCAGCGCCTCCGGGTCGCCTTGGGAGATCCTTGCCAATAAATGCTGCCACTGCGCCGTCGCCCGCCAGGATTCGAGCATTTCCACGCCGGCATTCCTTTGCAGCGTCTGTGCGAACGCGCGCTGTTCAGCGAAGGGCCTTTCCTCCGGCACCAAAAGCACCGGCCTGTGGCAGCTCGCGGCAGCGACCACCGCGTTATGGCCGGCGGAGCTGATGATGACGTCAGCGCTGCGGAGGATGGGCAGGGGATCCGCAACGACCCCGTGAAGCAACACATTTGAGGGCAGGGCGGTGGGGGAAGATTCAACTGATCCAACAATCTCCCAGTTCCAGTCGGGTGAATCGTTGGCGGCCCGAACCACCAGCTCAAGAGAGATGGCGGATGCCAGGGATGTTTGCACCACCACCTTCCGCTTCCCGCCTTGTCCCAATGGGCTTGCAATGGTGTTGGCTTGAGGTTCCGCGACAGCCAGATAATGGCTTTTGTAGCCAAAGCTGTCCAGATGTTTCGGGTCCTCCAACTCGGCTGGATAATACGCAAACAGGGCATCAGCAAGCTCGTATGCCAGTTGATGTGCCTTGTCATTGCGGTGGCCGGGCATGCGGCGGAAAGCCACCCGGTAGCCGCTCAACCTGGCAAAAAGCGCAACTTCCACTGAAACGTCCACCATGACAACATCGGGTTTGAATTGCCGCCAAGCATGATTAAGCTGGGCAAAACGTTGTTGAATCAGCTCGCCAGTGGGTGCGTAATGCAGATAGGCATCAATTCCGCTGTCCGCCTCGGGTTCCCCGCTTCCCACATCCGGATCCAGTGCCACGTATTCCAGGGCACCGGTCAGCAAGGATCCGTTGCGGGGCCCGGTGCTGGTGACCTGCAAGTCGAAAAGTTCACTGGCCGCCACTTTTTGGGCATGCCGCAAGTGACCGGTGCCAAAGTGATGGGCGTAATAGGAGACCCGGCGGCGCGTCATGAATTATCCACAGCGAAGGAAAGCGGCTGCTGCATCATTGACCGCAGAACCAGCTCGTACCCTTCGATCATGGCGTCGTGTGTAAAGTTCCCGGCCCGCTCCAGCACTGCTGCCCGGTCCAGGTCTTTGGCTTGGGAAGCCGCTTGCGCCAAGGCACCGCTGCTTTTGTCCCGGGCGACCACACCTCCCGTAACCCCCACCAGTTCAGCCATGGCCCCGGACGGCAGCGTTGCCACCGGCGTTCCACAGGCCATTGCCTCAAGCGTTGTCAGCCCAAAGGGTTCTTCCCAGAGCGGGGCGGAGATAAAAACTTCAGCCGAGCCAATCATGGATTGCAGTTGTTGTTGGTTCAGATGGCCAAGATAGCGGATGTCGTCATCGAGCTCGGGCTCAATCAGCGTCCGGAAGTATTCAAGATCCTGGATGGGGCCCGCCAACTGCAACTTCAACCCGACCGTCCGTGCAGCTGCGATGGCAACGTGAGTGCCTTTTTCGGGAGTTATCCTCCCTGTCCATGCTGCCGTACCTGGAAGCACCTCCTGCTGTCCGCCCCATTGAGCCAGGTCAATGCCGTTGTGGATGATGGCAATGTCCGGCAACCATTCACTCCAGGGTTGGGCATTGGCCGCGGATACAGTGGCAAATCTGCCCAGCGGGTCCACTGCCCGCGCTGGGTCCTCCAGAACTTCGATGACGCGCGGCAGGGGAGGGGTATGCAGAATGTGCAGCGTGGGCAGCTGCATTGCCTCGCGGTGTGGAATGGGACTGAGGGAATTGTTCACCACTGCGTCAAAGGAACCCGTGGCGACCCCCTGCACCGCCCGCCTCATGGCGTCATCAAGAAGGTGATGCTGTTTGTCCCGACTTTTGTCGTCGGGATAACCGCGGACCACGAATCCTGCCTCAAGCACAGGAACCACATTGCAGTCGACGGCGCTGCCCTCTTTGGCGAAAAGTGTCACCTCATGCCCCCGGGCCACAAGTCCAGCGACCAAATGCGCGGTATGGGATTCCATGCCCCCGGCAAAGGGGGAGGCAATTGGATGGTGCAGGTGCGCCAATACAGCTATTCGCAAAGGCCGCGTGCTTCCTTGCATTTGCAGTTTCATAGCGGCATCAACATGACCATGGGGCTCCCTCTGCTGTTGTAACTTATGCTGTCGCGACGGGCACAGGCAAATGCGGTCACGAACATCTTTTCGATATCGTCTCATACCACGGTGCAACAACCGATTCTTCCCCGCACTGCTTTCCTGTGGCGTGTCGGGGCCGCGGCGCGGAATCCCTGCAACCAAGCGTGGGCCCTTGCCGCCAAGGAAAAAACAAGGGGAAAAATCATGATCTGCCGCTCAAAGACCACCCCTGGCGCCAGTCCCGCCGCTCGCGCCGAAGCGGCGGCGGTCCCGGGGTGCGTGGCGCCGTCGGCCACGGCTGCGCGGTGCAGGCGGCAAAAAAGCGCGCACTAGACTAATTGATATTCATTGGAGCCGATGTGCATGATTCGCGATGGAGGAGACATGGGTCAAGAAGCTGTCCCTGACTGGTTGCCGTACTACGTGCGGGACCACCTGGCCGGGGCACGGGCCGGAATCAACGCATTTGCCCGAATTGCACGCGTACATAACCAGCCACTGGTGCGGGCCGAGCTTGCGGGCATGCACCAGCAGATCCAACAGGAATACCAGGAACTGCGTGCCATGATGGCTGAACTGGGCATGCGTCGAGCGTCGCCAACCATGGTCATGGCGGTGGTGGGTGAGCTGCTTGAGCGCTTAAAGCCCAACGGCTCCTTGATCAAGCGCTCTGTGGGCGCGGATGTTTTAGAACTTGAAGCGTTGATTTCCGCCGTGCAGGCCAAGGCCCGCCTATGGGAGACCTTACTGGCGGTTTCCGGCACGGAGCTTCCCTTGGATGCTGGGAAGCTTCGCGTTCTTCAAAACCAGGCGGAGGGCCAGAGAAAGACCCTCATTGGCCTGCATGCCCATGTGGTGGGCACGGCCGCCTAATTTGTCTCATTGCGCAGCCGTGGCGCAATGACCGCCGGGCCGGCGGCTTGTGCAGGTCTGAGGGCGCCTCATGAACCCCCGCGTCCGGCGGTGCTGGCATGCTTGGAGCATGACCACGGATGCAATCAAGCCCTCCCATGCCGCTGTAGGGGCGAAGCTGGTGCCGGCACTGCTGCTGTCGGCTTCCGGGCTGCTGCTTTTTGGCGTGGGCAACGACCCCGCGGGCTACAGCCTGCTGGCCCTTAGCGTGCTGACAGCGGTCTTCGTTGAGCAAGCTTTGGCACGTCACCTGGGTCTGATCGGGTTGGGGATGCTGATCATCAGTCTGGTTCCCCTCAACGCGGACCTCAGCATGGCGCACATGGCGCTCATGGGCGGTGCGCTGGCCTGTGCGGTGCTGGTGCCGTGGCTGCTTTCCCGCTGGGGCACTCAGGAGCGGATCATTCGTTTTCCTGTCAACACCGGCCGCAAGTGGCCGTTGGCGGCCAAATTGTACTTGTTGGGTGTGGTGGCCCTGGGCTATTTCATCTTGCCGGTGTATTTAATTGGCACCGGAGTCTATCAAAATTGGCCCGACGCCTCGGATCCCACCATTTTTTGGCGCCTCTTTTTAGGTGTGAACGCCGTGGGCATCTGGGATGAGCTGTTTTTCATTTGCACCACCTTCACGCTGTTGCGCCAGCATTTCCCTGACTGGCTCGCCAATCTGTTGCAGGCGGTGATCTTCTCCTCCTTTCTCTGGGAAATTGGCTACCAGGCTTGGGGTCCGCTGCTGACTTTTCCCTTCGCGCTACTGCAGGGCTACACTTTCAAGCTCACCAAATCCCTCAGCTATGTGGTTTCAGTGCACTTGATTTTTGACTTCGTCTTGTTTCTGGCTTTGGTGCATGCCCATAATCCCGACTGGCTGCCAATTTTTGTGTACTGACGGCGCTCAGGGTCCGACGCCGTCGGCAGGGGATTGGACGGGCACGGTGCCCACGGCTCCGCGGTCACCACTCCGGCCCGTGGGCACGGGCTGCTGAGGAGGCAGATCATGCCGGGCGCCTGTGCATTGCTGCACCGAGCTGCACCACAGCCAGCACGCACGCACAACATGGTCCTGACCGGGGCTGCAAAAACAAATCAACGCCAGTGTCAGCTGGCAGTCTCTTCGTCCGCGTTTTTAGCAGTGCTGTACGCATATCCCCCCGTGGCAAGGCGCACGGGGGACAGGACAACATGACCGAAGGGATTGCCGTAGTCCCATGCCGGATCCTCATATCCGGGGGCGGACTTGCGTGCTGCGGGCAGGAAAGTGGGGGTTTCAGGTGAGGTGGTCATCATGTCAACCTTCGTCGAGGAGAAAAATTGCGGCACCGGGGGGCGCTGATAACTGCCGGCTGCTCGACGTGGGCGAAAATCGCCAATAGGGAAGAATATAGCGCAGCTGCAGCCCACCCGTCCAGTGGCCCCGGTCATATTGCCGCCTTGATGCGCCAGGTGGTCCACCACGTGTAATCTTGGAAAACAGAGGCAGGATGCGAGCCCAACAGGAGGATGTCATGGCAGCCAGCAAAAACGCGCTTCCCCTGGCTGACGAATTGGCGGCCCTCGGTGCAAGTGCTGCCGGATTATTGTTGACGGAGAAAACCGTCGAAGAAACCCTGAACCTTATTACTGAAGCCGCCAAGCTCAGCTTCCCCCACGCCATGGGATCAGGGGTGACATTAATTGATGCCAACGCCCGGAAGATCAGCATGGCTGCCTCCGATCCGCTGGTGGAACAGGCCGACGAGCTGCAATATCAGCTGGAACAAGGCCCCTGCCTGACCGCGTGGGCCACGGGTGAAACGGTGGTGGTGGACCACATAGCCACTGATCACAGATGGCCTCAATGGTCGCAGGCTGTTGCCCCGCTGGCCGTGGCCGCCTGCCTGAGCACACCGCTCGGGACAAAAGGCGAGTCTTTTGGAGCCGTGAAGGTCTATGCGGACAGTCCCGGCGCCTTTTCCGAAGCCTCCCGTCGCGTCCTGGAGTTGCTCGCCGCCCAAGCCACCGTGTTGCTGGAGCATGCGCAGACCGCTGACAGTGCCCAGCGAATCAGTCAGGACCTTGCCCAAGCGCTGCGTTCCAGGGACCTGGTGGGGATGGCCAAGGGACTGATCATGGAGCGCGAGAACGTCCCAGAGGTGCAGGCCCTGCAAATTCTCATGAAACGGGCCACCACTGCCGGGACCACTTTGCGGGACACGGCCGTTGCCATGGTCGAGGCGGCAACCCTGCTGGACCGATAGCAGGGGGCGGCCACGGTGATGGACAATGACGATCGGCAGCTGGAGGCGATACGTCTGCTGCTGCCTTCAGCGCAGTTGACTGCGGGTGAGCTGTGGCTGAAGTATTTCGCCATTGGTGGTTCAGCAGGACAGTTTGAGGTTGAAGCGTTTCTCTATGGTGCCCACCAGCTGCCGACGCTGGAACGCGATTTGGTGGCGCAGACCCTCAATGAGCAATTCATGGCGCTGGATCTTGAAGACCGCATCCCCTTTTCCGCGGAGCCAGCTGCCAGTGCAGATGACAGGTCCGTCGATCATGGCCGCGCGCCTGACCGCGACGGCACCAGCAATCCTGACCGTTCCGCCGGCCAGCAGGAATCTGAAGGCTAGCGGGACGCTGCCGGAGCTTCGTAAACGGCGGATATACCTTGCACAGGCGGGTTGGCTGTGGGTATGTTGGGAAAAATGATCCCGCCGAAACGAAGTGTCATCATGGAAGCTCATGGTCAAGCCAGCGGCTACTCAACTGCACACCACGCAGCAGCTGGTTTACCTGAGGTGACGGTTGCAGAGCAGCTGCAGGACCTGGTGCTGGACAGTACGGACGTCAGTGACTTTCTCTTGGAGCTTTCGGAATATTCGGCATTGCTGGCAGGCACCGGGGTGGGCCACGTCGATTGCGCCGTGACCCTGTACGGGCGTCGCAAGGCGCTGACGGGGGCTGGGAACACAGCACGGGCGCGTTCCTTGAACAGCATCCAGGAACGCCTGGGCACCGGTCCCTGCCTCTCGGCGCTCCAGGAAGAGCAGACCGTGGTGATCAATGATTTGGCCAATGACCCACGGTGGCCGGATTATGCCCGGGCGCTGCTTGCTGAAAATATCCGCAGCGTTTTGACGGTCCCGCTGGTCTTGGAGCAGGGTGCCTCCGCTTCCCTTAATTTTTTCTCGACCACACCCCATAATTTCCATGCCGGCATTGTCCGCAGCGCCGAGCAGTACGCCCGCCAGGCCTAACGGGCACTGCGGCTGGCAGTGCGTATTGGCGCCAAGCAGGACATGGCTGCCGATCTTCAGGCAGCCATGGCTTCACGCACAGTCATTGATTTGGCCATTGGCGTGATCATGGGCCAGCAGCGCTGTTCCCAAGCCGAGGCGTTCCAGATCATCAGCCGTGCAGCTTCCGCACGCAACCAAAAATTGCACGAGGTGGCAGCGTCGCTGCTGCTGAAAATCACCGGCGAAACGGTGAAGACGCACTTCGACCACTGAGGCGATCCAGCACTGCTGCGGCGCTGCCGGCAGTGCACAGTGTGGTCTTGGTAGTTATGGAGACGGATTGAGCGCTAAGTCCGAATGGGCCCTCTGTGACCACCGTGCCCGCGGCATCCCAGCCGAAAACAGCGGATCCGCTGGGTGTCTAGTCTAGTCTGCGGGGCGGATCTTGGTGTCGACCGGATTTACGGAGATCGCCTCAATCCAGACCAATAGGTCCCGCGGCTGGGGCGCCGGAACCGGACGTTGCACTTCTTGGAAGCTGCGCGGGTCGGTGCTGGGAAGTCCCGGGCGGCGGCCTTCGTGGTTGTTGGAATGTTCATGGGTTCTCCCTTGCTAGTTGGTGGCTGTCTGCGGCACGGTCACCACGACCTTGCCGACTTGCCCGTTGGTCTCCAGGTACCGGTAGGCGTCGGCGATATGCGCCATTTCGAAGATCTTGTCCAGAGTTGGTTTCAGGGCCCCGCTCTCAAGGCCGTCCCGGACGAACGCCACGGCGGGACGGAGCCGTTCGGGGTCGGTGGTCACCTCGAACAGCTCGTAGCCGCGAATGGTGATGTGCTTGCCCAGGACCGCCAGCACGGGCAGCGCCGTGGCATCGGTGCTCAGGGCTCCATAGATGATGACGGTGGCACCGGTGGCGGCGGCGTCGATGAGCGAAGGAAGCAGGGGCCCGGCCACCGGATCAAAAATCACCTGCACGCCCGCACCACCGGTGATATCACGCAGGCGTTCCACGACGTGTTCCTCCTCGGTGTCGATCACGGCAGCCGCACCGGCATCGATTAGCTGCCGGCGCTTTGACCCGGTCCGTGTCAGGGCGACTGGCTTGGCGCCGATCATGTTGGCGATCTGGATGGCAGCCAGGCCCACGCTGCTGGACGCGGCCGGGATCACCACGGTGTCGCCGGGGATAAGCCCGGCCAGGTCGACCAGGCCGCCGTAGGCGGTGATGAACGGCATCCAGACTCCCGCAGCCTCTTCCCAAGTCAACTGCTGCGGATGCCTGACCACTGCATGGGCCGGGGCGAGCACCAGTTCGCCGTGAAGGGCATAGTCCGTCATGGCGAAGGCGGGAACGACGCTCACGGCATCGCCGACGGCCAAGGCCGCCACGTCCGATCCGACGGCCTCCACGGTTCCGGACGCCTCGTACCCGAGCGCCTGCGGGAAGACCGGGTCGACGACGTAGTTGCCGGTCCGGAACATCACCTCTGCCCGGTTCAGGCCCAAGGCGCGCGTGCGGATGCGCACCTCCCCCGTTCCGGGAAGCGGCACGTCCACCTCGTCGAGCTTGAGGACTTCGGGTCCGCCGAGGGCATGGAATCTAACAATTTTGGGCATGGTTCTCCTGGGGATTCGTAAGGGTGTGCCTGCCGCCCGTTCCGGGCGGGGCAGGGAAATAAAGGCAGGAAGGGATAGGGCGTTGGTCAATGATGTGGCCGAATAGCCTTGCACTTCCGGCTGTTCACGGGCCGGTTGGCCGGCCCGGGCTAGGTTGAGGCGTTCCCGGTTGCGGCGGATGGCTGCTCGTTGAGCGGTGTAATTCCGCGCGTGGCGAGCCATTGCCGTCCCCACGCGTTGAGGCTGTGCAGGAGCGGGGCGAGGTCCATCGCCTCGTCGGTGAGTGCATACTCTACCTTTGGCGGGACGACCGGGTAGATGGTCCGTGACACGAGCCCGTCCTCCTCCAGCTCGCGCAGTTGCTTGGTCAGCAACCTCGGGGTGATTCCGAGTGTCCGGCGGTGCAGTTCGTTGAACCGCAAAGTGCCCTCGAGCAGGTGGAAAAGGATCACTCCCTTCCACTTGCCGCCAATGATCGCGACGCTCGCCTCCATGGCGCACCCTGGAAGGTCATCCGACAAGCGGGTCCGGCTCATGTTTTCCCTCTTTCCGGGTTTGGTATTGCCGTGTGCCGTCCTGCCGAAGCGGCTCACAACGTGGCGCCGAGCCGGTCGACACGGTTCGGCACCGGTGCATAGAGTCTACGACCCGCGTGAGACCGTGTCCTTCGGTGGGGCTGCGGGCAGGGGCGGCTGGCTTCGCTGCCAGGCGGAGCCGTACCGGGTGTACTGGGCGGGAGGCTGGATGGGCTGGCGGAGGTCATCGGCCGCCGTGCGGGCCCAGAACGGATCCTTAAGCATTTCCCTGCCCACCAACACGATGTCGGCGCGCCCGTTGCGCAGGATCTCCTCGGCCTGGCGGCCCGTCTCGATGAGTCCTACCGCGCCTGTCGCGATGCCGACTTCGCGGCGAATCAATTCGGCGGCAGGCACCTGGTAGCCCGGGAAGGATTCCACCTTCACCGGCGCGCTGCCGCCGGAAGAGGCATCGATCAGGTCCACGCCCTGCTCCTTCATCCACCGGCCAAAAGTCACGAAGTCCGCCGGGGTGTTGCCGCCTTCGACATAATCGGTCGACGAGATTCGAAGGAACAACGGCCCGGACCACTCGGAGCGGACGGCGTCGATCACTTCACGCACGATCCGGTACCGGCCCGCATGGTCGCCACCGTATTCGTCCTGTCGCCGGTTGGACAGTGGTGAGAGGAACTGGTTAAGCAGGTAGCCATGCGCCGCGTGGATCTCAACGACATCGAATCCGGCCTGCCCGGCGCGGCGCGCCGCCGTGGCGAAGGACTCGACCACTTCGCGGATCCCGTCGAGTTTGAGTTGTGTGGGCGTGCGCGAGTCCGGACCCCAGGCCACGGGGGAAGGAGCAACCGCGGTGAGCTCCGGGGCACCCAATTGGCGACCCGAGTGGCCAAGCTGCGCACCGGCCCGAGCCCCAAAACGATGCACCGCCTCGACGACCCGCTGCAGCCCGACAATATGCGTATCGTCCCAAATACCGATGTCGCCGGGGCCGATGACCCCGTTGGGAAGCACCGCGGTGGTCTCCAACATGATCAGTCCTGCACCACCGAGCGCCCGTGCCCCGTAGTGGACGACATGGAAATCCGTCGCAAACCCATCCGGGGTGCCCGAATGCATGCACATGGGGGACATGGCGATGCGGTTGGGGAATTCCACCCCGCGAATCGAATGTGGCTCAAACAACGTGGTACTCAACTAAAAAATCTCCCATCGGTAAGCCTCGAAGGCTGGTACTTCAACGCTAGACCACATACGCAATCAGGAATAGTACGCACTTTTTTTGTATGTACTACCCTTTTGTGTAGTACTAGAAATTTGTGCCACTCAAGGGCAGAGCCGCCCTGAAGATCCGTGGGCAATGCGGATGGTGCGTAATCTTCCTGGCGTCGGCGTTGCCGTGGAGCCGACCGGCGAGGGTATCTGGCCAGCTCACCCTGGACGGCATCGTTTATCGGCCGTTTATGACAGGTGTCGTGCTGGGCGATCCTCTACCGGCCGCCGTGAAGGTCCCATAAGGGGGTCCCCCATCCGGGCCAGATACAAGAAATGAAAAACTGCGGGTCCGCCGAGTCGAAATACCGGAGTTTCCAATTCATGGCCCGGGTAACATGAAACAGCGTTCATCAAGGGCCTGCGAATCAATCGCACCCCATAAGGCGATGTATGGCCACGACATCGGGCAATAACACCTGGATCGAGAATTGGCTGAGCTTGTACCGCTTCTTCACCTATCTCGAAGCAGCAGGACGTTCCCGCAAACGTGCTCTCGAAGCTTGTCTTCGGCATCTTTGCCGCATTCGCCGAGTTCGAACGTGAACTCGTTTCCGAACGCACCAAAGCCGGCCTGGCTTTAGCCAGGGCCTGGGGACGCACAGGCGGACGGCCCTTCACGATGACGCCAGCGAGGATCCGTCCCGCGATGTATTTCATGGGCCAGCCCGAAACTCATATCGGGAATCTCGCCAAGGAGCTCGGCATCTCCCGGCAGACCCTTTACCGGCAGGTCTCACCCACCGGCGAGCTCCGCCCTCAAGGTCGACGAATACCTAAACACGTCCAAGATTGGCCCCAGCGGAAAACGGACTCCAACGAGTCACAGCAATGCTCTCCTATGACTCCTTACGACACAATAAAGTCCGTTTTCTGCAGCGACCCCCCCCATCCGGGAACCGCTGCCTGGCCAAAACAGGCGTTTTCGGCCGGTCGAGGAGCTAGGCGGCCCCGCCAAGGCGGGTGATGAATGCAGCCTCCGTGCCGGCTTTGATCTGCTCCACCGTGTGATCGGGGGCCAGGCGGCTCAGGACCAGGACAGGATTGCCGGCGTCGTCGCTTTCAAAGTCGAAGACCGCAAGATTGGTGATGATGCGGTTCACCACGCGCCGCCCCGTCAACGGCAGGGAGCAGCTGTTGACAATTTTGGGCGAACCGTCCTTGGCCGTGTGTTCGGTCAAAACCACCACGCGCGGCGTCCCGGCCACCAAATCCATGGCACCGCCCATGCCCTTGACCATTTTTCCAGGAATGGTCCAGTTGGCCAGATCTCCCATGGCCGAGACTTCCATGGCCCCCAGAATTGCCACTTTGACGTGGCCGCCGCGGATCATGCCAAAGGAGGTGGCGGAGTCAAAAATGCTGGCACCCGGGAGCAATGTCACAGTCTGTTTGCCGGCATTGATGAGATCCGGGTCCTCCTCACCTTCAAAGGGATAAGGGCCCATGCCAAGGATGCCGTTTTCGCTTTGCAAGGTGACCTGCACCCCCTCGGGCAAATGGTTGGCCACCAGCGTGGGGATGCCAATGCCCAAGTTCACATAATCGCCGTCGCGCAGTTCCTGCGCCGCCAGGGCTGCCATCTCATCTCGTGTCCACGCCATACCTACTCCTTGGGGAAACTGCTCTAATCGGCAACGACGGCGCCAGCGGACGCCGGCCGGGGACGGATGGTGCGCTGCTCAATGTCCTTGTGCCGGGCCATTGCCTGGACGAGGCCTTGAATGTACACGCCGGGGGTGACGACCTGGTTGGGGTCAAGGTGGCCGGGTTCAACGATGACCTCCGCCTCGGCGATGGTGAACTGCCCGGCGGTGGCGACCACGGGATTGAAATTACGTGCCGTGTACCGGTACATAAGGTTCCCGCCGGTGTCGGCGGTGTGGGCATGGACCAATGCGACGTCGGCGGTGATGGCGCGCTCCAAAACGTACCTTTCGCCGTCGAACTCCTCATGGGGTTTGCCCTCAGCCACCACAGTCCCCACCCCGGTTTTGGTGTAAAAGGCGGGAATGCCGGCGCCGCCCGCCCGAAGCCGTTCGGCAAGCGTGCCCTGAGGCGTGAACTCCACCTGCAGAATCCCCGCCAAGTACTGTTCCGCGAAGAGTTTGTTCTCACCCACATACGAGGCAATGACCTTCGCGACCTGCCCGGCTTCCAGGAGCACGCCCAGTCCCTTGCCGTCCACGCCCATATTGTTGGAGACCACCGTCAGCTCCCGCACGCCGGAATCCCGCACCGCGGCAATGAGGTCGGCAGGGATGCCACAGAGCCCAAAACCGCCCACGGCCAACGTCATGCCGTCGTGCAAAACTCCCGCCAAGGATTCGGCGGCACTGCTGAACATGGTGGCCATGGCTTCTCCCCTTTGAGCTGCGCATCATCACGTCCATGCCGGGATGGATGATTCCCCGAGCCTATGAGGCGGTCAAGGCCGGGTCAAGGTGCGCCGCCCGGGCAGCTGCCGACCGTACCGAGGTCTTGCCAAGGCGCATCAACAGCCGAAAGGATGGTCCTGGATGCACATCCGCCACCCAGATCAGAGAAGGAGCTTGTCATGGACTTTTCTCCCACGACCGCAATTGTCACAGGCGCTGATTCCGGAATCGGCCGGGCCATCGCCGTCGCCCTGGCGGAGGCCGGGGCGGATGTGGGCATCACCTGGCACCAGGATCAGGAAGGTGCCCAGGGCACCGCCCGGGAAGTGGAAGGCAGAGGCGCCCGGGCAGTGGTAAGTCAATTGGACACCACGGATTTGGGCAGCTGCCCGGCAACCGTGGAGTCCCTGGTCAAGGAGTTGGGCGGGGTGGACGTGTTCGTCAATTGTGCCGGCACCGGTGATGGAACCCCCTTTTTGGACCTGGACCTGGCCACATGGCAAACCACCGTGGACACCAACCTCACCGGCGCGTTCCTGTGCATGCAGCGGGCCGCGAAGTTCATGGTGGACAAAGGCGCCGGCGGACGGATCATTGCCGTCACCAGTGTCCATGAAACCCAGCCCCGGGTGGGCGCGAGCGCCTACGACGCCTCCAAGCATGCCCTGGGCGGCCTGGTGAAGACCATGGCGCTGGAATTGGGCGCCCATGGCATCACCGTCAACAGCGTGGCCCCCGGTGAGATTGCCACGGCCATGACGGGCAATGAGGACGTGGACCCGCACACCGTGGAACGGCCGGGCATTCCGCTGGGCCGCCCCGGGGACGCCCGCGAGATTGCCGCGGTGGTGGCGTTCCTGGCGTCGAAGGCCGCCAGCTACGTCACGGGTGCCTCATGGCCGGTGGACGGCGGGATGTTGCTGATGGGGCCGCAGGCCGGGTCCCACCTGGAAGGCCATGATTGGCGCTCGGCCTAGTCGCCTTTGGTGCCGGTGGATTATGCGGCTGGGGCCGCGTCATTTTGATGCGGCTCAACCGGGGATGGCATGCGTGGCCAGCACGGCATCCCTGACAACCTCCGGTAAGTGTCCACCGTGTGCAAGGCTGCGGCGTTGCCGTTCGGCTCCGCTGCCCTGTTGGAAGCGAAGTTCCATCAGGCGGCGCAGCTGCGCCTTGTCACGGGAGGTTCCCAGAACGCCCGCTATGTGCTGCAGTGCCGCTTGTCCGAGCAGCTTGGCCGGAACCGGGAGGCAGGTGACAGGGTCCAATAGTTCCGCACCCGTTCCAAAGCGCGCGGCACGCCACATGGCCACGCGCAACATTGACGTGGAGAGGGCAGGAGGGGCCAGGCCCGCGCGCCAGTCGCGCACGGACGCCTCCACCAGAGCCCGGACCAGGCCGGCGAGGAGTTCAGCCGTATGGACTTCCAGGCAAACATCCATGGCCCGGATCTCCACTGTTGGATAGTGGCTGGAGAGCCGGGCATCCAAATACACCATGTCCGGATCCAGGATGGCGCCGGTGGCAAGCAACTGTTGTACGTGCCGGTGGTAGGCATCGGCTGAGCCAAACAGGGGAGCCGGACCCGAGGTTGGCCACCGGTTCCACACCCGGGACCTGAAACTCCAATATCCCGTGTCCTGCCCCTGCCAGAAAGGGGAATTGGCGCTGAGGGCCAGCAGCAGTGGAAGCCACACCCTGATTCTGTCCAGCACCGCCACACCTTCTTGGGCCGTCGCCACCTCAACATGGACGTGCATGCCACCGATGAGCTGTTCCCTGACGGCAATTCCGTGCAACAGGAGCACCTGGGCATACCGGGGGCTGGCGTACATGTGCGGCGACACGGGGAGGGGAGAGGTGGCCAGGGCTGCGGCTCTGGCCTCAAGACGCTGCGCGGCGTCATCCACTGCGGCCCGTCCAGCACGCAGGGCCTGCACCAGATCTGCCAGTGCCTCACAGGGAACGGTGGAGGCTTCAATTTGTTCCAGTTGAAGCTCCCCGGTGATGCGGTAGGGAAGGTCAGCCCCTTGCTGCGCCGCCGGCTGCCGGCTCAGGATTTGGGCAGCCAGCGGCAGTGCCTGCCCTGTTTTATGATCGACCAGCAGGAATTCCTCCTCCACACCAAGGGTGCGCATGCTCCCACCGCCTTCCGCGCAGTGACAGGCCTTTCCCGCCGGCATGGTACGACGCTAGGCCCTTCGGGCAGGCTTGTCCATGGGGAAAGTCGACAGCCGGTTGCCCGCGGCAAAGGCAGCTGACGCACGGCCTGCCAGGGTGCTTGAATGGACAGCAGGACAAAAAAGGGGAGATGGTGTGATGGAGACGTTTTCAGTGGGTGACCACGTGTCATGGAACTCCGAGGTTGGCCGCGTCAGGGGCCATGTCACCAAGGTCCACACCTCGGACTTTGAGTTTATGGGACGTACGCGCAGGGCCTCGAAGCAGGAACCACAGTACGAGGTCCAAAGCGAAAAGACCGACAACCTTGCCGCGCATAAAGGCGGCGCCTTGCGTTTGCTGAAGCCAAGCTAAGCGGGGCCGCTTTGTTGTTGCCTGGGCATGCCCACCACGCGCTGGAGCAGTTCCTGGAGTTATGGACGCAAAAACTGCATCCGCCAGTCATCACGCTGGAATGCATGGCAGCGCGGCGCAGACCATTGAGCACCCCACGCTGCCCTCCATGGCAGAGGGGCGAAGCCGGTGCCGGAGCAGTCACGGGAACTGATGCTTGGCCCAACTGCCTGGTTTGAAACCGCAATCACGGGCGCCCGTCATCCAGGCCCGGGACCCACAGCTGGGACAAGTCAGCCGTCGGCAGGACGGCGGCGCAGCGACTTTGTCTCGGAACGGCGCTGCTTGGCCGCCTGGTGCCGGCGTTTGGAACCCCGGGTCGGCTTGGACGGCCGCCTGGCGGGCCCGGCAGGGGCCAGTGCGGACGCCACGAGGGTGGCAAATTTGGCCAGCGCAATTTCGCGGTTGCGCAGCTGCGAGCGCTGTTCGGCGGCGGTGATGCTTAGGACGCCGTCCACCACCCGTTTGTTGAGCCGCTGCAGGAGCTGCCCGCGTTGCTCCGGCGTCAGTGCGGTGGAGGAATGCACGTCCCACAGCAGTTCCACCCGGCTGTCGGAGCTGTTCACGTGTTGCCCGCCGGGGCCGGAGGAGCGGGAGAAACGCCAGGAAATCTCCCGTCCCGGAATGACCACTCCACCACCGACGTCCAGATCCATGTCTTTAGTGTGGCACGAGCCGGCCGCCTGCCGGCGCAACAGGCGGTAACGCGTTTGCCCTTGGTGGCGGTAACGTTATTGAGTTGAGCCATGGAAAGCAATAGCAGGGCCACCACCATCGCTGAACTGCTAAAGCAGCAGACTGCCCTCATGGAGCCGGGGGAGAAGCTGCCGTCGGTGCGGGAACTGTCCAAACGTTACGCGGCCAGTCCTGTGACCATCACCCAGGCCATCACCGCGTTATCCTCCCTGGGGCTGGTTCGGGCCGAACCGGGGCGGGGCACTTTTGTGGCTGCCCGCGGGGAGGCTGCGGAGCCTGACTACGCGTGGCAGTCGGCGGCGCTGGGGCGGACCCGGGTGGATCCGGTCCGCGCCGGCAGGTTTGGCGCGCCGGGGGTGGGGGAGCAGGTGCAGTTGTCGTGGGGGTATTTGGCTCCTGAGCTGCAGCCTTTTGATGAACTGCGCACGCTGGGGGTGCGCAGCGCCAAGAGCCACCGTGCCTGGACCATGGCCCCGCCCATGGGTCTGCCCGAATTGCGCAGTGCCTTTGCCACGCCTTTGGGCGCTGAGCAGGGCGATGTGCTGGTCATGCCCGGCGGCCAGCAGTCGTTGGTCTTTGCCATGCGCACCCTGGCCGATCCCGGGGCCACACTGATCACTGAAAGCCCCAGCTATCCGGGCGCTGCACTGGCCGCCCAGGCTGCGGGCCTGCACATTGCGGCGGTGCCGGCGGACGCCGAAGGGATCGTGGTGGAGAAGCTGGCTGAGACCTTGGCCCGCACGCATGCGACGTTGATTTATCTGCAGCCTTACTGCACCAACCCCAGCGGCGCCGTGCTGAGCGCTGCACGGCGCGGGGAGGTTCTTGCACTGGCCAAACAGTACGGCGCCTTCATCATCGAGGACGATTGGGCCCGGAACCTGTCCCTTGACGCGATGGCGCCGCCGCCCTTGTTTCTGCAGGATCCGCACGGGCATGTGGTGACCATCGCCACGTTGAGCAAACCGGCAGCGCCGGGACTGCGGGTGGGGGCCCTTATGGCCCGGGGCCCTGCGGCGGAGCGGCTGCGCACTGCCCGCATTGCCGATGACATGTGCGTGCCGCCGCTGACGCAGGAAATTGCCCTGGGCCTGTTGGCCTCCAATGCCTGGCCCCGACACCTCAAGCGCCTGCGGGCGGGGCTGTTGGAGAGGCGCAATGCCATGATGGCGCAGCTGGAGGCTTCCGTGCCTTCCGCGCGCGTGCCCATCACGCCCAGTGGCGGAATCCACTTGTGGGTACGGCTGCCCGGGGGCACCGACACCACGGCCTTGACGGCGGCGGCGCGGGAGGTCGGTGTGCTCATTGGCGACGGCAAGCACTACTTTTTGGACGAACCCACCGCGCCCTACATTCGCCTCTCCTACAGCGCTGCCTCCATTGTCGAAATTCAGGAGGGCGTACGCCGCCTGGCATCGGTGCTGCCTGCGTCCTGAGCCTTCGCCGCGGCTGCCCGCTGGGCCGGATGGGCGCCCGGCTGTGCCCATGCCACATCACCGAGGGCAAGCTCGGCACTCATGTCATCCAGGAAGCGGATCACCACGTCACGTTCGGCCGGGGTAAGCCTGGCCGCCGCTTGAAAACGTTTGGCGTGTTGCCTGCCCACCGTCTCCATTGCGGCCTGCTTGGTCTTGGCGGTGATGGAGATGGCCAGGGCCCGCCTGTCGCTGGGGTGGGGCTGGCGGATGATGTGGCCGGCCTTTTCCAGACGGTCCAATAATTTGGTGGTGGAGGCGGTGGAAATTTTCAGGTGCGCCGCAATGGCTCCCGGCGTCGCCGTCTGCTGCGTGTTGGCGGAAACAATCAAGTAGTGCAGCGCACGCATGTCGGATTGGTTCAACTGCATGTACTTCAAGGAAGCGTCGGAAAGTTCATTTTCGGCGCTGCGGAGCCTGCCCAGCGCCGCCATGACGTCACCAATGTGGCGCACCTCGGCCGGGTCCATGCCGGCGCGGTCAACCAGCTCGCTTTGGGGATCGCTGGCGTTCACGTCATAAAGGTTCGGAGCTTTCTGAGTTGCTTGCTCATCCAAGGTGGCCATTTTATGATTTTAGCTCACTTGAAAGAAAGCAACATCGCGTTATTCATGCTAAGTTATTTGCTAGCTAGGCTAGTGGAAATGCTGCCCGGAAACGTTCTCTGGAGGACCCATGAAGACACACAAGACCACGGCCGGCGCGGCCCCGCCACGGCGCACGGCGACATGGATACGCATCCTGTTGCCGGCCCTGATCATTTTGTTCTGGTTCGCCGGGGCCGGGGTGGGCGGTCCCTATTTTGGCAAGGTCAGTGAAGTCTCCTCCAATGACCAGACCACGTACCTGCCGGAATCCGCCGACGCCACCCAAGTCCAAAAGCTCCTGGGGGAATTTAGGGATTCCGACGAAATCCCCGCCATTGTGGTCTTTGCAGGGGAAACGCCCTTCACGCCGGAACAGGTCAGCGCCGTGGGCGAATCCGTGGCCGCGCTGACCGCCATTTCAGGCGTGGGGGAAGAGGTTTCCCCGGCCATCCTCTCCGAGGATGGCTTGGCTGCCCAGGCGTTTGTACCGATTTCCGCCAGCGCCGAGATTGGTGAGGTTGTTGCCGAGATCAGCGGGTCATTGAAGGCTGATGCACAGGAGGGCATGTCCATCTACGTCACGGGCCCGGCAGGTTTGACTGCTGACCTTTCCGCCGGATTTGCCGGCATTGACGGAATTTTGCTTGGTGTTGCGCTGCTGGCCGTGTTTGTCATCCTCATTTGCGTGTACCGTTCCATTTTGCTCCCCCTGGCCGTGCTGGCCACCAGCCTCTTTGCCCTATGCGTGGCCCTGTTGTCCGTATGGTGGCTGGCGAAGGCGGAAATTCTGCTGCTTAACGGCCAGACCCAGGGCATTCTGTTCATCCTGGTCATTGGTGCGGCCACTGATTACTCCCTGCTCTACGTGGCGCGCTACCGCGAGGAGCTGCGCGGCACCAAGGACAAATGGGAGGCCAGCAGGCACACCTTGAAAAGGTCCTTTGAACCCATCGTGGCCTCCGGTGGAACAGTGATTGCGGGTTTGCTGTGCCTGCTGCTTAGTGATTTGAAGTCCAACAGCTCGCTGGGCCCGGTGGCCGCCATTGGCATTATTTTTGCCATGCTCTCGGCACTGACCCTGCTGCCGGCAATACTCTTTGCATTCGGCCGTTCTGCCTTCTGGCCGGCCCGGCCCAAGTATGAACCCGAGGTGGTCGAGGCCGAGCATGGCGTGCGCACCAAGGGAATCTGGGTGAAGCTTTCCAAACTCATCCAGCGCCGTCCGCGCATGATTTGGGTGGTGACCAGCCTGATTCTGGTGGTGGGGGCCCTGGGTGCCACGCAGCTCAATGCCAGTGGCGTGCCCCAGTCCGATCTGGTGCTCGGAGCGTCCGAAGCGCGGGACGGCCAGGTGGCCTTGGGCGAGCACTTCCCCGGCGGCACCGGCAGCCCCGTTGTCGTCGTGGTTCCGCAGGCCCAGCTGCAGGACACGGCAAATGTGCTGCTGTCCCAGGATGGAATCGAGGGCGTTGCGGTGGCAGCCGCCGGTTCGCCCAACGGCACCGCCCCTGTCACGGCCGAAGGCGTAAGTGCATTTGGTCCTCCCGGCACTCCGGCGCCCCAGGTGACGGTGATGGAAGGCAACGTCATGTTGGAAGGCACTCTCGCTGCGGCGGCCGATTCCGACCAGGCGGCCGACGTGGTGCGTGAACTGCGCGCCGAATTCTCCGCCTCCGTGCCGGCGGCACTGGTTGGCGGTGTCACGGCAACCGCCATTGACAGCAACGACGCCTCCATCCACGACCGGAACCTGATCATTCCCGTGGTGCTGCTGGTGATCCTGCTGATTCTCATGCTGTTGCTGCGTTCCGTGCTCGCTCCAGTGCTTTTGATTCTCACCACGGTGTTGTCCTTTGGCACCGCACTGGGTGTGGCCGCCCTGGTCTTCAATGGCCTCTTTAAGTTCCCTGGCGCCGATCCCACCGTGGCGCTCTACGGTTTCATCTTCCTGGTGGCCTTGGGAATCGACTACAACATCTTCCTCATGACCCGGGTCCGGGAGGAATCCATCAAGCATGGAACGCGCGAAGGCATCCTGCGCGGGCTGGTGATCACCGGTGGGGTCATTACCTCCGCCGGCCTGGTGCTGGCGGCCACCTTTGCCGCCCTGTCAGTGGTTCCCATCCTGTTCCTGGTCCAGATAGCCTTCATCGTGGCCTTCGGGGTTTTGCTGGACACCTTTGTGGTGCGGTCGTTGCTGGTGCCGGCGTTGACCTACGACATTGGCAAGGCCATTTGGTGGCCCTCCAAACTCTCCCGGGTCCCCGGCCACGGTGCCCGGCACCCCGCGGAACCTGAAGAAGTGCTGGTGGGCTCTGACGAACGGTGAATGCGGGCAGGATTCTTGCCGACCCTGCCCCGTGATCTGCCGGTCTGCGCGGCCCTTGATGGGGCCGCGCAGCTCTTTAACACCCGTTGCCTTTGCCCCGGGCGGAACGGCTGCGTAGTCTAAAGGGAAGGACGCCCGAACGCAGCCGAAGGAGGCACCCGCCATGCCCGCAGCAAGCAAGTCACGCCTGAAGGACCCTGAGCTTTACGAGTCCCTGCGTGAAGACGGTGCCTCAAAACAAAAGGCGGCACGCATATCCAATGCCGCGGCTCAAAAGGGCCGCTCGGCCATTGGGCGCAAGGGCGGCACTTCCGGGAACTACGAGGACTGGACGGTGCCCGAACTCAAGCAACGCGCCAAGGAGATCGGGCTCACCGGCTATTCCCGGCAGCGTAAAGGCGAACTCATAACAGCGCTGCGGAACTCCTAGCAGGATAAGCCGGTGCGGTGCGCCAAGTGCTGAAGCACTCGCGTCCGGCAGCAAACATACGATCAGGGGTGGGACGGCCCGCGCCTGGGACGCTTACTTGGGGACGACCCCGCAGAACGGGTTCCCCATGACCACACTAACTTTACGTTCCCTCATCACCGGCGCCGCTTTGGCCCGCATGGCCCTGGGCTGGGGTGCCGTGGGCGCACTGGCCGTGGCCGCGCCCCTGCTGGCGGCCCCCACCCCGACGCCTTTGTTGCTGATGGTTCTGGGGGCCATCATTGCGGTGATCCTGCTGTGTTCCTTCGGGGTGGTCCATGAAGCGGAGCAGCTGGCCAGGCGGCTGGGGGATCCCTATGGCTCGCTGGTGCTGACCTTGTCGATCGTGCTCATTGAGGTGGTGCTGATCTCCGCCGTCATGTTGGGGCCCGGCGACCATGGCACCATTGCCCGTGATTCAGTCATGGCGGTGGCCATGATCATCCTTAACGGAGTCATTGGCCTGGCGCTGCTGCTGGGCGGGCTGAAGCACGGAGGCCTGCGGCACAACCGCCGGGGGAGCTCCGCCTACCTGGCCATGCTGCTGGTGCTGCTGGCCGTGGCTTTTGCCTTGCCTGCGTTGATTGGCATCAACGGCAGCTACACTGCGGGCCAGCAAATCCCCGTCATGGTGCTGGCCCTGGCCTTGTATGCGTTTTTCCTCCTCCGCCAAATGGGGGCGCAGGCGGACGATTTCACCGAAACGGACACCGTGGAGCCCGCCGCGGCAACGGCGCCCAAACTGCCCATCAAGGCAGTGCTGCGCAGACACCACCGGGAAATCCTCACCCGCCTGGGCCTGCTGGTGGTCACCGTCTTGCCCATAGTTTTGCTCTCCCACACCATGGCCACACTGTTGGACCAGGGGCTGGGGCGTGCAGGCGCGCCCACGGCGTTGGCAGGAATGCTCATTGCCGCCATCGTGTTCCTTCCGGAAACCATCACCACGTTCCATGCGGCGCTTCGGGGCCAAGGCCAGCGCGTGAGCAACCTCTGCCACGGCGCCCTGGTCTCCACAGTGGGCCTGACCATTCCGGCGGTGCTGCTCATTGGTCTGCTGACGGGACAAACAGTGCTGCTGGCGCTCCCACCGGCGGATTTGATGCTGCTGGCCGTGAGTCTCATGCTGACGGCCGCCACTTTTGGAGGCAAACAGGCCACGGCCATTCATGGCGCAGCCCATTTGTCGCTCTTCGGCATCTATTTGCTCGTCATTTTCACCTAAAATCGCGGCGCTGGCGGCGGAACGTCCCGGTCCCGGCGGCGCCTTAGCCCGCCTGCGCCGCCCACCAGGCCGCTATGACGGGGATGGCAACTTCCGCGGAACGCTCTGCAGCGTCGTCCACGTGTTCAATGAAGTCGGCTTCGGAGGCGGGCCCGCACAGGTCCGAGATTCCGCGGACGGCCAAAAACGGGGCGCCATGCACATGGCAGGTCTGGGCAATGGCGGAGGATTCCATGTCGGTGGCCAAAACGCCTGCGAACTGCCCCTTGATGATGGGGGCGCGGTCGTGGCCCACAAAGGAGTAGCTGGAGACGACCACGCCGTGGTGGACCGTGGCTGCGGTGCGTTCGGTGGGAACACCGTCGAGGCCGGCCTGGATGGCGGGGCCGGGGGAGGGGTAGCTGGCCGGCATGCCCGGAACCTGCCCCAGCACGTAGCCAAAGGCACGGGCGTCGGCGTCGGCGTTGATCATTTCGGTGCCAATGACCACATCCCCCACCCGCACGTCCGCCCCCAGACCACCGGCGGTGCCGGCACTGATCACCAGCGGAGGAACCTCACCGCCGGCGAGCAGCAAGGCCGAATTTGCCGCGCCGGCGGCATTGACCAGGCCAATACCGCCACGCACAAAAAGCGCGCGGCGTCCCGCCAACAGGCCGCTGTAGAGCACGGCGTTTCCCACCTGCCGGGGTTCGCCGAGTTCGGTGGCCTGGTTTAAAAACGGGATGATTTCCGGTTCCATGGCCGCAATGATGATGACGTCAACAGGTGCAATGCGTGAAGTGGTGATGGTGCTGCCCTTGTGTGGAGGTGGTGGCGGGGTTTTGTCTGGCCCGTCGCTTGCCCTCCCTATGCTATCGGGCCAGGCTCCGGCAGGCCCAGCAGGGCGTTCTCCACCAATTCCGACAGGGCCGGGTGGATCCAGTACTGGCCCGTGGCCACCTGGTGCGCCGCCTGCCCAAAATGCATGGCCTGGACCAGCGGCTGGATCACTGTGGCGGCCTCGGGGCCAATGACGTGCGCGCCCAGCAGCAGGCCGGTGGCAGGATCCGCCAACACCTTTAAAAAGTGGCCGTGGTCCTCACGTGCCCAACCGGCGGCTATGTCTGAATAGTTCTGCACCTTTTTGACGTACGGAATGCCGGCCCGTATGGCCTTGTCCTCGGTGATGCCCACGGAGGCGATCTGCGGGTCGGTGAACACGGCGGCCGGTACAAAGCGGTGGTCGGAGCTGATGGGGGCTTCCGGGTGGGCCAGATTGTGTTTGACCACGCGTGCCTCGTGGTTGGCCACGTGCTTGAGCTGATAGTGCGAGCTCACGTCCCCCAGCGCGAAAATTCCCTCCACCGCCGTGCGTTGCTGCGCATCCACCACCACGCGGCCGTGTTCGTCCAGCGCCACGCCGGTTTTGTCCACATCCAGTCCGGCTCCGTTGGGTTTGCGCCCGGTGGCCACCAGCAGCACCTCCACGCTCAGGGTGTCCGTCCCATCCGGGGTGCCCAGGGACAGTTCGACGCCGTGGGCCGTGTTGGCCACGCCCGTCACCTCCGTGTTCAGGCGGACGGGGTAGCGGCCGGCAGCCTCGCTGGTGAACTGCGCGGCCACTTCATGATCCTGGGATTTGAGCAGCTTGTCCCCGCGCACCAGCTGCGTCACCTGGACGCCAAAGGAGGAAAACACGTGCGCAAATTCGGCCGCTATGTAGCCACCGCCCAGGATGGCCATGCTGGCGGGGAGCGAGTCCAGCCGCATGATGGTGTCGGAGGTGTGGAAGGATGCCGCGCCGTCCCGCAGTCCGGGAACGTCAGGGACGAAGGCATGGGATCCTGCGGCAATCACCCAGCGCTCGGCTGTCAGCTGGGCCGTGCCGCCGTCGTGCAGCTTCACATTGAGGCTTTTGTGCCCGGTAAAGCTGCCGCGGCCGGCAAAGACCGTGATGTTGGGACATTGTGCGCCCTCGCGGTAGCTGCGTCCGCCGGCCTCAATGGCATCGATGCGGGAGAAGATCCGGTCGCGGATGCCTGGCCAATCCACGGACTCCAGCCGGGCGTCAATGCCCAACGAGCGCCCATGCCGGGAGGCGTCGGCAAGCTCGGCGGGGTGGACAAACATTTTGGTGGGAATGCAGCCCACGTTCAGGCAGGTGCCGCCAAACAGGCCGTCCTCCACAATGGCGATGTTCCAGTGCGCGAATTCCGGGCCCGGGATGGAATTTCCCGAACCCGTGCCAATGATGACGAGGTCAAAGTGGGGCATGGGGCTGCTTTCCGTGGCGGGGATGGTGGTGACCCTCCCACTATGGCAGCGTCCCGCTGCGGCAGCTGCGATTTTTCGCTCAGGGCATGCCAGGGGCGGTTGTGGTGGACCAGCGGGCCCGGTAGCCCGTCCCCGGTGCCTGACCCGCCGGCATCCAGCCACGGCCACGAACCTGGATCCGTCTGGCCTGCTGCCTGCACCACCAGGAGGAAAAGGTGGCGGCGTTTGCGGCCGCCTAAAGCAGCGAGTCCTGCCAGGCGCCGTGCAGCTCGGCAAAGCGGCCCCCGCCGGCGAGCAGTTCGGCGGGGGTGCCGTCCTCCACAATGCGCCCTTCCTGCACCACCAACACCCGGTCGGCAATGGCCACTGTGGAGAGCCGGTGTGCAATCACCACCGCCGTGCGGCTGCTGTGCCCCTCCTTGGCGCCCAGCAGCCGGTGCAGACCCTGCTGGACCAGCCGTTCGGAGGGGATGTCCAGGGATGAGGTGGCCTCATCCAGGATCAGCACCGCCGGATTGGCCAGGAACGCCCGGGCAAAGGAAATCAGCTGGCGCTGACCGGCCGAGACGCGCCCGCCGCGCTTGTTGACGTCGGTGTCGTACCCGTCCGGCAGCGCCCGGATGAAGTCATCGGCACCCACGTCACGCGCAGCGGCCTCAATTTCCGCCCGGCTGGCCGAGGGCCGGCCCAGGGCGATGTTCTCGGCCACCGTGCCACTGAAGAGGAAGGCCTCCTGCGTCACCATGACCACTGCGCGGCGCAGATCCGCGGTGGACAACTCGCGCAACTCCACGCCGTCGAGCGTCAGGGACCCTTCCGAGACGTCATAGAAGCGGGCCATGAGCTTGGCCAGCGTGGACTTCCCGGCACCGGTGGCGCCCACCACCGCCACCGTCTGCCCGGCGGGGATGTGCAGATCCAGGCCCGACAGCACGGCGGGAGAGTCCCCATAACCAAAGGTGGCGCCGGAGAAGCGGATGTCCCCGCGGGCGGCCGGCAGCGGCACCGGGTGGCGCGGCGGGCGCACCGTGGGAACCTCCTCCAACAGTCCGGAGACCTTTTCCAGGGCGGCCTGCGCGGACTGGAAGGAATTGTAGAACATGGCCATTTGGCTCACGGGTGAAAAAAAGCGCTTGGTGGCCAGCAGCAGGGCCAGCAGGGCGCCCACTTCCAGCGCCCCGCCGAGCACCCGGTAGCCGCCCAGCAGCAGCACGGCGGCCACCGTGACATTGCCAATGAGCACCAGACCGGGCTGGAAAACGCCGTTGAGATTGATGGAGCGCACGGCTACGCGGCGGTACTCCTCGGCCAGCTCGTCATAATGGGCCGCGTTGACCTGCTCACGGCGGAAGGCCTTCACGGCGCGGATGCCCGTCATGGTCTCCACAAAGTGCACTATCAGGCCCGCGGACACCACCCGCGAGGAGCGGTAGGCTGCCTGGGAGCGCCTTTGATACCAGCGCGCCAGGGCGAGCATGGGCAGCACGGAGACCACCAGCAGCAGCCCCGTGGGCAAGTCCAGGGTAAAAATGGACACCGCGGTCAACAGCATGAACACCAGGCCCGAGGCCAGGGAGGAAATGCCCGAATCCAGCAGTTCGCGCAGCGCCTCCAAATCCGAGGTCTGACGTGAAATGATGCGCCCGGAGGTGTACTTTTCGTGGAACTCCATGCTCAGGCGCTGCGTGTGCCGAAAGACCCGCAGGCGCAGATCCAGCAACATGGCCTGGCTCAGCCGGGCCGTGGCCGTCAAATATGCAGCTGTCAGCCAGGCCGCGGCGAAGGCGGCAAGCACATAGCCGCCACCCGTCAGGGCCAAGGGGAACCAGTCGCGGCCGCCGCCGCTAAGCGCCGGCAGGGCTGAATCAATCCCAAAGGCAATCAACAGCGGACCCGACACTTTGGCTGCCTGGGACAGCACAACCAGGGCGACCGTCAGGGCGAACCGCAGGCGCACGGGCCGCAGCAGCACGCGCAGCAGCTGCACCGAACGGCGCCGCACGGCCTTGCTGTCCGCCCGGCTCAAATCCACCCGGTCCTCACCGGCCGTGCCCTGCGCCGTGGCCGCGGTGCGTGTGCTGGCGGTGTCCGGGTGGTCAGCCTCCGGCTTTCGGGCTGCCTGCCCCGGCGACGCCTGCCCGCGGTCCTGCCGTTTTACTGGTTTCATGCGTTGGCCGCCTTGGGGGAGAGTGCAGGTGGGAGTTCGTCCTCGGCCGCGGTGTCCAGATCACGCGGTGCCGGGTCAAGGCTGGCCAGCACGTGCCGGTAATGTTCATTACCTGCCAGCAGTTCCGCGTGGGTGCCCACCGCGGCAATCCGGCCATCCTGCAGCAGCGCCACCCGGTTGGCCATGGCCACGGTGGAGGGCCTGTGCGCAACGATGAGCGTGGTGGTGTGCTGCAACACCTCCCCGAGCCGGCGCGAGACACGTTCTTCGGTGTTCACATCCAGCGCCGAGAGGGGATCATCGAGCACCAGCACGGCCGGCCGGGCAGCAATGGCACGGGCCAGGGCCAGCCGCTGACGCTGCCCGCCGGAGAGGCTCAGGCCCTCCTCGCCAATGAGGGTGTCCACACCCGCAGGGAGCGTGTACACAAAATCCGCCTGCGCCACCTCCAGCGCCTGCGCCAGAATGGCTCCCTGGCCAGCGCCGGGGAAGTCTGCACTGCCCTGTTCGGCCGCGCCCAGCAGGACATTGTCCCGAACCGAACTGGAGAACAAGGTGGTGTCCTCAAAAGCCACCGAAACGTGGGTGCGCAGCTCCGCGAGCGTCAGCTGCCGGATGTCCACACCATCGAGCAGCACCGCGCCCGACGTGGCTTCAAAAAGGCGCGGCACCAGATTCAACAGGGCGCTTTTGCCGCTGCCGGTGACGCCCACCAGCGCCATGGTCTCCCCGGGATGCAGTGTCAGATCCACCCCGTTCAGCAGATCCGGGGTTTCTGGCGGTGTGTCCGGGAACCGGAAGTGCACCTTTCGGAACTCCAGTTGGCCGCGCACCTGCGGCAGTGTCCGTGGCTGGTCCGGATCGGCAATGGTGAGGGGGGCGTCCATGACCTCGAAGTGCCTGTCGAGCGCCGTCTTGGCGGCCAGGGTCATGGACAGCAGTGGGCCGACGGATTCAACCGGGCCGGCCACGACGGCGGCCGTGGCAAAGAACGCCACCAAGGTCCCGACGTCGAGCCGGCCGGCGGACACCAGCAGCACGCCGGCGACCAGCCCCAGGGCCAGCGCCAGCTCCGGCAGCAAAGTCACCACCAGGGAAAAGGACGCCAACGACTTGGCCTTGTGGATTTCCGTGGACTGCAGTTCCTGGGCCTGGTTGGCGAAGGAGTCCAGGGCCTCGCTGCTGCGGCCAAAGGCCTTCAGCACGCGGATGCCGCGCACTGATTCCTCCACCACCGTGGCCAGATCGCCGGCCTGATCCTGGCTGCGGCGGCTGGCACGGCCGTAGGAGCGTCGGAAGCGGAAGCCGTAAATGGTGATGGGAACGGCTGCGGCGAGGAAAATCAGGCCCAGTTCCCAGCTCATGGCGAACATCAGCGCCACGCCAATGAGCACAGTCAACGCCGTGACCACCAGCATGATGGCCCCAAATCCCATCCAGCGGCGCAGGAAGTTCAAATCACTCATGGAACGGCTGAGCAGCTGCCCGGATCCCCACTTGTCGTGGAATTCCACCGCCAACTGCTGCAGGTGCCGGTAAAAGCTGGTGCGCATGCGCGTTTCCACGGTGCTGGCCGGAACAATGACCAGCTGCCGGCGCAGCACCATCAGCCAGGCCTCCAACAGACCAAGCCCCAGGACAATTCCGGCGCCCGTCCACAGCGCTGCGGTGCTTTGGCCCGGGGCCAGTGCAGTGTTGACCAGCACCCGGTACACCTGCGGCACGATCAGCGCCACCACGCTGGCGGCGAGTGCGCTGAGCAGGCCAAAGAGCAGCCGCCACGCAATGGGTTTCAGTTGTGGTGCCAGCCGCCTCAGCGAGGCCATGAGGGTGATGTCGCTATTTTTCGCCATGCGTTTTTTGACTTGTCCAGTGCCTAGAGGAAGCGGTTGCTTCAACATTACGTCAGCGGCGCGGCCCATAGCTGTGGCGCCGGACACCGCCCCAACTTCACGCCGCGCACTGGAAGGGACCCCACGTGCAGCTCCAGTGTTCAGGCGGTGACGTTTTCCCACTCGGCGCGCTGCGCCAGGAACGCCCGGGCTGCATCCTGGGCGCCTTCAAGAGAATGGTTGGCGCCCCAGCCGCACTGGACTTCATTGGCCGCGGGAACTTCCGAGGCGTCCAGGATCTCGGTCAAGGTGGCTTCAATCAATGACAGCACCTGCGGCAGTTCCGGCTCACCCTGAAGGATGAGGTAATACCCCGTCTGGCAACCCATGGGGGAGAAGTCCAGGACAGCGGTGGAGTGGTTGCGTGAGTGCTCGGCAAAGAGGTGCTCCAGCGAGTGGATGGCCTTCATGTCCAGGTGCGCCACGTTGGGCTGGGTGAAGCGGACGTCGTACTTGGTGATGACGTCGCCCTGCGGCAGCACCTTCCTGTCCGCGACCCGGACGTAGGGCGCCGCGACCGTGCGGTGGTCCAGGTTGAATGATTCAACGTTCATGCGTGGCTGGTTCATACGTGCACTTCCCTGCTGTGTTGATGACAGCCGCGGCTTGTTGTGCGGGCTGTCTGAGTCACCTTCATGGTAGCTGCCGCGGGCCCCTGGGCGGCGGGCCATGCTCGCCAGCCGACATAAACGGCGCTAGCGTGGAAGTGCATCCCTTCACAGGGGCGCAGGCAGCAATGGACGAGCAGGTAACGACGCCGGAAACAGGGTGATGGACATGGATGACGGGCAAGTGCACAACAGGATTGAGGAGCTGGTCCAGGAACAGCGCAGGCTGCGCGATTCCCCGCCCGATGAGGGCGATGCGCACGGGCGCGAAGGCCGCTTGACGTCGATTCAAATTGAACTGGACCAATGTTGGGATCTGGTGCGCCAGCGCGAGGCGAAGCTCAATGCAGGCGAAAACCCGGAGGAAGCGCAGCTGCGCCCCGCCAGTGAGGTGGAGGGCTACAAGCAGTAGGGTTGCGGGGGTCGGCCGGGTCAAGAGCCGGCAGGGTCAAGGGCCGGCAGCCATGCCGGGCCACCGCTGCTTCCCGGCTCCTGAGGCTGCACGGGGATCGTAGATGCGCATGCCGCCTGGCCCGCCCGGCGCTGTTGAGGTGGCATTGGATGCGCCCCTGTCCGTGGCCCCTGCGCTGCCGTCTTTTCTTTCCCGGGCGCCAGCCTGGGAGGAGGGACGGAGTTTGCGGGCAAAGAACGCGGTGCCGCGCCGCAGCTGCAGTTGCAGTTGCAGTTGCAGGAGAGCTTCCTGCAGGCGCGCATCGGTGGTCAGGTCGTGGCAAGCAACCATCAGGCTTCCTTGACAACTTTGGTGTTCAGCTGGCCCGCTGGTGAAAACCAGGGTGTGGTCTGCGGGTTTTTGCCGTTTCCGGCCACTGGCAGGCGTTCAGGACCCGTCCGGCGCCGGCGGCCGAATGCCTTCGAGCAACAGGGTCAAGGCCCGTTTGTCCCTGACCGGCCAGCCCGATTCCTTCACGGGTGCCGGGGCGTGGGCCATGGCCGACATCAAGAGCACATCGGTCGCATCGAAGTCGCTCCGGACGGTGCCTTGTTCCTTGGCACGCGTCACCAGGACCTCCAATGCTGCTATGACACGACGTTCCAGAAGGTCCAGTGCCTCAATGAGTTCCTTGTGCGTGGACCGCCGGGCCCATCCCACGCCGCCCACGTAGCCGCCAAGGATCAGTTCGCGCAGACCGCGGTCGGCTGCGAAATGTTCGGTGGTGCGGCGCAGAAAATGCACCAGCCCGCTCCAGGCGTCGGGAAAGTCATTGGCTTGGACTGCCAGTTTTTCCATCACATCCAGCTGCCCCCGGTACACCTCAAGGATCAAAATGTCCTTGTCCCGGTAACGCCGGTAGAGGGTGGCGACGCCGACTCCCGCAGCCTTGGCAATGTCCGCCAGCGGGGCGCCCAGGCCTTGGGTGGCAAACAGCCCCAGGGCTGCCACATGCACCTGGCGTTCCCGCGCGCCGGCGGGCTCGGAGACGGGATTGCTTTCCGCTGGTGTGGGCGCGTCTGGCCCGGCGGTGGCGGCCGAACGGCTGCGGGGTTCTGATGTCATGGACATGGACATTGGACTTTCAGCAGAGAGGCAATCATAAATTGTGTCAAACCCATTCTACGTGAAATTTTTCACGGCGGAACAGCTGTTCCGCATGCGGTAAAGTAGAGCTATCAGCCATTCGCAGGAATGGTTCCACACTTATGCAGGAACAACAGGTATATGAGCACAGTAACTCCGCCCAAGTCGGCAGCACCGAAACAAGCAGACCTCCGGGATCCCCACAGGAAGGCGTTGCGCTGGTGGGCCATGTTGGCCATTGGTGTTTCCCAATTGATGGTGGTGCTCGATGCCACCATCATGAACGTGGCCCTGCCCAGCGCGCAGATTGAGTTGGGATTCTCCGACTCCCTGCGCCCGTGGGTCATCACCGCCTATGCCCTGTCCTTCGGTGGACTGCTGCTTTTGGGCGGCCGCATTGCCGACCTGATGGGCCGCAAGCAAATCTTCATCATTGGTCTGGTGGGTTTCGCCGTGGCCTCCGCCTTGGGCGGCGCTGCACCCACCTTCGCGGTGTTGTTGGCAGCCCGCGTGCTGCAGGGGATCTTCGCCGCGCTTTTGGCTCCGGCCGCCCTGTCGCTGCTGACAACAACCTTCACGGATCCCAAGGAACGCGGCAAGGCCTTCGGCATTTATGGTGCCCTGGCCGGTGCCGGAGGTGCCGTGGGCCTGCTCTTGGGTGGCATTTTGTCTGAAGCGTTGTCATGGCGCTGGACCATGTACGTCAACATTGCCTTTGCCGCCGTGGCCTTGGTGGTTGGTGTCATTGCCCTTGCTCCGACGTACCGCGAGCGCGGTGTCAAACTCGATGTTCCCGGCGCCATCTTCGCAACCTTGGGCTTCTTTGTCCTGGTTCTTGGTTTCACCAACGCCGAAGAGCACGGTTTTGGTGACATCACCACCTGGGGCTGTCTGGTGCTGGGCGTGGTTCTGCTGTTCATTTTTGTGCTGCTGCAACGCAAGGGCAAGTCGCCGCTGTTGCCGCTGCATATCATTTTGGACCGTGACCGCGGAGCATCCATGATCGGCATCTTCATTTCCGGTGCCGTGATCTTTGGCGTGAACCTTTACCTGGTGTACTTTCTGCAGATAGTGGTTGGCTTCACGCCCTTGCAGACAGGTTTGGCCGTGCTGCCGTTGTGCCTGGGGATCATGGCTGCTGCCCTGCTCTCCACCGCGGTGCTGCTGGACAAGCTCGGGGCCAAGATCCTGGTGCCGGCCGGCATGGTCATTTCCGCCATTGGCGCCGTACTTTTGTTGCAGGCGAAGGCCGACAGCAGCTATGCCCTGCACGTTGCGGTTCCCATGTTTGTGGTGGCCGTGGGCCTTGGTGCCATTATTTCCACCTGCGTGAGCACTGGGACCCTAGGCGTTGACCGGCACGACGCCGGTGCTGCGTCGGCGGCCGTCAACGCTTCCCAGCAACTCGGTGGTTCCATTGGCCTGGCCGTCATGAACACCCTGGTCGCTTCAGCCACCATTGCCGCCTTTGGCTCCGGCCAAAGCCCCAACGATGCCCTGGTCAGCGGCTACGGCAGTGCCTATATGTCCTGCATCGTGGTGCTGGTGGTTGGTGCAGTGGTGACGGCGCTGATGTACCGCCGGCGCCAAGATATGGCAGCGCCCTCGGACATTCCCGCTGTCCACATGTAAAAGCAGCGCAGGCTGTGTGCGTGCCTTGGCCGCCGCACCCATGATGACAGGAGGCGCCCCCCCCATGAACCACGTGGGGGGCGCCTTTTGTCTGTCTGCCACACGGTGCCGACGTCCTGCCCGGCACCGTTTCTGGCGCCGCCTTTCTGCGGAGGGACCCGGCCGCCACCATCCCCGGTCCACATGGTGGGCAGCAGTTGCGCTCATCCACTAGCATGGACCGGTGCAGACATCCCAGCCCGTGACAGTTTCCATTGCCCGCGCAGTCCAGCCCGGCTACCACCGCCAATTCGCTGCCTGGGCGCATGCGGGACAGGAACTTGCCCGTGAATGGCCCGGCTATCTGGGGTCGGGTTGGATCCGCACCTCCCCGGATTCGGATCAGTGGCATGCCCTGTACAGATTCGCGGACTTTGAATCACTGCGGGCCTGGGACGACTCCGATGAACGCCGGTGGTGGATTGACAGTGCCGGCGACATCATGGAAACCACCCGCGTGGAACACCGCACCGGAATTGAGGGCTGGTTTGACCAGTCCGGGGATCAGCGCATCAGCGTTCCCGAGACAGTGGTCCCACCGCGCTGGAAGCAGGCAGTCGGCATCTTCCTGCCCTTTTTCCCGCTGAGCCTCTTGGCCAACTTTTTGCTGCAACCGGTGACCCGTACGTGGCCCTTGGCGCTGGCGGTGTTGTTGTCCACCTGCATCCTCACACCCCTGATGACCTACTTGTTCCTGCCATTGAGCACAAGGCTGCTGCGGCCCTGGCTGCAGGCACCCAGGAGGCCTGCGCGCAGAAACCGTTGACATGGGCCGTGAAGTCCACCCGGCGCTGCAGGTGCTGGGGGAATCATTGCCGCGTGTGCCACGTTTCCCCCGGTGACACCGCTGAATGATCCGCCGAAAGGGAAGCCCTTGATGACGTCCGCACTTTTCAACCCCATCACAGTGCGCAACACCACCGTTCGCAACCGTCTCTGGGTTGCTCCCATGTGCCAGTATTCCGTGGAGAAACGGGACGGCATCCCCACCGACTGGCATTTGGTCCATCTTGGCGCATTGGCTCGCGGCGGTGCCGGCGCCGTCTTTGTGGAGGCCACGGCAGTCGTCCCCGAGGGCCGGATTTCACCGCAGGACCTGGGGCTCTGGAACGACGCGCAGCGTGATGCCTTCGTTCCCATGGTGAACTTCATCCATGGGCAGGGGGCGGCGGCGGCCATCCAGTTGGCCCATGCCGGGAGGAAGGCCTCCACGTACCGGTCCTGGGACCCGCACCGGGGCACCGTTCCCCTGGACGACGGCGGTTGGCCCACCCATGCACCCAGCGCCATAGCCTACCCCGGTTATGCGAGGCCCGAGGAAATGACTGCGGTGCAGATTGCGGCGGTGGTGACAGCCTTTGGTGCCGCTGCACGGCGGGCCGTGCAGGCGGGTTTTGACATGGTGGAGGTTCATGCGGCGCACGGGTACCTGCTGCATCAGTTCCTGTCCCCGCTAAGCAACACCCGCACCGACAACTACGGCGGTTCCCTGGCGAACCGGGCCCGGCTGTTGCTGGAAGTGGTTGACGCAGTGCGGGCCGCCGTGGGAGCGGCGGTGCCCGTGGTGGTCCGTTTCTCTGCCACCGACTGGATCGCCGGCGGTTGGACGGTGGCGGACACGGTGTCTGTGGCACGCTGGGCTGCCGGGCACGGCGCCGACCTGGCCGATATTTCCTCCGGTGGCAACGCCCCGGCGCAGATCCCCGTGGGACCGGGCTACCAGGTGCCGTTCGCCACTGCCGTGCGCACCGGAGCAGGCGTGCCCAGCATTGCTGTGGGACTTATTGATTCCCCCACGCAGGCCGAGAACATCATTGCCTCCGCAGAAGCCGATGTGGTCATGATGGGACGGGAATTGCTGCGTGACCCGCACTTTCCCCTGCGCGCCGCTGCCGCCCTGGGCGTGGAACTGCCCTACGCACCCCAGCCCTATCACCGGGCACCCATGAACTAAGGGGCTGCACCTTGGATCCGCGTGCAAGGATGGATCCATGAAAGCTGCCACCTTAAGCACCTGTGCCCTCGCCGCGGTCCTGGGCGCAAGCGCTGTCAATCATTTGCGGAATCCAGCGTTTTACTACCCTGTGGTCCCGCGGATCCTTTGCCGTGACCGGCCCGGCACTGCCGGGCACAACCGTGGCGGGTACGCACCTTGGGCGCCGTTGACGCGGCACGGCTGGGTCATCGCCTCAGCAGTGCCGGAGGCACTTGGTGCCGTGGGACTTTTGATTCCAGCCACCCGGGGCGCCGCAGCAACAGCAACGGCGCTCATGTTTGCAGCTTTCACCGCCGGGCACGTCGCAGCGCTTCATCATGCCGCCGGCCCGGAGGGAACGGCCAAGTCCCGGTTGATCCACGCGCTGCGGCTGCCGGTGCAGCTGCCGCTGGTGGCCTGGGCTTGGCGTGCCCGCCACGGCTGATTTGTCGGTCATCCCCACCGGCAGCTGCACTGGCCTTGCTCATCACCGGACCCATTCCGGCCATGCTTGTGCTTGGCGCGCTGGAGCTTAAAGCATTGGCGACGGGGTCAGCTTCCACACCCGAGGAACTTCACGTGCTGCGCTCCCGCACCCATCCGGGGCTGCGCGTTCTCTTTCCGCAGGCGAGCCAATTCCGCATGCGCACCAGCGGTCTCGGCGCCCGTTCCGGTTTCACGGGCCCGTTCCGCCGAGACCCACCGGCCCAGCTCGGCCGCGACATGCGCCACCGGCCAAGCCGGAGGCGGGACGCTCCGGCTGATGGGCGGGCGCTGTGCCCCGTTGGCGTTTGCCGTCATGGCGTGCCTACCGGCTGATGCGAAGACCCGCGCCAGCCGGCGCCGCACCTTTGGCTAGTGCACGCTCAGTGACGGTTCGGCAGCGTCGGAGGTGGCAGGGGCACCGGCGTCGGACTTGCCCATGAAGGCCGCCACCACCACGATGCCCAATGACACGCAGGCGGCAACAAGGAAGCCATTGCTCAGACCGTCCGTTTGTGCCGTGATGTCGTCTTGACCTGCGGCCAGGGACGCGGCGGTCCCGGCAGCCATCACGCCCACCAAAAGTGCTGTCCCGGCAGCCCCGCCGAGCTGCTGCAGGGTCGAAAGCAGTGCCGAACCATAGGCGTGCAGGGAGTGGGGCAAGGGGTTCAGTCCGGCCGTGAAAGCCGGGGTAAAGATGAAGGCAAGCGCCACTGACATGAGCAAATGCAGCCCAATGATCATGATCAGGGGGGTGCCGGCTGTGAGCTGCGTGTAGCCGAAGAGGATCACGGCCAGCAGCAGGCCCCCGGGGACCAACAGGGGCCTGGCACCGACTTTGTCAAAGAGCTTGCCCACCAGCGGCGCCAGGAGACCCATGAGCACGCCGCCGGGAAGCAACATGAGCCCGGTGCTCAGCACATCCAGTCCACGCACGTTCTGCAGATACATGGGAAGGAGAATAATGACGCCAAAAAGCGCCAGCATGGCCATCACCATCAGCGAAAGTGCCAGCGTGAATTGGCGGTGCAGGAACGGGCGCAGGTCCAACAGGGCTGCATCGCTGCGCTGAAGCTTCAGCTGCAACATGACAAACGCCAGCAAGGACACCAGCGACACGGCCAGGGCCAGCAGGGCTATTTGGGCGGTGGCGGCGTCCGGGGAACCAATGCCGCTGAGGCCGTACACCAGTCCGCCAAAGGCAGGAATGGACAGCAGCAGCGAGGGCACCGACAACCTTGAGGCGCTGCGCTTTTGATCGGACGGAAGCAGGCGTGAACCCAGTATCAAAGCAATCAGAGCCACCGGCAGGACCAGGAAAAACATGAATCGCCAGGACAAAGAGTTCAGGATCAGGCCCGACAGGGTGGGGCCAATGGCTGGTGCGACAGAGATGACAATGGAGACGTTGCCCATCACGGCACCGCGCCGGTGCGAGGGCACCAAATCCAAGATGGTGGTGATCAGCAATGGCATCATCACAGCCGTGCCCGAGGCCTGAATCACCCGGGCCACCAGCAGCACCTCAAAGCCCGGAGCCAGCCCGGCCAGCAAGGTTCCGGCCGAGAACAAGCCAATGGCAATGAGGAATACGGTGCGGATTGAAAAGCGGTTCAGCAGGAACCCGGTGGTGGGTATCACCACCGACATGGTCAGCAGGAATGCGGTGGCGAGCCACTGGATGGCTGAGGAGGAGACACCGAACTCGTTCATCAAGGACGGCAGCGCCACATTCATGATGGTCTCGTTGAGGATCACCACAAAGGCAGAGACAATCAGCACTGTAATGGTGGTCCGGTCCCTGACGGACATTTTGTCCGCAACGGGGGAGGTGGTGGAAGACATGAAGACCCTAATCAATTGTGGCGAAAAAATATGGCCGGCGGGACGTTTCCCCGTGAAAAGGGCAGCGGCGGCAGGCTTTCAAGTGTAATCGTCAGTTGAGTGGATTTTATTCCTGATGGCAGGCCCTCGGTCCAGGGCCGTTCCCGGACGGAGGGCAGCGGCGTGTTGGACCCCGCCCGTTAAAAGACCGTGCGGTCCAGACGAAGGTGTCTGGACCGCACGGCCGCGTGCCGGGAAGGTCAGGCCTTGTTGGAGCGGCGGCGCGCTCCAACCATGGCCACGAGGCCAAGCAACGGGGCCAGCGCCCCACCGCCAAGGAACGCGGCCGGGCTGGCTCCGCTGGCCGCCAAGTCGCCGGCACCTGTGCCGGGAACTCCGGGCACCACCGGATTTGCCGGGTCCACGGGGTCCACGGGGTCCACCACAATGGGCGGCTCCACGGCAGCCGCCGACCAGGCGGCAAAGCCCTGCAGCGTCCCTTCGGCATTTTGCACGGTCACCACGCAGCTTCCTGCGGACAGGCCCTCAGGGACGGTGAAGCTTGCCTCGCCGGCTGCGTTGCTGCGGACCCAGAACGGTTCGTTCAATGCGGCACAGGCCCGGCCGCGGCCAGCTCCAGCTGGAACCAGTTGGCGTTTCCGCCGTTGGGGGACCAGCGGCTGCTGGAATCGCCGTCGGTTGCCTTGGCTGGAAGCTTGCCGGGCAGGGCCGTCTGTACGCTGTGCGCGGTGGCCGACCCCGTTTTTGCCAGGTTGCCGGGCGCGGAGCCGGAGTGGGGACCACAATGGGTGCCGCCTGGGCGGGGGGAGCGGTGAAAGCCGTGGGTAGGACGGCGGAAAACCAGCCGAGCGCAGCGGCGCAGGCAAGCCCGGCCGTTGTCGTTCTTTTCAATGCTTTCAATCGATTCCTCACTTTATTTCTCTTGGACTGCAAGAGACCTCCGGATGGGGGTGGTGCTATTGGGTGATGAAGCGTTCGACGGCGGTGGCCGGGCGGACCCTTTCGTCCTCGGGAATGTCTCCGGCGAAGGCCAGCCATTGGGCAAACTTGTCCCCGCGTTCCACCAGCTGCCGGTACATTTCACGGCGCATGGTGGCCACGTGCTCCCGGTGGATCGGGACGTCAATGGCATTGTTGAGCTCGTCGGGATCGGCCAGCATGTCGTAAAATTCGTCAATCCCTTCCGGGTTGGCAATGTACTTGAAGTCCTTGTTCCGCAGCATGCGCTGGGCGTAGGGGAAGTGGTGGCCATGGAATTCACACAGGATGTCCTCCCGCCAGCCCTCCACGGCGGCCCCGGTGGCCAGCGGCACCAGGGACCGGCCCTGCACCGCCGAGGGATCGGCCCCGGCAAGGTCATGGAAGGTGGCGGTGAAGTCCAGCAGACTGACGAAGCGGTCCTCGCGGCGTTCCGTTTCCCCGGGCAGGGCCAAGATGGCGGGAATGCGGTAAATGTCCTCGTACATGGCGGGGCCCTTGTCGTTCAGACGGTGTGCACCGGTGAACTCCCCGTGGTCGGCGGTGAACATCACGGCCGTCGAATCGTCAAGTCCCAGCTCGTCCAGGACGGCCAGGATGCGGCCCACCTCATGGTCGATCATGGCCACATAGCCCCAATAGACGGCCGTGAGCTTTTTCCACTCCTCCACCGTGAAGCAGTCGGTTGACCAGTATTCCGCGTACGCCTGCTGCACCAGCGGCTTGCCCTGGAAGGTTTCGGCAAAGGAGCCCGGCAGTTCAATGGTGGCGGGGTCCACCATGTCATACCACTTCTGTGGAATGAGGTAGGGCAGGTGTGGGCCGAAAATGTGGCAGGAGAGGAAGAACGGGGTATCGCCGGCCACGGCACCGGAGGCAAATTCACGCAGCTTGGCGATGGTCTGGTCGGCCAAGAACGCCTCGAACGTGGCCTCCGTGGGCTGGTCGGTGACTCCGGCAATCAAATGCCCCTGGCTGCCGTCGGCCCGCGTGGTGTAGACGGGGGAGGAAATCCTGAATTCGGGATGGCCGTTGGCCGCCAGCCAGTCCTCATAGCCGGGATCATCAAAGACGTTCAACGCCCCGGGCAGGTGGATTCCTTCAAAGCCGAAGTGTTCCGGACCCCGCTCCCGCCCCACATGCCACTTGCCCACGTGCCCCAGCCGGTACCCCTGTTCAATGAGCGCCGCCGAGAAGGTCGGCAGCCCCTCAGGCAGTTCCTCCCGGTGGCCGGAGTTCCATTCGTAGTTGGCCAGGAGCCCATGCTCAAAGGGCTGCAGTCCCGTCAACAGGCTGGCCCGTGCGGGGGTGCAGATGGCCGTCGGCGTGTAGGCCCGGTCAAAGGTGGTTCCGCGTGCGGCCAAGCGGTCCAGGTTGGGGGTGTGCAGGGAGGTGTTGCCGTAACAGCCAAGGGTGTCGATGCGCTGCTGGTCCGTCATCAGGAACAGCATGTTGTGTCGCTGGGCGGAGTGGTTCATTGCAGGCATGGGGACTAGACCGCCGCGGTGCCGGTGTACAGTTCGGCGTTGTAGAAGGTCTTGGAATCCGTGGCCGCAGGGATCTTGCCGTCCTTTTGGAACTGCTCCTGCAGGCCGTCGAGCCAGGCGTGGACGGTGCCTTCGGTGGAGAGCGTGGCGAGTTCCTCGGAGGTGAAGAGCTTGGCCACGCTGGCCTGTGCCTCCATGTCCTCCTTCTTCAACTTGAGGAATGCCGCCGTCAGTTCAATGGTCTTGTCCTGGTTGGCCTCGCGGAAGTCGTTGGCGCCCTTGACCACCGAGATGAACGAGGTGGCCAGGTCCTTGTCCTTTTCCGCACGCCCCGGGGCGGCCACGAAAGTGGAGGGGAACGTCAAGGTGTCAATGAAGTCCTCATTGGAGAACAGCTCCTCCAGGTCCGGCTGGCCCTTTTTGGCGCTGTCGATCAGCGGGTACCACAAGGCGGCGCCGTCCACCTGGCCGGCGGCGAAGGCTGCCACAATGGCGGGCGGCTCCATGGCGGTGACTTCAAAGTCATCCCGGCTCAGGCCCTCTTTGGCCAGGGCCAGGCTGAACAGCTGGTCGCCGGAGGTGCCGGTGGGGACGGCAAGCTTCTTGCCCTTCAAATCCGCCAGGGACTTCATGCCGGGTTGGGCAATGATGCGGTCGGCGTTGGAGACGGAGTTGACGGCCCAGATTTCGGCCTTGCCGGAAGCGGGCAGCCAGAGGGCGCCGGAACCGATGTACACCACGTCGACGTTGTCGGTGCCAAGGGCCTGGATGCCGAGGGGACCGTTGGTGAAGGGCAGGTATTTGGGCTTGAGGCCGGCCTTGGCCCAGTACCCCTCCTCATCGGCAACTGCCATGAGGGCGGCTCCGTTGTAGTCGGCAATGTAGCCGACCCTGATCTCAACGGCTTCCTTGGCGGCGTCGGAGGAACCGGCGTCGTCCGTCTGTCCACCGCAGGCGGCCAGAAGGGAAATGGCCGCGGCGCCCAGGGAAAGCTGGAGGACGTTGCGGCGGGAAATGGGCTGGTTCATGGTGTCTCCTGACAAAGGGGTCCCCGGGGCGGGTTGGAACGGGGATGGCTAAAAGGTGTGAAAACGGGGTGTCACTGGTGGGCCTCGGCGACGCCGGGCTGGTGGTAGACCGCTTCCCACACCTGGGCGCGGAGGCGGGCGAATCCGTCCGACAGGCGCATTTCCTCGGTGCGGGGGTAGGGCAGGTCAATTTTGATTTCCTTGTAGATGCGCCCGGGGCGGGCCGCCATCACAATGACGCGGGAGGCGAGGAACACGGACTCGTCCACATCGTGGGTGACGAACATGACCGTGCGCCGCTCCTTGGTCCACGTGGCCAGGAGCTGCTCCTGCATGTGCACGCGGGTCAGGGCGTCCAGGGCGCCAAAAGGCTCGTCCATCAGCAGGATCTCCGGGTTGACGGCGTAGGCGCGGGCAATGGCGCAACGTTGCTTCATGCCGCCGGAAAGCTCCTTGGGCAGTGCCTCGGCGAAGCGGGTCAGGCCCACGAGCTCCAGGTAGTGGTCAACAATGACGCGCCGTTCCTTGGCGGGGACCTTTTTCAGTTCCAGCCCGAATTCCACGTTCTTGCGCACGGTCAGCCAGGGAAACAGCGCGTACTGCTGGAAGATGACGCCGGTGCGGGTGCTGGGGCCGTGGACCTCCCGGTCGTCGACCATGACGCGGCCGCCGGTGGGGTCAAGCAGGCCGGCGGCTGCGTTGAGCATGGTGGATTTGCCGCAGCCGGACGGGCCCACCACGGTGACGAATTCGCCGTCGGCAATGTCAAGGTTGACGCCGTCGAGCGCCGTGAACGTGGTGCCTGTGAGGGTGAACTCCTGGCGGAGGTCCTGGAAACGGATCATGGCTTGTTGGGTTTGCGTTGTCATGGTTGTTCCTTAGCGGCGTTCTTGCCAGCGGGTCAGGTGGGCTTCGATCATCAGCAGCAGGCGGTCCATAAGCAGGCCCAGGATGCCGATGACGACGACGTTCACCAAGATGGTGGGCATGTCGTAGAACTGTTGGGCCTGCTGCATGCGCATGCCCAGGCCATTAGGGGCGGCCAGCAGTTCGGCGGCCACCACGGTGGCCCAGCCGGCTCCCAGGCCAATGCGCATGCCCACCAGGATGAACGGCGAGGAGGCGGGGATGACGACGCGGCGGAAGATGACCATGCTGCTGGCGCCCAGCACCCGGGCGGCGTTGATGAGCGTCTTGTCCACGCTCACCACACCCTGGTACGTGGAGATCACGCAGGACAGGAAGGCAGCCAGGAAGATCACGAAGATTTTGGGGGTTTCGCCAATGCCCATGGTGACCATGACCAATGGCAGGAGCGCCAGCGGGGGAATGGTGCGGAAGAACTGGACCCACGGTTCAATGATGGCCCTGCCAATTTGGTACCAGCCCATGAGGAAGCCAATGGGCACCGCGAGCAGGCTTCCCAAGATGAAGCCGCTGAGGACGCGGGCCAGCGAGGCTCCGGTGTCTTCGGCCAGGGTGCCGTCGGCAAGAAGTTCGCCTCCGCGCTTGAGCACCTCCAGGGGCCCGGGCAGACCCCCCAGTCCCGCGGCGGAGAATGCGCTCCAGGCCGCCAGGCCCGCCGCCACCGAGGCGACGTTGATGGCCAGCAGTGTTTTGCGGTTGAATTTGCCGCTCTTGGGACCTGCGGGCTTTTTTGCCTGCGGGGCGGATTCTTTGGGTGGGGTGGATTGTGCCGCTTTAAGTGCGCCCGCCGGACTGCCGGTGGCCACGGGCGGAGTGATCGCTGTGGTGGTGTCTTTTGCTGCCATGCGTCAAAGATATGGCATGCATCACAAGACGTCAAGGCTGTTTACATAAGTCGTTGGGAAAACGATTTGCCGGCCTGAATGGCTGACTTGTGCCGACACATTTCCGGGCGTATGCCCCCGTGGCCGCGCCCTCCCTGCGGCAGCGGACTGCTGTCATGGGCACTGCTGTCATGGGCACTGTCAGACGGCGCTCCCACGGACGGCCGGGCGGAACAACTACTACATGCCGCCGGGAAACGTCCAGTGCTTCAGGGCCATTTGGGCGGCGCCGTCGCTTCCAGTCGTGGGGGAGTAGCTTGCGGTGGTGATGTCAATGTCCCGCTGCCCCAAGCCCAGCCTTTGTCCAGCCAAAGCCTTCCGCAGGGGATGAAGGAGGGGTTCGCCGAACTGGGAGAGCTCTCCGGCAATCACAACGCGGCGCGGGTCAAGAAGAACGCAGGCATTGAGCACCGCCCGGGCCAGCAGTTCACCCGCCCAGTCCACAATGTTGCTGGCAATGCCATTGCCCGCCGCCGAAGCAGCAGCCAAGTCGGCAATGGAGGCAAAAGCCTGGCCCCGGTGCGCGGCTTCGACCAAAACGTTGGCCTCGTTGAGGAACACCTCGAGGCAACCGTGCCTGCCGCACCAGCACAATGGACCGGCGTAGTCCACGCTGAGGTGCCCCAATTCACCGGCAATCCCGTGGCTGCCGCGCTGCAACGTGCCATTGCTGACGATGGCCGAACTGACGCCGGCCGACAGCACCACGTACAGGAGTTCCCCACTTCTTTTGCCGTACGCCATGGCGGCCAGCCGGATGTTGTTGTCCCACAAGACCGGCGCCTGCAGCACCGTCCGCAGCGGATCCAGCGTGACCCCTTCCGGATCGCTTTGCCGCTCATCCCCATCAGCCAGCGAGGCCGGGTTGGCGTGGCGCGTTGCCACCCCCACCCCCATGCCAATGACTGTGTGGGGGTTGATTTTTCCGGCGGCAATGAGGCTTTGGAGCAGGGTGGCGGACTGCTGGATCTTGGCATCCAGGGAGTCCGCGCCACCGGTGCCGTGATGCTCGCGGTGCACGGGCCGGCCGTCGAAGCCCAGCACGGTGACACTGATGCGGCGCCGGCCGAGCTCAACGCCCACGGCCGCCCCCGCCTGCGGGTTGAGCGTCAGGACCTTCGTGGGACGGCCATTGCGCCCCGCCGCGTAGTGCTCTTGGCTTTCTTCGCTGAGCACCCCGCGCTGACGCAGCTCGCCCACAATGGCGGACAGGGTGGTGCGGGAAAGTTTGGTGTCGCCCTCCAGCTCACGCCGGGTGCGGTTTCCATGCGCCACCACAGAGTTCAGGACCCGCAGTTCATGACGCCTGCGCACAGCCTGCAGGGCGTTGTCATCCGGTGTCAGCATTGGCCCGCCTTCGCTTGTGGAAAGGGGCGCCGGTGAATGCGTTTCCCCTGCCTCCATTATGCAAGGCGGAGGCACAGTTATGTAAAGGCTGTTATTTTTACTCGCACAGCGGCTTATTCAGCACCGTGCCGCCGCAATGAAGTCAGCAATCAGCGCGCTGTCCTTGGTTCCACGGACGGTTTCCACCCCGCTGGAGACATCCACGCCGTGGGGCCCCACCACGGCGGACAGCTCCGCCACGTTCCCCGGCGTCAGTCCACCAGCCAGCAGCCAGAATCCCCGGGGGGTGGCACCCGCCAGCAGCGCGGGGTCAAAGGCAACGCCAGCGCCGGGCTCCACGGCGTCCAACAGGACCCGTTGCTGATCCCACGCGAGCCTCTGAGCTTCGGGGAGCCCCCGGTAGGCCTGGATGGAAAAGGCACGCAGCGTCTGGAAACCTTCTGCCTGCAGCTGGGCAATGTCCGTCAACGGCTCATCCCCATGCAGCTGCACAGTGCTGACTTGTGCTTGACGGGCCGTGGCGATGACTTCCCCAAGGGGTTGGTTGCGGAACACCCCCACCGTCTCAACGCCGGGGGGAACCGTGGCGGCCAGATCGGCCACCAGGTCCGCCGTCATTGTCCGTACGCTCCCCGGGGCGAGAATGAAGCCCACGGCGTCGGCTCCGGCGGACACTGCCGCGGCCACCGTTTCCTGGGTCTGCAGGCCACAAATTTTGACATACATGCGTACGTTGATTCCTGACTGGTTGGCGGTGCCCCGCGGCGAAACGGAGACAGGGGAGCTGCTGCCATGTTACCCGGGGCGGAATGCGCACCGCGACACGTAGGGGTCAGGAAAAAACAGCCCCGGCCATGGCCCACAGCACATACGCACTGACGGGAATGGCAAACAACCACTCGCGGACGGAACCGGCATTGCCGAGCAGGGGAAGGGCAATGTTGCCGCTGGGCCGCCAGAACCTTTGCAGCAGCGGCATTTTCCGCCACCACCGCGGAGGCCGGATGCGCAGCGGCCACAACAGGTTGCAACCCCCCGTGGTGAGCATGTCTCCCAGGATATGCGCCATGACGCCCAGCCCCATGGCCAGCGGAAACCAGTATTCCTCCTGCGGTGCGAAAAGGGTGACAAAGGCGCCGACGGCAATGCCCAGCAGCCAAGGGAATTTGCGCATGGTGTCAGGAATGAACTTCAGCACCTTGGCGGCAAAGGAAACCAACAGCACGGCCAGCATTCCGGCTCCCGGGAAAATGGTGCCGTAGTTGGCCCATTCCACAGTCCACATGCCTGCGAGCGCGGCTATGGCTACGAACATGGCCAACCCGAGAATCGAGTGTGTCCCGTGGCGGTGGCCACCGGACATTTTGCCAATGTGAATGCACAAAATGTTCGACAGCGGCGGCAGCGAGTGGGCAATCGTGGCGTTGCGGTGGTCGGCGTCGGGAACCAGCGCGGCGCCTGCGGTCACCAACGCACCGGCCACAACAGCCGTAGGGGTCAAATCCAGCAGACCCATCCCCACCGTGATCTTTTCCGGCAGGGCCGGGAATGTTTCGGCCAGGCGGGCCAGTCCGACGTCGAACCGGGTGGTCATTGCCAGCCATACGGCGGCGCCGGTGGCGGCGTGGTGGGGTCCCATCATGGGGCACGTCCTTGCATCGTTGGGTTCCTTGTTCTGATCCCGCAATACGTGGACAAAACCTGCTTCCCCAAGCCTAGAGGGAGGCACTGACATGGTGCGCGGCAGTGCCCGTGCGGCGTCGCTCACGCCCACATGGCGCCGGGCCCAAAACCATGACCCGGCGGCTAAGCCGAAACAGCGTGCCAACGTTGGAAAAAACCCGGGCAATGGCGCCCTGAAGTTCGACGCCGTGGACCGTCACGGGAGCTGCCACGCCGGGATTGGCCAGTGCCCGTGCGGCCATGAACTGTGCCGGACGCCCGTTCAGAACCTGGAAGCCCGAAATGGGTCATCTGCCCCATGCGCCCCACCCGGCCCGGCCTTAAGCTCATCACACCATGACAAGGAACCACCACGTGAGAAGGAGCCCACCATGAGAACCACCGCACAAGAGTCCGCAGCCCGTGCGGAATTTGCTTCAACATCGGAGCCCGACGACGCCGAACAATTTGCCGGCTACGCTGTCATGGGTGTGCCTTTCAGCACCGGCCATTATTTGGCATTTCGGCGGTTTCCGGCGAGCTCCATCGGTCCCGGGTACCAGGCCGTATGGCTGCGAACCCCTGACGGGCAATGGACAATCCACGCTGATGCCCCTCCCGAACTCAGCTGCGCCAGGTACTTTGGCAAAGCCCTGAAGGAAGCCCGGCAAACCCCCGTCCTCACCGCGTGGACCAGCCCCTGGAACCTGACCGTGACGGTGCCCGGGGCCGTGTCCTGGGAGCTGGAGATGAAACGCAGCTGGACAACCACGGCTGCCACGGCCGTTGCCCAGCACATGCCCGCACCGCTGTGGCACAAGGACGGCGTCTTGAAGCTCATGGGCCGGCTCATGGGCCCGGCACTGGGCACAGGATCCATGAACTTCACCGGCCACGTCCCCAATGGCCAGTCATTTCAAGCCAAGCCGCTGCGCGTCTGGTCCGTGAGCGGCAGCCGGGCAAACATTGGCGGGCTCGACGCCGGGACACCGCAGGCGCTCGCGGTCCAGGACCGGCTGGAGGACTTCTGGCTTCCGCAGCGGGGATTGTTCATTGCAGAGCTCAGCGTGCGCTTCCCCTCAACCACCGCAGCCGCCTCGACGGCGCCCAGCCCGAAGGCAATGCACACACATCCGGAACAGGAAAGCCGCGCATCATGAGGGATCGTAAAGTCCTTGCTTGAATCCCGCGCCTGGGGGCCTGCAGGGGGCTTTGTGCCGCAGACGTCTGCCCCAGGGCTACGCGCCCAATGACGCCAAGGTGTTGAGCCTTCCGCAAGGATTTGATGCTGCGGCGCGGCCGCCGACCCGCGGCAGTGGGTCCGTGGACCCTGCCGTGGCTGCTGCAGGTTGAAACTGTCCAGCCATGCCGGCCCGCCTGCTAAAGCCACAGGGTTCTGGCCGGTCCCCGGCAAGGCCCCGGCGGTACACTTGAGGTGTGGCTGAACAAGGTTCGGGCAAATTTCACAGGCCTCCTGCGGCTGCGCAACCCGCGGGAGCCGCGTTGCGGGATGGCACCGACCCCACACGTCCGGAAATTCTCGCAGCCCTGTCACTGGCCATTGACCTGGGTTTGGGACAGCCCATGGAACACATGCTGCGGGCTGCACTGATGGGGATGCGCATCGCCGATCTCATGGACGTGGGCCAGCTTGCCCGTGAACACATCTACTATGCCAACCTGTTGGCCTGGATTGGCTGTCACGCAGACTCCTTTGAACTGGCCGGGCTCTTTGGGGACGACATCAGCTTCCGTGCCAACTACTACCTCATCGATGCCCACGGCTTGCCCATGTTTTCGCTGATGCTCGGCCACACAGGTGGCGGGCTGGGGGCATGGCAGCGCACTGCCCGCCGTGCCCGTTTCGCGGTTACCGCAAAAGCCGCTGTCACGGAGCTGATCCGCTCGCACTGCACCTCGGCCGGCCAACTGGCCCACCGGGTTGGTTTGGACCAGGCCATGCCGGAAATTCTCCGCCACACCTTTGAACGTTGGGATGGCAAAGGCCTGCCGGCCGGCCGGGCGGGAGCCGAAATTCCCCTGCCCATGCGGATAGCGCAGCTTGCGGACACTGCGGAGGTGTTCCTGCGCACCGGCGGAGTCGGTGCGGCTGCCGCCACCATAAAGGCGCGTCGGGGCACGCAGTTCGATCCAGATCTGGCAGACCTGTTTTGCGAACACGCGCAGGATTTGTCAGCGGGCCTGCTGGAACTGGATCCCTGGCCGGCTGCGCTCGCGGCCGCGCCGGACCACGCCCCATTGAACGGGGAGGATCTGGACTCAATCCTGGCAGCCGTTGGTGACCTCGCCGACCTCAAATCCCCCTGGACGGCTGGCCATTCCCTTGCGGTTGCTGCGTTGGCGGCGGCGGCTGCGGGGGAGTGTGGCCTCAAGGCCGCCGACGTCGAGGTGCTCAGACGTGCCGGATGGGTCCACGACCTGGGCCGGATGGGTGTCTCCAATGCGGTGTGGGACAAGGCGCTGCCGCTGTCCTCGGTGGAACGAGAGCGCCTGCACATGTACCCGTATCTCAGCGAACGGATTTTGGGGAGGGTGCCGGGAATGCGGAGGGTGGCCGTGGTGGCGGGCGCGCACCGTGAACGCCTTGATGGCTCCGGCTATCCCAACGGACTGGCCGGCCCCGACCTTGATGCAGCCCAGCGGATCCTCGCTGCGGCCGACGCCTATCAAACATACCTGGAGCCCCGGCCGCACCGCGGGGAAATGACGCAGCATGCCGCGGGCCAGTACCTTTGTGGACAAGCACGGGCCGGTCAGCTCGACAAGGACGCCGTCAACTCCGTCCTTGTTGCCGCCGGCCACAGGAACGCCCGGCGGCGCACCCCGCCGTCGAAGCTGACCGGCAGGGAGCTTGAGGTGCTCAGGCTGTTGTGCCGGGGAATGAACAACAAGGACATTGCGGACGCGCTGTCCATTGCCCCCAAAACGGCACGCAACCACGTGGAGCACATTTACCACAAGATCGGTGCAACCAACCGGGTCTCCGCCACGCTTTACGCCTTGGACCACGATCTGTGGGGCGGGTTTGGCTAGGACCTTCAGCCCGCCAGGACGTCACGTCATTGGGACCGCACCGGTTTTTGGCGGGCCGGTTGTTCATCTGCCACCGGGCTGCAACTTTTCCCTCACCCGTCCATGGCGGCCGGCAGCTCCAATGAGGCACACTGAAGGCAGTTGTGCACCGATCCCCTCGGGAAATTCAAGGAGAAAGCCATGACGTCGACTTCCGGGCCTCCCCCCGACCAAGCAAGGGGGTTTTCCCCGGATCTGGGCAAGCCTGCATTGAGTGCCCTTCAAGCCGCGGGGATCAAGGGCTACGAAGACCTCAGCGGCTGGTCAGTGGCGGAACTGCTTGCACTGCACGGTGTGGGGCCAAAGGCGATCCGCATTTTGGGCGCTGGACTGGCGGCCAGGAACGCCTGTTTCGCCCCTGGCCCGCCCGTCAAGCAAAGCTGACTCAGCGGCTGAGCTTGAGCAGCATTTCAATGGAGCCGGTGTCCTCGACCTGCACGAACCCCAGGTTGGGTGCCGCAATGCCAAAATCGGCGAAGGCCAGCGGGATGGTCCCTTGGACCTCAACGTTGGCCCCGTTGAGCTGCGCCGTGAGTTGGGCTGTCACCTCCTTGGTGACACCTGCAATCGTCAGTTCGCCGGGGGCCATGACAGAGAGGGGTCCGCTGCCAATGGCTGCAATGTCCACCGCCTGGTTCAGGGTGAAGGTGGCGGTGGGAAATTCAGCCGTCTTTAAGATGCCTTGAAACTGGTTGTCCCGCCTGTCATTGTCGGTCTTGACGCTGGTCATGTCCACCTCCACCGCAGCGGCCGTGAGCTTGGTGCCTTCCACGGTCACGGTTGCGTTGATCTGGCTGCTGCGCCCCACCACGGTGACATTTTGCCCGTTGAGCACTTCATCAACCCGGTACCCCGCCTGGGAATCCCCCTGGGTCTGCCATGTTCCTGTCAGTGCCGCACCGGACGTGGCGGCATCCGTCCCGGGGTCCGTTGCTGCGGGGGAGCTGGGAGTTGAGAGCGCCAATTCCTCCGGCGCCTGCTCATTTTGCGCATTGGCGTAAAGGATGCTGCCACCCCAGACCGCCGCGGCCGCCAGCACCAGTGCCGAGAGGATGATGAGCCATTTTTTGCGCATAGTGAGTTCCCTTGTGATGTTCCCGCTGTGGCCTTGCTGGCCGGAGCTACAACTTTTCCAGCGCCGGCTGGGGAGACGCTGGGAGCCCCGCAGTGGCTCCACTGCGCCGAATCTCCGAAAAATCTCTCGCCGTCTCCGCCGTCAACCCGCAGATGACGTCCCTTTGAACGTGGCAAAGCAGCATTATCTGCGGGTTCGCGGCAGGGCGGGGTGGAATACTGGAGTTTGCTGCTTGGCAGAGTGCCAAACCACCGCGACTTTAGGGGAAGCCATGTCCACGCTTAAGGAAAAGTTGAAGACGGACGTCGTCACGCATATGAAGGCGGGGAATAAGACCGCCCTCACCACCGTGCGCAATGTCCTGGGTGAAATTGAAACGAAGGAAAAGGGTGGGAAGACACCTCTGGACTTTGACGATGCCCAGGTCACAGCCCTGCTGCAAAAGGAAGCGGCCAAGCGGCGGGACACGGCGGCCATCTACAGCCAGGCCGGGGAGCTTGGCCGTGCCGCAGCTGAGATTGCCGAGGCGGAGGTCATCGAGGCCTACCTGCCCACGCCCCTGTCGGCGGATGAGGCGGCGGCAATTGTCGCCCGTGTCATCGCGGGCTTGGAAGCGGATGGGGGCAAGCTCACCCTGCGTCAGATGGGAGTGGCCATGAAAGCGATAACACCTGAAATCGCCGGCCGCTTTGATGGCAAGGCAGTGTCGGAGATGGTCCGCAGCCGCCTGCAGTGATCCTTCCCTGCAGGCCGCTTGAACTTAAACCCCTGAATTGTTATTCGAAAAAGGAACCATGATCAACCTCAAACAGGACTCCGACGGTTGCATCCGCATGGGCAGGCACTTTCCGGCCAGTGTCACCGTGGCCATCGCCTTCTCCGACGGCACCACGGGGGAGTACTCCGGGCGGCGCCTGAACGAACTCTACGACCAGGCCGTGGCCGCCTACCGCCTGGGCAACAACTTGGACGCCAAGGGATATGACCGCAATGACAAGCGGATCCACCGCAGAAATGGTGTGGATCTTGTTCCCGTCATTGCTGGCATGGCGCCTTGATGGCAGGCTTGTTACTCCACCATGTGGACAATTAGGGGTGGTTCCGTAGGGTAGGGGGAAGAGGCAGGCCCGACCATCTCATGGCCAGCCGTCACTTCGAAAGGTCTCACCTTGTCAGTAACGACCCTCATTCCCCTCATCATTGGGCTCGGCGTTTTGGTGGTGCTCGTACTCATTGGTGCCGTCATCTCCCGCATGGCCCTGCACATCGCCAGCCCGGACCAAGCCTTGGTTATTTCCTCCAAGGACAACAAGTCACAGCCTGACCCGAACAGCCAGCGGGTGGTTTTTGGCCGGATCTTCATCAATCCCTTCACCCAGCGCGCGTACCCGCTGTCCCTGGCCTCGCGCCAGGTGTCCTTGAAGATTGAGGGCATTTCCAAAAACGGCATCAAGCTCCACCTCACGGGTGTGGCCCAGGTCAAGGTGGGGGGCGACGCGGAGTCGGTCCGCAAGGCCGCCCAGCGTTTCTTGAACCAGCAGGATGCCATTGACCACTACACGCAGGAGACCCTGTCGGGTTCGCTGCGGTCCATTGTGGGCACGCTGACGGTGGAATCGATCATCAAGGACCGCGCCACCTTCGCCAAGAGCGTGAAGGAAGAGGCGGAGCATTCCATGCACAACCAGGGCCTGGAGATTGACACTTTCCAGATCCAATCGGTCGATGACGAGACCGGCTACCTGCGCAATCTGGGCCGTCCCGAGGCTGCCCTGGCTGAGAAGAACGCCAAGATCGCCGAAGCGCAGTTCCTGCAGGAAGCCGAACAGGCACGGGCCATCGCCGACGAACAGGTCGCCTTGGCCCAGCAGCAGCTGATTATCAAGCGTGCCGAGTTGAAGGAGGAGGCCGACGCCCGCCAGGCCCGCGCGGATGCGGCCGGTCCGCTGGCCGCCGCCGAACAGAACGAACAAGTGATCATCCGCGACCAGCAGGTGGCTTTGCGCCGGGCGGAATTGCGTGAACGTGAACTTGACACGGAGGTCCGCAAGCCCGCGGACGCCGAAAAATACCGTCTGATCCAGCAGGCCGACGCGAAGCTGGAAGAACGGCGCCGGGCCTCGGAGGCCGCTGAAATTGAAGCGACCGTGGAACTTGCCAAGCGCAAGCTCACGGCCGAGGGTGACAGGGTGGCGGCCGAGGCTGACGCCGCCGCCAACACCGCCCGGGGCAACGCCGAGGCTGCGGTCATTGAGGCCCGGGGACGGGCGGATGCTGCGGTCATTAAAACCAGGGGCCAGGCCGAGGCCGAGTCCACGGAGGCGAAGGGCGTGGCGGAGGCTGCCGGCATTGCCGCGCAGGCGGAGGCCTACGAGAAATTCAACGAAGCTGCCATCCTCAGCCGGGTTTTGGAGGTGCTTCCCGCCATGGCGCGGGAGATTGCCGCCCCCATGTCCGCGATTAAGGACATGACGGTGATCTCCAACGACGGCGCCAGCCAGCTGAGCAGGAACGTCTCCGACGGCGTGCAGCAAACCACCCAACTGATCAAGGACTCCACGGGTCTGGACATCATTGGCCTGCTGCAGGGCCTGGTCGGTGGCAACGGTGCGGACCAGTCAACGGTGCCAGCCACGTCAGCACCGGACACCGCCTCCAGTGACGGCCTGGAGTCCATCAACCACGTGCGCTGACCACCACCGGCGCCCCCTGCCGCCGCATGCTTTTCCGTCATTGCTGTTGCACCGGCACTGACGGGAAAGCAGGCGGCGGCCTTGCTTTAAGCGCCACAGGCGGCGGTTGGCAGCATAGGCTAAAGCCATGACTACCCATTCCAGCCTCCTGTATGAGCTGCCCGGACACACGGTGCGCCGCACGGTGGTGTCCACCATGTCCAACAACGTGTACTTGATCACGGCAAAGGCAAGCGGCGCCCAGATCCTCATTGACGCCGCCGACGATCTGCCCGCCATCCAGGCCCTGCTGGACGATGCGGCAGATGATGCCGCAGTTCCCGCCCGTCTCTGTGCCATTGCCACCACCCACAGCCACTGGGACCACGTACGCGCCCTGGCTGCCCTGGTGGACCAGACCAAGGTGACCACCGCCGCCGGCGCGGAGGATGCTGCCGGCATTGCCCAGCAGTGCGCCGTGGCGACCGACCGCCCCCTGCACCACGGCGAGAAGCTGGTGGTCCCGGGCCTTGAAGTGACAGCGGTGCATTTGCGCGGGCACACTCCCGGTTCCATGGCCTACGTGCTGGAGAGTGAAGATGCTGCTGGCGCACGCGCCGGTGAAACCTTCATTTTCAGCGGCGATTCACTGTTCCCCGGGGGTGTGGGCAACACCGGCGACGATCCACAACGGTTCACCAGCCTGCTCCAGGACGTCCAGGCGCGCCTTTTTGATGTCTATGAGGACTCCGCGCATGTTTTGCCCGGCCATGGCGACCCCACCACCTTGGGCACCGAACGCCCGGCGCTGCCGGCCTGGCGCGAGCGCGGCTGGTGATGTGCCCCGCTGCACGTGGTGATCGGCAACGCGCTGGGTTGTCAGGGAAGTAAGGCAGTCCTGGAGAATACAGGCGGATCACAGGCCAGGCCGGATCATAGGCCAGGACGCCCACGGGCCGCGGCCGAACCGGCCGCGTGGCTTGCCAGCCACCGGCCTTAGAGCTCTTCCTGTGCCAAGGCTATGATGCTTGCGGGAGTTTCGCGGTTCAAGCGCCTGTCCAGCGTGACGCGGAGCCGGGCTGCGGCAACCCCCACTTGGCGCTCCGGCGGGGAGGGCTGCGCATTTTGCCCGGTGGCCTGCTGCGCTGCGGGGGCAGCTTCAGGGCCTTTGACCTGCCGGCCGGAGGCTGCTTCGGGACCCTTGGATGCTGATGCGGATAAAGTCATGGTCCAAACACGCCTCCCATTGCCGTTGCTTCCATTGTGGCCCTGAACGTTTTGGCAGTCCACTTTCCGTGCGCGGCCATCAGCGGTTTACGGGTTCTTTTCAGGGTCCAGCCCGGGAATGCCCTGCGCCACGATTTTGGACATGCTTTCAAGCATCTCCAGCTCTTCGACGGGGGCCAGTTCGCTGCCGGCCAGGGTGCCCAAAGCCACCAGTCCCAGTGCCCGCGAGGAGGGGTCCTTATCCAGGGCGTGGTCCAGCGCCCACTGGGTGCGGCCGTCGGCGAGCTGTTTTTGTTCCAGGGCCAGGGCGTCCGCCCGGGTCTGCTGCTTCAGGGTCCTCCAAGCAATGACAGCGGCCAGCACGGCACCAAAAAGCACGAACAGGGGAGTCCAGGCCGACGCCACCTGCCACCATTGCGCCGGGCCGGAATGCAGGAACACCTCCACCGGGACCGGTGCAGGCGCCATGCCAGGGGTGGTACCGACGGGAGGTGATGGGACCGGCAGGGACATCATGGGAAAAGGATAGGCCACCGGGGCGCGATCCGGAATGTTGGGACGGGGTACACGTGCCTCTTGACTGCTCCCGCTTGCTTCGCCCACCCGGGTCCGCCGGGCGCTAGGCTTGGATCCATGTACTTTATTGTTGTGAAATTCAATGTCAAGCCCGCGTATGTGGACCAGTTCATGGAACTGGTGGCGCCGTTTACCGAATCAACCCGGGCCGAGGCCGGCAATCTGTGGTTTGACTGGTCACGCAGTGTGGAGAACCCCCAGGAGTTCGTGCTCATCGAGGCCTTCCGCGACGACGACGCCGCAAGCGCCCATGTGGGCAGCGCTCATTTCAAGGCCGGCCTGGACGCGATGCGCCCGGCCCTGGCCGCCACGCCGAAAATCATCTCGCGCAAGGTCGAAGGCAGTGATTGGGACAGCATGGGTGAACTGCAGATTAGCTGACTGCCGTGCCTGACGCAGCTGCCGCCTCGCTTCCCGGCGGCCACTTTGACCTTGGTACGCTGGGGCAGGGCCTGGTTTTTGCCCAGTCGCTGCCCACCCTGGCGGCAGCGTTGGAAGCCGCCGGACGGGACGCTTCGGCGCCGGCCCTGGTGGTCCAGGCCCCGCCGGGCACCGGCAAGACCACCCTGGTCCCGCCGCTGCTCGCCAACGCCCTGGCCGCCACGCCCACGCAGCGCATTTTAATCACCCAGCCGCGCCGGGTAGCCGTGCGCTCCGCCGCCCGCCGCCTCGCGGCCCTGGACGGCTCCACCCCCGGGGGCACGGTGGGCTACTCCGTGCGCGGTGAAAGCACCACGGGCACCAAAACGGTCGTGGAGTTCCTCACTCCCGGGATTCTGCTGCGCCGGCTCCTGCGGGACCCGGAGCTGGCGGGGGTGGCCGCCGTCGTCCTGGACGAGGTGCATGAACGCGGCCTGGACACCGACCTGCTGCTGGGCATTCTGGGGGAGGTCCGTGAACTGCGGGGGGACCTGACCTTGGTGGCCATGTCGGCCACGCTTGATGCCGTCCGCTTTGCGCAGCTGTTGGGAACGGACGACGGCGCGTCCCCGGCACAGGTGGTGGACTGCCCCGCCGCGCTGTTCCCCCTCACGGTGCAGTGGGCACCGTCCCCTGTGCCGCGCCTGGATGGGCGGGGCGTCAGCCGCGCCTTCCTGGAACACGTGGCGGACACGGCGGCGCAGGCGCAGCGTGCGGCGGTTGCTGCGGACCCGGGGGTTGATGTGCTGGTCTTTGCTCCGGGGGCTGCGGAAGTGTCCCACATTGCCGCCCGGCTGGGTATGGCGCTGCCCGGGGTGGAGATTCTGCAGCTGCATGGCCAGGTGCCGGCGCGGGAACAGGACCGTGCCGTCTCGGGGCGGAAGCCCGGGGATGCCCTGCGCGTCATTGTGTCCACCTCCCTGGCCGAATCCTCGCTCACCGTGCCCGGCGTGCGTCTGGTGGTTGATTCGGGACTGTCACGGGAACCGCGCCGGGATGCAGCCCGGGGCATGACGGGCCTGGTCACGGTCTCCACTTCAAGGGCCGCAGCCGAGCAGCGGGCCGGACGTGCCGCCCGCCAGGGCCCCGGCACGGTGGTGCGTTGCTACGAGCAAAAGGCCTTCGCCGCCGCGCCCGCCCATCCGACGCCGGAGATTGCGGCGGCCGACCTCACCCAGGCGGCCCTGACGCTGGCCTGCTGGGGGACACCGGCGGGTGTGGGGCTGCGGCTGCCGGATCCGCCCCCGGCGCAGGCCATGGCGGCCGCCGTCCAGGCACTTGCCACCTTGGGGGCCGTGGATGCGAAGGGTCATGCCACGGCCCTGGGCCGCACCCTGGCGGACATCCCCGCCGATCCGCGCCTGGCCCGGGCCCTGCTCGTTGGCGCGCCGGCCGTCGGTGCCCGGCGCGCGGCTGAAATTGTGGCGGCGGTGGCAGGGGATGAACGTGCCCCCGGCGCGGACCTGACGGCGCTGCTGTCCTCCCTGCGGTCGGCGTCCGGGCCGCACGCCAGGCGCTGGTCCCAGGAGGTCCGCCGCCTGGAGTCCCTGGCAGGACGCCGGGACGGTGGGACACAATCACAGCCGCCGGCGCAGGCAGTAGCTCCGGAGGACATGGTGGGATTCGTGGTGGGGCTGGCGTTCCCTGACAGGGTGGCCAGGCTGGTCCCCGGCACCGGCGGCCTCCAGTACCTGCTCGCCTCCGGCACCCGCGCCGGGCTTCCCGCCCACAGCTCCCTGGCCGGGAACGAGTGGCTGGCAGTGGCCGAGGCCGCCCGCGCGCAGGGACGGGACGCTGCCGGAACAGGTGCCCTGATCCGGGCCGCAGCCCCCCTGGATCAAACAACTGCGGAGGCCGTGGCGGCCCCGCTGTTGCAGGAAACGGTCTCGGCCACCTTCACCCAGGGCAAGGTCACCGCCCGCCGCGAGCGCAGACTGGGCGCCATGGTGCTGGCCTCCACCCCCGTGCGCCCCACGGCGGTCCATGGGCGGGAGGCCGTTGCCGCGGCGCTCGCGGACGGCGGGGCGGGCATGTTGATGTGGTCGGCGGGGGCTGATGCGCTGCGCCGACGTTTGGCGTTGCTGCACCGGGAGCTGGGTGCGCCGTGGCCCGATGTCAGTGATGCCGCGCTCATGGCACGCCTGGGTGAATGGCTGGCCCCGGAGCTGGAGGCGGTGGCTGCCGGACGGGACCTGGCGGGCATCTCCCTGACGGAGCCGCTGCGGCGGCTGCTGCCCTGGCCGGAGGCGGCGCGGCTGGGGGAGCTGGCACCGGAGACCCTGGCCGTTCCCAGCGGCTCCAACATCCGGTTGGAGTATCCGGACGTGCACGACGGCGGTTCCCCCGTGGCCGCCGTCAAGCTGCAGGAGTGCTTTGGGCTGGCTGATTCGCCGCGGCTGGTCCAGGGCACGGTGCCGGTGGTGTTTCATCTACTGTCCCCGGCCAGGCGCCCGCTGGCCATCACAGCCGATCTTTCCTCGTTTTGGAGCGGGCCCTATGCGCAGGTGCGGGCGGAGATGCGGGGCCGCTACCCCCGGCATCCCTGGCCGGAGGATCCCTGGACGGCGACGGCCACCGCCAAGGTCAAAAAACGCAACTAGGCCTTGCCACGGAGCGGTGCGGGTCCTATCCTTGCCCGGAGGCCTGCATCGGGAAGGCCACTGAACATTGGAGGTGGCCATGTCCGGCATTGGTACGTGTCTATGGTTTGCAGGGCAGGCCGGGGAGGCCGCCAAGTTCTATGTGGACGTGTTTCCCAACTCCCGCATTGAGGGGATCAGCCGCTACCCGGACACCGACGGCGGTGCGCCCGGCGAGGTTTTGTCCGTAAGTTTTGTGCTGGATGGACGGGAATTCCGGGCCATGAACGGCGCAGAGCGCAACGCGTTCACGGAAGCTATCTCCTTTGAGCTGTGCTTTGCCACCCAGGAGGACTTGGATGAGCGGTGGTTTGCCCTCACGGCCGACGGCGGCGAGGAGGGCAGGTGCGGGTGGCTCAAGGACAAGTTTGGGGTGTCCTGGCAGCTGGTGCCCACCATGCTGCCCCAGGTGCTGGGCGGGTCCAATGCCGAAGGTGCGCAACGGGCCATGCAAGCCATGTTGGGGATGCACCGCCTGGTGATTTCCGAGCTGCAGGCCGCGTACGACGGTTGAGTGCCGGGCCTTCGGATTGATGCCCTCGCCGCCGGGGCTAGATGTATTTGAGGAAGCGTTGGGGCGCGTCCATGAAGGCCCGCCAATTGCGCACCAGCTCCAGCTCCTCCCAGCTGTTGGCGCGCAGCCCCCAGGATCCCACCTCGTAAATGTCGGCGCCGGGCAGGGATGCCAGCAGCGGGGAGTGGGTGGACAGAATGACCTGGGAGTCGCCGTCGTCCAGCAGCTGCGTCAGCACGCTCAACAGCGACAGGCAGCCGGAGAAGGAAAGGGCTGATTCGGGTTCGTCAAGAACCCACAGCCCGCCGCCGCGGAACCGGTCCACAATCAGCTGCAGAAATGACTCACCGTGTGACATGGCATGGAAGTCGTTGTCAGGCCGTCCCATGGAAGGGTTGTCCTCCAAGTAGGTGAAGAAGCCATGCATGGTCTCCGCGCGCAGGAAGTAGCCGTACTTGCTGGCTCCGGCGTTCCGGACCACCTTCAGGTAGGCGTGGAGGTCAGACTCGGTGGGGCGGCTGTGGTGCATGGCGTGGGTGGAGCCGCCTTCGGGATTGACGCCATACGCCATGGCGATGGCCTCCACCAGCGTTGACTTGCCCGAGCCGTTCTCGCCCACCAGCACCGTGGCGCGGCCCAGGTCCAAACCCTCGTGCAGCAGTTGCTGCACGGGGGCCAAGGTTGCCGGCCAGACGTCGGGGTCCAGGGAGTTGAAGGTGTTCCTGCCAATATGGCGGATGGGGGTTTGGCCAAAAATCATAAATGCAGCCCTTTACTTCAATGGGGGGTGTGCCGTGGCCGTAATGCCATACTCGAAACATGGCCGTCTCTTTTAGCTGCACCACTTACAGCAGTATGCCTCAAATGGAGCTTTTTGACCTGTCCCGCAGCATTGATGCGCACCAAGCATCCATGGCGCAGTCACGCGAAGAAGCCGTGGGGGGGGTGACCTCCGGCCTCATCTCCCTGGGGGAGGAAGTTTCCTGGCGGGCCCGGCATTTTGGTGTGCCGCTGCGCATGACGAACAAAATCACACAGATGCAGGTGGGGGAGTCGTTTACCGACGAGCAGCTTCGGGGCCCCTTCAAGCACTTCCGCCATGTCCATCAGTTCAGTTCCCACGCAGGCATCACCACCATGGTGGACCACGTGCACTTTGCTGCCCCGCTGGGGCCGCTGGGGCTGCTGGTGGAACGGCTGGTCCTCGCCAAATACCTGCGCAGGCTCATTGAGGAGCGCAACCGCTTCCTCACCGGCATCACACCCTAGTTCGAACACAGTTTCTAACTCGATTTTTCAGCCGCCAACCAAGCATTTTTACCGCAGGGACCGCAAATAGCGGCGCCGCACAACCCGTTGGGCCAGCAGCAACAGCGGAAACACGGCCCCCCATGGCTGTTGAGGCGCAAAGCGCGTCAAGGAACGCCAACCCGGGACACGAACCACTTCGATGAGCCGGCCCAGGCGCCGCAGGCCTGCTACCTCGGAGGCCCTGACGAGATCGCCGAACGCATTGTGGACCTCTATGGGCATCTGAGCCACATGCGGCACGTTCTGCAAACGGACATCGGCGGCCCGCCGCGCGAGCACTCCCCGGAATCGATCACCCTACCGGCCACCGAGGTCCAACCCCGCCTCGAGCGGCCCCTACAGAACCTGTACACGCCGGAGAGCCAACAAGTTCCCAACCCAACAATAATGCCGGGGAACGCGCTGGCCTGTGCAACAACCACCATCGCCTTGCCTGCCGGCCACGTCAAATAACTGGCAGGCAAGGCGATACGTGGTTCCACGAGGTGTTGACAGAAAGCCTGACGAGCGGCACATCCGGGTACGCACTTCGAATCAGGATGCGCAGTTGAAGTTTGAAGGGCCGGTCACCGTCGGGGTGCACCAGCAAGACGTGTACGCCCATCACAGCCCCGGAACGCCTCTCCGGCGACCGGACGGCCTGGGATGAAGAAACTCCCGGACCCTGCCGCGCTGGAACACCGACCCAACATCGATGACGCATTCAAATTTCATGCTGGCGCTGAAGCCCGTCAGCGCAGGGCCCGCCGGTACCGGCGCCTGACCACCTTTTGAAACACCAGCAGCAGCGGAAACATGGCCCGCCACGGCTGCTGCGGGGCCGCCCGGGTCAAGGAACGCAGCGTCAACAGCACCTTCTCCCCATCCCGGTGCACCAGGAAAGCCTCCTCGCCGCTGACGGGATGGCCCGGCAGGGTCCGGTAGGCAAAGCCCACCTGCCCCGGCCCGTGAACCACTTCGACCACCTCCACCGGCTCCACCACCGTCACACCCAGAACGCTGACAGTGATCCGCAGGCGCTCGCCGGCCAGCACCTGTCCCGGGGAGCTGACGCGGAAACCACTGCGGGTCTTGACCTTCCAGTGCAACAGGTCCTTGGCGGCGCGATGCCACAGCTCCTCTCCTTCCCCCAGCACGGTGGTCGCCTCATACACACGAAAACCGCAGGCCGGCGGCGTCCAATGGGTGGCAGCAGGTTCAGTCATGCCGCACCACCTTGCGGTTGCCACGGAGCCTGTGGGGGGAGTATCGGGATTGTCCGGCAACGACGGCAAGCAGCCAGCTGGCACTTGGCGCGCTTCGGCCCCTGATGCCAGGTGGCGGGCACAAGATCGAAGGCGTGGATGCTGCTGCGGCGCCAGGCGCCATGTGGGGGCACCGGAAGTGGGTCATGCCCCCACGCTAGCGCCAATTGCCCTGATTTGGTGGTGTTGCACCCGAAGCACGTCCACCCGCGGACGATCATGTCAGCAGCCGCATAACACCCTTGTGTCCGGCAACCGGGCGTGCCTACTATTGCTTTCGTTTTTGGAGCTTAGCTACCAAGAAAGTGAAGTTGATCCCTGAAGACGCCCCCAGCGGGTTTGTTTCCAAGCGGTGGGCGCCGCTGGTCCTCACCGAGGTCGGGATCGATCCAGTGTTCTTCGAACGCTGTGTGCTCTCCAAGCCCAAGGACGCGCTGCGTTCTGGCGATACCTGGGTTGAGGGATCCCGGCAATTCCAGAATTTCGATGACCACCTTCTGCCCTGCACACCTTCCAGGAGCGCAAGAACACGGGCTTGGGGCTGCCGGCACTCATTGATCCTGGAACTTATCTTCAGGAACGACGCGAGTTTCTCAATGAGCAGCTCGCGCTGGTGGACCAGTTGGCCACCGCAGATGAACTTCCGGAGGCGTCGATCACCGCTTTGGGGTTGAAGACTTTGGGGTTGAAGACGGCACCCTTGGAAACGATCGTGCCCGAAGCAGCCAAAGCTTTGATCAACCAGGTCTCGGGCATGCTCCCACGGATCCCGATCACGAGCCTTCTTCTCAAAGTCGATTCCAAAACAGGGTTCACCAACGATTTCCCGTACCTGAAGTCCGGGGCGCAGGCGAAGGACAAAACACTGCTCTTGACCGCGATCCTGGCAGACGGCATCAACCTGGGTCTGACGAAAATGCTCCACATCCAGTCCATGCACGTCCGCGATGAAACCCACTCAGCAGCCCCGGCAATGTTCGTCAACGCCCAGAATCAACACCCATAAGAGCCAGGAACGACCAGTTCATAGTCAGGTAGGCGGAGTCAAGCGCCGGCGAGGTTGCTAACCCGGCGTCGCCTCCGGGTATCTGATCTACGTGGACCGTGGCGGTTATCACAGCAGTAAGTAGAGTGATAAGTAAGGCAAGGATAATAAGACTGATGGCTCCAATCCATGCGGCAATCTCGATTCGAGGGTTCCGGGGGCGGGGAACCGGCTGCAGGAGCTTTTCCTTACCAGCCGCCGCTGCCCGGGCCGCCTTTGAAGGGCCCCACAATGTTTTTGGTGATCCAGCCTCCGTAGAAGTCCCCTTCCTGGAAGGTGACCTGCTCGCCGTCGACCTCACATGACTCCATCCGGCTCGGATACAATGCCACGCGGGTGCCGAGCATCTCGAATCCCACTGCAGGGTGCTGGTAGATCCAGCCGGCGCGGGAGGCAATTATGCCATTGGCCACCACATCAAAGTAATGAGCAGTGCCCTTGAACTCGCAAAAGCTTGTGCCCTGCACCGGAACCAGCACTCCGGCCGCGAAGGCTTGCAACGGCAGGTAGTACACCGGGGGATGACTGGTCTCGAGGACCCGCACGGCATCCGTGGTCTCAGCAATGGACTCACCGCCGAGGCAGACCACGACGCGTTCCGAACGTGGCTCCACCCTCGGGGGCCTGGGGTAGTCCCACGCGGATTCCTGTCCCTCCTTCGGCTTGATGCGCAGAGGCCTAGGGGAAAAATTTGAAAAACCTTGAACGGGTGCCATGGCCTCATCATGCCATCTCCTGTCGCATGGCGTTGGGAAAAACCCCGGGCAAACCGCATGGAAGCGAAGCTGGCGGGTCCCAGCTTTTGCCACCGGCGATTGTTAGATAGCTTGGCTAGTGTTTGGCCTCATTGAGGGCCGCAATTATGGGTCGTGGCTGAGCAAGAATCCCTTGGCCCTTGGTTCGTGGACCTGCCCACTTGAGCTCTCCATTGTTCCCCTTGCCTTTAAACTGAGCCTCATGGCGGTGGCGCTGTTCATCACCAATGGGCGTGCACGCGCCCACCGCGGCCAAAGCACGATGCTGGATTTCAGCCTGTTTTCCATTCCTTCGTTTAAAAACGGCAATATTGCCGCAATGATCGTAAGCCTGGGTGAATTCGGCATTATCCTCTCGCTGCCAATTTGGCTGCAAAATGTCATGGGCTATTCAGTTCTTCAAACGGGGCTGGTCCTGCTGCCTCTGGCTGCAGGGTCATTGGCCGCCAGCGGATTTACCGGTGCCTTCGGCAATAGGATTTCCGCCCTGGCGATAGTACGTGCCGGCATAGTTCTCGAACTTGTGGGCGTGGCCCTTTTAGGCTTTATGGTTGGCCCCGAACCGTTTGGCCGTTGGAAGAGACGAGCGAATATCTACCCGGAACCACCTTGTCTAGCAGATAATACATTTCCGGACGTGCTAGTCATCAATTCGTCGGTGAGTTGAACCCCAAATTGTCGGCAAGCCACGGTGTGGATGACAGAATCACCGTCCTGAGCGACATAATGTATTCCAGAGAAAACGATGGTCAGGGATTGCCCGACATCAAAAAGCCGCTTCAGAAGAGGAATCTGCGGCCCCTCTAAAGTTAGTCGGTATTCAATGGCGGCCTGCGCCTCACGAGGGACGCCCAGACTTACACACCGAACCGTTGCAATGGCAAGCAATTCGTCCCCATCGACAGCATCCAGCGATATCAGGTGCCCGGCGTCAGCAATCAGTTGAACTCACGCTCCCTATGCGCAGGTCGCAAGGACGGCCTGTGTTACAGGCTCAGCACCCTTGAGTGAGAGGAGACCGGCGCTCTGATCTTTCACCATGACCATCCAATAGTAAGAGACCGGGCACTGGTTTCTAACGAACTTTTGGCACATAGAGTTTGTGGTGTTAACCCAAGAGACGTTGGCCCTAAGCCACTTAAGGCGGGCATCGCAATTTCCCGGAGAAGTGATGACAGCGTAGTCGTAGGCAACTCAGACACCCGCCATCGGTGTAACAGATTCTTCTGCAACCGTTGTTACGGAATGTGCTACTACAGGTGATGCCGGGCTGGCATTGACTGCACCCATGGAGCCAAAAAATAGCGCTGTTATTATGGCGAAAACGCTCAAAAATTTCTTCACGCTGGTCGTCTTAGTAAAATTCAATTCTTCCCTCTGGAAAACGTCCAGGTAATCTTGGCCAAACTTGCCCTTGAGGCGGTGAAATTGTGCCTCGTGTCCAATCATGGAAGGAATGCGGGGAGCTGTCAAAATTTTCGCCGATGGGTTACGCCGGGCTCCGCATCAGCGAGATGGTTACTCTGGGTGCGGAACAGGATACGTGGGTTGGGGACCATTGCGCGGAAAAGTAGCACCCAGGAACAACCTCCTCGCAACGTTTGCTGATGTTGTGCTTGTGGATTTCCTTGACAATGACGAGTTCCGTTTTGGCCATGGTCAGGACTTTTCAGACGACGTCGGCTATATCGGTTTAATTTTGCCCGGCACGGCGGGGCGGGGAGGACGTTGACGGACTCGCTGGCGGGTTTCTTGGGGAGCTCATTTGGGGGAGTGGTGATGTAGACGACCAAGAACCTGGCCGCGCTGGCCGGAGTACTTCCACTTGACAATCAAGTTCGTGGGTTTGCCCAGGAGCCTGATCGCCGCGGTCTTCCTTGACGCCCAAGGCCTGCGACGATCAAGCGGCGGGCGCTGATGCGGATTTCTGTTACCTCTATTTGTGGGCCGTTTTTTAGGGATCATTGATCTTCAAGGGCAGGATCGTGGCCATCGGCGGGGAGCCCTGCCTTTGGTCCGGCATAGTTTCGATGTTCGACTCCAGAATCGCCGGGGACATTGCTTCTTGCAATGGTTTACCGGGTTTCCGGGGCGCGTTCGTTGGGAACCGGCGGCGGTCTTGTTGCGGACTGTTGCTCGTTGGTTTTTCCTGTTCCTTGCCCGGGTTTGGCCACCAGGACTCGGATCCAATGGGGCGTTGATTTGTGCTGCACATCCAGAGGCCGGCGAAATTTCGTTGGCACTTGGCCGCGGCAGGGCTCATCAACAGCCTGGGCATGCCCAAACGGAATCCTCCAGCAGCCGGCCCGCTGGGACTTCGTTGAGGCGCCGGTGACTGGCTCCCCGGACATCAGGGCGGCTGCTGCTGGAGCCTGCTGCCCGCGGAGAGCGGCAGACGCCGAGACTGGGCGTCCCATACTCTGGATTTTAGTGCCGGCCACGATGTAGGTGCTTCAAGCAACGTGAGACGAACTGGGCCATTGCTTCATCTAACTTGAGGCAGACAGCCCTGATGCTTTATTGCAACAAAGCATCGTGTGCTCAATCGCACTTTCAAGTCCCAACAGGCTCGGGGCGAAAACGCAACCACCAGCACTGAAACCGGCGTAGACCACGGCATCGACCTTAAGACGATCGACAATGATCGCGTCAGCTCCTGATCGGGCCAGGGCAGCCCGGAGCGTAAAGACTTTGCAGCCCGGGACCCAGACAAAGTCCGGTTGACCAAACTTCACGGACCGGCTCGAGGCGTCGTATAACCGTAGCTCGAGCTCGTGTGCAGTAAGTCCAACGCCCGCCAGATTCGTGCGCCCACGTTCAGTTTCCATTCACCGGGCCGCGGGGGCAGCACCATCAAAAGTGTTCATGATTGATCGACCCGTGCCTTTGCCCCGAACAAGGTTCGTGAAGGTTTCAGGACGGTCACCAGGCTGGCGTGAAGACAGATTGAGGCGCGTGGTGCCAGTGTCCATACTTGTACCCAGAGCGTCATTCTCCTATGAACCGTGTACATCCGCATTTGCCCAACGGGGACCCCACTGTGGGACATTAGGACCGTGCTCTGCTGCAGGACGGCGCCGATTGAAGCAAACCAAAATAACTACGGCACATACCAATGCTTAATCAGCTAACCATTGGTATGGTTAAGCCATGTCAATGCTTGAGCGGAACGTGGTTTGGCCATCACTCGGCCACGAAGAGCGGCCCTGGCACAACGTTCAAGACGAGTATGGTTCACGCACGCAAAGACGCCGCGCTGCCGGACCTTATCTGGCGGCGGTGCCACCATGCATTTCCGGACTGGAAATCCCTATCGATGGTGAACTGCAGGCTCTGACCGAAGAAGCAGCAAGTGAACTTGCCCGCTTCGATGCCGAAGTGGGGCACATCGCAGCACCATTTGCAGCCATTCTCTTGCGCACCGAAAGTGCCTCCAGCTCAGAGATGGAGAACCTGACCAGCGGCGCGCGACAGATCGCCTTGGCGGAGCTCGGTGAGCATGCCTCGAAGAATGCGCAGCTGATCGTGGGGAACGTCAGGGCCATGCAGGCTGCTCTCGCATTGTCCGAATCCATTGATGGCCACGCCATCTTGGAAATGCACCGCGCGCTGCTGGAGCAAAGCAACCCCGACATCGTCGGCCATTGGCGAGATCAGCAAGTGTGGATCGGGGGAGGAAGCCTGGGACCCCACACCGCACAGTTCGTCCCGCCCCATCACGAGCGAGTCGCTGCACTCATGGACGATCTTGTCAGCTTTGCCAGTCGCGTCGACCTTCCTGTCCTTGTTCAGACCGCGGTTGCCCATGCCCAATTCGAAACGATCCATCCGTTCCCCGACGGCAATGGCAGAGTCGGTCGAGCACTTATCCAGGCGATGTTGCGTGGGGGGCAGCTAACGCGCAATGTCGCGGTTCCAGTCTCCGCGGGTTTGCTCCATGACACGGGGCGTTATTTCGATGCCCTTGGCGCCTACCGATCCGGGGACGTCGCACCGATAGTCCGTGCCATCGCTGAGGCGTCGTTCGCGGCAGTTCACAATGGTCGAATCCTCGTCGACGACTTGGAAACCGTCCAGCTTCAGTGGCGCGGCCGCGTTAAGGCAAGACGAGACTCCGCTGCCCACCGGCTCGTGAGTATCCTCCTTCGACAGCCAGTCATCGACAGCGCCGCCGCTGCAACTCAACTTGGTATTTCAGCCGTCAATGCCCAGCTCGCTATTAACCGCCTTGTCGATGCCGACGTCTTGATTCAAATCTCAAGCGGAAGACGCAACCGCATATGGCTGGCGAAGGATGTTGTGCGGGTCCTTGACGAGTTCGCCGCTCGGGCCAAGAGACGCCCATAAGGGAACTGTCTAACGGGGACGCGTTGGCGCGCTCTATACTAAATGCCCCCTTCGGGCACCACCTAAACGTCGCGGTACAACGCCGATTTTCATTCAGCTTCGTCGATTTCGCTTCAACCGTTCCACCATGATGACGGTTGCAAGTGCGACGATCATGACGATCGCAGGTCAAAGTACTGACAATCCCAGTTTTAGCAGGCGTACTCCTTAAGATCTTAAAACCGCCAATTAACGTCCAGCTTTAACGCCGGATCTACGGACGACAGCCTGATCGTGACGGTTCCGGGTAGGTCCGAATTCATGGGTAGAACATCCTTCACTGCAATGATTGGTGCTCAATGCGGCGGTCACAAGATCAGTCCTTCGTCGACAGCCGGGCCTTCACCCCGGCGCCCGCGCCGGCAACAATACGCAGCCGCGGCTTCTCCAGTGCGGCAATGGTGACGAGAGCCTTGCTGAGCTTGACGGGGTGGCCAGCCTGCTGGCCATTCAGGCCCGTCCACACGGTGATGGTCTGTTCGGACGTGCGGACGCACAACGAGAACAATCTGCCGCAGCCCAACGGCCCGGGCACCGCGCTCTATGATGCGGACTGGGAATAGCAAATGGGCTTTGGCTCCGCGGTCAACGAACTCTTCCGGCAGCACCTTGCAGATCACGGCATTTCAAACGTCGACACCGCGGGACATGGCATCGAATCCCGCATGCAAGGTGATTGCAGCGCCACTCAATGAATTGCCACGCACGCAGCGGACAGCTCATAAACTGCCTTGCGTCCATGATGCGCCGGATATAGGAGCAGTTTGCCTCATCCCGATACGGGTGCACCGGGACGGCCGGAAGAGGGCCGGACACTGGAAGGAACTGGTGTGGAGCCGGGGTCCGACGTGGATTGTGGCCGCTCCCTGGGGTTCAATGGATCCGGCGGCCTGGCCGAAGCTGATGCTGTTGAACAGGGCAGGGTCTACTCGTTTCGTGCCGTTGAGGATGGCCAGGACGGCTGCCGTGCGAATGGGGGAAGGAGAGGCTGAGGTTTCGTCCGGTGCGGTGGTGCAGGCACTGGCTGTGGTCCATGAGCGAGCCCGGTTTGTGGTCATGAAGGCGAAGCCCGTCGTCAAAGGCGGTGACCAGGGAGTTCCATTCTTTGATGAGCGGGAACGGGCCGCTGGTCATCAGCACGGAGCGGGGGGAGATTTACCGGTCCGCTGTCCTGTGAACAGGCCGGCGTTTACCACGTCGATCCCGGCATAGACGAAGGTGGCGGGCATGTGTTCGGTGAACTGATTAAGGTGACCGGACATGTCCTCCTCGGCGCTGGTAGCCGATTTCACGTTCTGCCCGGCCCGGTAGGGCAGCCCAAGGAGGTCCACGAATTCGCCGGCAAGTTTCTTGGGTGCCTTTTTGGGGGAGTGGTGGCACGGACGGCCGGGATCATGTCCCGCCGCTGGGGGAATTTCCCTTTAACGAGCAGCTCACGGGTTTGACCGGGGAGCTTGATCGCGGCCGTTTTTCGAAGGCACAAGGGCCCCAGACGACCATGCCGCGGCGGGCGCTGATCTCCCGCTGGTCGAGCATCATCAGCGACCTTGCCTGGTTCATGACGTAATGAACTGCAAAGCTTTTTGCAGGGAATAATCCGGAGTGGCAGTTGAGGCGCTGCTCAGCGTAAGACTTGCATTTCGATGCGCTGTTCCGGGCGGGGGCGCGACGTTCGCGGCCGCCGGCTTTGGATGGTTTGGGGCGGATGGGAAGGCACGGGTCAGCAGGCCATCGATGTCTTCCTTGATGGTTGCCTCTGATGGGCTGGTGATTCAGCAGTCCGTCACGATCTGGCGGTCGTGTTCCCAGATGCCGTCTCCGAAGGGTTCAGGTGCGGTGTGAAGCCGGCACCAGAAGGCGGTGATCCACGCGTGTCCTGATGGTTTCGGACCCATGCGCGGGAGACACCGACAGGGCCTTACTGCGTTTCCCCTTGATTCTTCAGACAGCCATACCTAAGTTCCGTCCCCGGGAGGGGCTCAGCCACTTCCATACCCCCTTATTCGCATTAGTTGACATAATGTAGATTATCGGCGTTACCGGCGGTTGTCCGGAAGGGGCTGAACGTCCTTGTCTTGCTGATATTAAAAACCTTCCAAATAAGCCCTCCCGTGCCTCATTTGGCCCAACTTGGCCTTCCGCACACCTGGGTTGCTTGCCCGCGCGGCGGGCGTGGATCAACTCGTGGGCAGCCTTGCTGCCAGTCCCAGCTCAGGACCATGGAACACCAAGGCCCGCCCGCTCACGTCACCCCATAATCCGGGCCAGAAAATGCCCGCAGCTTGACATAATGCACCCGTCAACACGGCCAAAAACCCCGGTTTCCGTTTTTCTTTGTTTTCACCCGGGTCAAGGCTTGGCGCCGATCACCAAGCCGTTTGATCGGCGGGATGGCAAAAGCCTCCAGCCCGCAAGGATCCAGGGCGGCCCCGTCAGGTCCCCAGCTCAAAGCCCTGCCGACGCTCCCCGTAAATCCTGCCTGTCCGCGGCCAAGCTGATGCAGGCACACACCTCAGCTGGCTGCGCGTGGCCGCCCATATTGCCCCGACTCCCCTGCAAAATCCCGCCACCAGACGGGAAACTGTCCGGCGGCGGCCCGCCACAAGGACTGCCCCGCGCCGCCAACGGCCAGCGTATCCGGCCCCAAAAGTGGACTACTGGCCAACATAGGCCGCCAGGTGTTCCCCCGTCAGCGTCTGCCGGCTGGCCACCAGATCAGCCGGCGCGCCCTGGAAAACCACCGTACCGCCGTCGTTCCCGGCGCCGGGGCCCAGATCTATGATCCAGTCGGCTTGGGCCATGACCGCCTGGTGGTGCTCAATGACAATGACCGACTTTCCGGCGTCCACCAAACGGTCCAGCAGCCCCAGGAGACGTTCCACATCGGCCAGGTGCAGCCCCGTGGTGGGCTCGTCCAGGACATACACGCCGCCCTTCTCACCCAGGTGCGTGGCCAGCTTGATGCGCTGGCGCTCCCCGCCGGAGAGAGTGGTCAGCGGTTGTCCCAGCTTAAGGTAGCCCAGACCCACATCGCAGAGCCGGCTGACGATCTTGTGTGCGGCCGGCAATTTGCCGTCGCCCCCGCGGAAGAACTCCTCAGCCTGCTCCCCCGACATGTTCAGCACTTCGCTGATGTTCTTCCCACCCAGACGGTATTCCAGCACCGCCGCCTGGAATCGGCGTCCCTCGCACTCCTCGCAGACCGTGGAGACACCGGCCATCATGCCCAGATCGGTGTAGATGACCCCGGCGCCGTTGCAGGTGGGGCAGGCGCCTTCGGAATTGGGGCTGAACAGGGCGGGTTTGACGCCGTTGGCCTTGGCGAATGCCTTGCGGATGGGTTCCAGCATGCCCGTGTAGGTGGCGGGATTGCTGCGGCGGGACCCGCGGATGGCACCCTGGTCCACGGAAACCACGCCTTCCCGGCCGGCGACCGAGCCGTGGATCAGCGAACTTTTCCCGGAACCGGCCACACCCGTGACCACCGTCAGCACGCCCAGCGGAATGTCCACATCCACGCTCTTTAAATTGTTCTCCGAGGCGCCGCGGATTTCCAGGACTCCGGAGCCGTCCCGGCAGGCAGGCTTAAGTGCCACCCGGTCATCGAGGTGCTTGCCGGTAAGGGTCCGGCTGGACCGCAGCCCGGCCAGGCTGCCGGCATAGACCACCTCGCCGCCGTCGGATCCGGCACCCGGGCCCAGATCCACCACGTGGTCGGCAATGGCAATGGCCTCGGGCTTGTGCTCCACCACCAGGACGGTGTTGCCCTTGTCCCGCAGCTGGCGCAGCAGCGTGTTCATGCGCTCAATGTCATGCGGGTGCAGGCCAATGGTGGGCTCGTCAAAGACATAGGTGATGTCGGTCAGGGAGGACCCAAGGTGGCGGATCATTTTGGTGCGCTGCGACTCCCCGCCGGACAGGGTGCCCGAGGGCCTGTCCAGGGACAGGTACCCCAGACCAATGTCCACGAAGGAGTCCAGGGTCTCCCCCAACGCCGCCAGCAGGGGTGCCACGGCCGGCTCGCCAAGGGAGCGCACCCAGACGGCCAGGTCGCTGATCTGCATGGCACAGGCGTCGGCAATGCTGACCCCGTTGATCCTGGAGTTGCGGGCGTGGGCTGCGAGCCGGCTGCCGTTGCATTCGGGGCAGGTGGTGAAGACCACCGCACGTTCCACAAACGCCCGGACGTGCGGCTGCATGGCATCAACATCCTTGGCCAGCATGGACTTCTGCAGCTTGGGAATGATGCCCTCGTAGCTCAGGTTGATGCCCTCGACCTTGATTTTGACAGGCTCCCTGTACAACAGGTCATGGAGTTCGGTCTTGGTGAACCGGCCCAGCTTCTTGTCCATGTCAAAAAAGCCGGTCCCGGCAAAAATGCGCCCGTACCAGCCGTCCATGCTGTACCCCGGAACCGTCAGGGCACCTTCGGACAGTGACTTCCCGGCGTCGAACAGGGCTGCCAGGTTAAAGTCGTTGACCTTGCCCATGCCTTCACAGCGCGGACACATGCCACCGGTGACGGAAAAGCTGCGGCGTTCCTTGACCGTCTCCCCCGCCTTTTCCATGGTCACGGCGCCGGAGCCTGAAATGGAGGCAACATTGAAGGAGTAGGCCTGTGGGGAACCAATGTGCGGCTGCGCCACCCGGCTGAAAACTATGCGCAGCATGGCATTGGCGTCGGTCACCGTGCCCACGGTGGAGCGTGGATTGGCGCCCATCCGCTCCTGGTCCACCACAATGGCCGTGGTCAGCCCCTCCAGCACATCCACGTCGGGGCGCGCCAGCGTGGGCATGAAGCCCTGCACAAATGCGCTGTACGTTTCATTGATCATGCGCTGGGACTCGGCGGCAATGGTGCCAAAGACCAGTGAGCTTTTGCCCGAACCGGAGACGCCGGTAAACACTGTCAGCCGGCGTTTGGGGATTTCCACACTGACGTTTTTGAGGTTGTTCACCCGTGCCCCGCGCACCCGGATCATCTCGTGGCTGTCAGCCTGGTGCGCCACCGGGACATTGCCGGCATTGTTGCTGGACATGGCTCTCATTTCCTTGCGTGCGCCCCGGACCGGGCCACCTGGCTACGATTCTAAAGCCGGTTTGCTGCCCACGAACAGTTCACACTGGTCGTTGTAGTATTTTTTGCTGGTACCGAGGTGTTCCATGCCCAGGCGGCGGCAGACGCTTTGCGAGGCCTCATTGGCGGGATTGGTCACCGCCACCACTTTTTCCAGCCCGGAGGCGAAGGCGTGGGACAGGACGGCGCCGGCCGCCTCGGAGGCGTAACCGTTGCCCCAGTGGTCGGGGTGGAAGTGCCAACCAATTTCAATGTCAGCAGAGGGCTGCAGCGGCTCTTCACCGGAGGCGGGAATGGGCTTGAGCAACACGGTTCCCACCGGCGTTCCATCATCCTTGCGCGTCACTGCCCAGATGCCATGCACCGGGTGCTGGAGATCCTGAAAGCGCCGCACGCGCTCTTCAGCCTCGGAACGGCTGGCCATCACCACCGGCTCGGTGCCAATGAAACGCTGCACCAACCATCGGGAGTACAAATCGTAGGCAAAGTCGACGTCCGAATCCTGCCACGGGCGCAGGGCAAGACGGTCAGTGGTGAGGGGTTCGGTCATTGCTTCATTATGCACAGCTTTTCCGGCTGCACACCCACGCCACGGCGGCTGCAGGGTAGCCTTGCCGTAATAAAGAAAGCATTACTGTACTCTACGCACGCGCCTGCAGTGTGCGGCGGCATCGAAGGAACATTTTATGACGGCTGAGCAGCCACGACACTGGCAAAACGCGGCCGCAAAAGCGCACCCCTGCCCCGCTTCCGTACTGGATCCGTCCCACGTCCAGGGCATCGTGCAGGAAATTCTTGCCGCTGACGAGCTGCCGCCCATTGTCCAGGCCGGCCACCCCGCGCTGCGTGCTCCGGCCCTGCCGTTCACCGGCCAATTGAGCCATTCCCAACTTCAACAGTTGATTGAAATCATGGTGGCCACCATGCGTGCGGCCCCCGGTGTGGGCCTGGCGGCACCCCAGCTGGGCATTCCGCTGCAATTGGCGGTCCTCGAGGACCAGTATGAAGTGAGCCCGGAAAGCGCCGCTGCCCGCTCCCGCGAACCGCTGGAGCTCTTCACCATCCTCAATCCCCGGTACACGCCGGTGGGAAGTGCAACTGCCGCCCACTATGAGGGGTGCTTGTCCATGGCCGGCTGGCAGGCGGTGGTGGACCGCGCCGGGACAGTGGATTTGGCGTACGACGACGAAACCGGCACCGCGCGCATCCGCCGCCTTGACGGATGGCAGGCCCGCATCGCCCAACACGAGACCGACCACCTTCAGGGCACCCTCTACCTGGACAAGGCCCACACCCGTTCCTTGAGCTCCAATGCCGAATACACCCGCAACTGGGCCGGTCTCGACCTTGCCGCCACGCGGCGGGAGCTGGGATTTTAGCCGGTGCCGGCTTGCCCGCCTCCGGGCCGAAGGCAGCGTGGGCCCGGCCCAACTGCCCCTAGGATTGCCTTATGAATAACCGCGCGTTCAATGCCCTGCTGTGCCCCCATTGCGGCTTGGGCTTCACCCCCGCGGCGGCGCACCCCCCGAACATCACCTGCGCGCAGGGCCACAGCTTTGACGTGGCCAGGCAGGGCTACGTGAACCTGCTGACCGGTTCCGGCACCAAGTTCGCCTCCGACACCACGGCCATGGTCGCAGCACGCGAGGCCTTTCTCGACGCCGGCCACTACCTGCCCCTGGCCCAGGCGTTGACAACTCAGGTGCAGCAGCTCCTCGGTGCCGCCACGGAACAAAATCCGGCGCTGGTGGTGGATGCCGGGACTGGAACGGGCTGGTATTTGCAGCAAGTGTGCGCGGCCCTTGCCGTTCCCGTGGCGGCGGTGGGGCTGGACATCTCAAAATATGCCCTGCGCCGTGCCGCCCGGCGCAATCCGCAGGCCGTCAGTGTGGTCTGGGACCTGTGGCAGCCCTTGCCCGTCCACACGGGTGTGGCAGATCTGGTGCTGGTGGTGTTTGCCCCGCGCAATGCCGCGGAATTTGCCCGCATCCTCAAGCCCGAAGGCGCGCTCGTGGTCATCACCCCCACGGCCGCGCATTTGGCGTCCATGGCCCGGGAGATGGGCATGCTGGGCATTCAGGAGGGCAAGGAGGAGGCGCTCATTCAGGCACTGGCGCAGCACTTTGCTCCGGCCGGCTCCACCGAACTGGAAGTGCCCCTGGAACTCAGCCCGGCCGACGTCGGCAACGTGGCACTGATGGGGCCAGCTGGCCACCATCTGGACGCAGCCGCGCTGAAAGCGCGCCTGCCACAGCTGCCGCCAGTGACAAAAGCCACCGCCGGCTTCCGGATTTCCGTCTTCAGGCCAGCGGCTGCACACTAGGCACCCTCAAGGGCGTGGCAGCAGGGCGGGCTTCTGATCGTGCAGCTCCACGCGCAGCCACCGCAGCATCACCTGGGTGAGAGGGCCTACCCCAAACGCAAACGCCGCAGTGCCCGCGCCCACCACTCCGCCCAACAAAAAACCCACCACCACAACACTGAGCTCTATGCCGGTGCGGATCAGCCATACGGGCTTGCCCGTGAGCCTGACCAATCCCGTCATCAGCCCATCACGGGGCCCGGCGCCCAGGCCGGCGCCCAGGTACAGTGCCGTGGCGAAGGACAACAGCAGCAGCCCGGCGGCGAAGGTTCCGGCCTGCGCCACCAGCAGCTGGGCCTGCGGAATGAACGCCAGGCCCAGATCGGCAAAGAGTCCCACCAAGAGGGCATTGGCCAGGGTGCCGAATCCCGGCCGCTGCTTCAGGGGAATCCACAGCAGCAGCACCACCGCGCTGATGAGGATGGTGCACAGGCCAAAGGAAATGCCGGTGGTCCGGGACAGGCCCTGGGCAAACACGTCCCACGGTGAGGCGCCAATGTTTCCCCGAATCATCAGGGCAATGCCAAAGCCGAAAAACGCCAGACCCACAAGAAGCCGAAGCAGACGGACGGCCAGGTGTTCGGCATGAAGGAAGCGGCGCATGGTCCAAGTCTAGGGCGGGGTGTCCCCTGCCCCGCGCAGACCTCCCGCGCACCCGGCGGTTGTGATGGGGACCCGTCATTTTAGGGGATTTTCGGGCCGCTGCGTAGTAGTCTCAAAGGAACGCTAAACAAGTCTCTAAGGGGGACTCAGTGCTTGACTGGATAAATGATTTCGGTTGGATTCTCTGGTTGACAATTTTTCTGCTGTTGGCCGTCGCCGAGATGCTGACGCTAAACCTGTACTTCATCCTGATGTCCGTGGGGGCGCTCGCTGCGCTGGTGGCGTTCCTGCTGGGCGCGCCGCTGTGGTTGCAGATTGTCATCTTCGCCGTGGTGGCCCTGGCCACCACGGTCCTGATCAGGCCGTTGGCGTTGGCCCACCTGCACCGCGGACCGGCGGATCAGCTCTCCAATGTGGAGCGCTTGATTGGCCACCAGGCCGTGGTGCTGGAGACCGTGGGCTCCGGCGGCGGCCTGGTGAAAATTGGCGGTGACATTTGGACGGCCAGGATCAACAGCGGAGCCGACATCCCGGTGGGGACAAATGTGGAGGTGGCCGCGATTGAGGGAGCCACCGCCATCATCAGCCCCCCGGCCACACACAGCCCCAGCGGAACAGCCGCCACAACTGCCTAGGCGCCGCTGCAGAGACGGCCACCGGCGCAGACCGGTGGCGTTGCATGGTGCACACAATGTATGAAGAGAAAGAGGGGATTTCATGGGAGACGGAGCCAGCACCATTGCGTGGTTGTTTGTTGTCGCAGTCCTGTTGATTTTTGTTGTTATTGTCCTGGTGCGGGCGGTGCGGATCATTCCGCAGGCCAGGGCCGGCGTGGTGGAGCGGCTGGGCAAGTACCAGCGCACGCTCAATCCGGGTTTGACCATTTTGATTCCATTTGTGGACCGCCTGCTGCCACTGTTGGACCTGCGTGAACAAGTGGTTTCCTTCCCGCCGCAGCCCGTGATCACCGAAGACAACCTGGTGGTCTCCATTGATACCGTGGTGTATTTTCAGGTCACGGACCCGCGTGCCGCCACCTATGAGATTGCCAACTACATTCAGGCCGTGGAGCAGTTGACCACCACCACGCTGCGCAACGTGGTGGGTGGCTTGAACCTTGAGGAAGCCTTGACCTCGCGTGATCAAATCAATGGTCAGCTCCGTGGCGTGCTGGATGAGGCCACCGGCCGCTGGGGCATCCGCGTCAGCCGCGTGGAGCTCAAAGCCATTGATCCGCCCCTGTCCATCCAGGATTCCATGGAAAAGCAGATGCGTGCCGAGCGTGACCGCCGTGCAGCGATTTTGACTGCCGAAGGAACCAAACAATCAGCCATTTTGACGGCTGAAGGTGAACGCCAGTCCTCCATTCTGAAGGCCGAGGGTGACGCCAAGGCCGCCATCCTGCGCGCCGACGGTGAGTCACAGGCCATCCAGAAGGTCTTCAGTGCCATCCACAAGGGCAACCCCACACAGAAACTGCTGGCCTACCAGTACCTGCAGACGCTGCCCAAGATCGCCGACGGCACCTCCAACAAGCTGTGGATCATTCCCAGCGAGGTGGGCGAGGCTTTGAAGGGCATCGGCAATGTGCTGGGGACCAGCACCCCCGACGCGGACGACGCCGTGGATCTGAGCAAGGCGCCCTGACGGAAGGTTCAGCCCTGGAATAAGCAGGCACGTCAGCTTTCGCGCGGTCAAGCACTATAATGGGTGTTTGGCCGCGCGGCTTTTTGCCCGGCCCCATATTTTCGCCCTCCGGCGCAGGAACAATTGTGCGCGGGGGTGCGTTGGAACCAGATAGAGATCAACGTCCCGCCACGAGCATGGGGTGGGCCGGGAACAAATTGAAGGAGAAGTCATGAGCGATCGCAGCCTGCGTGGCATGCGCCTGGGCGCACAGAGCATGGAGACCGAATCTGGTGTGGAGCCGGCTCCCCGCCAGCGCGTGGAGTACCGCTGCGCTGATGGCGAGCAGGTGTTTGTCATGTTCTCTTCCGAGGCTGAAATTCCCGCCTCGTGGACATCCAAGACCGGCAAGGAAGCCCTTCTGGTCAATGGTGAAGCTCCGGACACCTCCAATGACAAGCCCATCCGCACCCACTGGGACATGCTTCTGGAGCGCCGCACGCTTCCGGAGCTGGAAACCATTTTGGCTGACAGGTTGACCGTGCTGCGTGAAAAGCGCGGCGAAAAGGTCTAATCCGGCTCCAGGCGGGACGGGAAAAGGTGGGCGCCCTTCCGGGCGCCCACCTTTTTGTTAAAACCAGTCCCGGACGGACGGCTACTGCGAGACCCTGGTCCCCCGGATTTTGCCCTTGAGCGTGTTCCAGCGCGCCGACAGGCCCCACTTGGTGACGTTCAGCATGGCTTCTTGAACAATGTTGCCGCTCATCTTGGAGGCGCCGAATTCACGCTCCACGAAGGTGATGGGCACCTCCACCACCCTCATGCCCTGTTGCACCACGCGCCAGAGCATGTCCACCTGGAAGCCGTAACCAACGGAGGCCACGGCGGAAAAGTCCAGGGCCTCCAGGGTGCTGCGGCGGAACGCGCGGTAGCCGCCGGTGACATCGCGGATGGAAATGCCCAACAGCACCCGGGAGTACAGGCTGCCGCAGGTGGAGATGACCTTGCGGTGCAGCGGCCAGTTGACCACTTCCCCGCCGGGAACCCAGCGGGAGCCAAGGACCAGATCGGCGCCTTGATCCACGGCGTCCAACAACAGCGGCAGCTGCTCGGGTTTATGGGATCCGTCGGCATCCATCTCCACCAGGACCTCGTATCCGGCAGCCAGTCCCCAGGCGAACCCTGCCAGGTAGGCTGCACCGAGCCCCTCCTTGCCGGCACGGTGCAAGACGTGAACCTGCCCGTCGCCGGCGGCAAAGTCATCGGCCCACCCGCCGGTGCCATCCGGGCTGTTGTCGTCCACCACCAGGACGTCGGAGTGGGGCACTGCGGCCCGCAACCTGGCGAGCGTCTTAGGCAGCGATTCAATTTCGTTATAGGTGGGGATGATCGTCAGGACACGCAGCAATTGGTGCCTTTCCGTGGTCTCGATGGTTCGCAATAAAGGTGCAGCAGGCAGCCGGCACGCGGCGCCAATCAACCAGTATACGGGAGCACGGGTCAAAAAAAGATAAGTCCACGCGCCTTCGGACCAAGGCAGCCGCTCCCGGTGGCGGGCAGCTGCCTTGTTTTCTAGTGGCACGTGGACTTATCCAAGGTGTCGGTCCAACGCCTTCTTGCACCGACCGGTTCCCTCACAGTGAGGTTCTCCGCTCCCCTAAAGCTAGTGTCCAGCTCAGGGCAGTGTCAATATGCAGCTGACCTGCCACGATGCGCATCGTCGCAGGTCAGAGGCCCTTTGTCGGTTCCGATATTTATTGGCGGGACCAGCATGCGAACCCCGTGCCGTGCCTGGTCCCCCGGCGGATGCGGCGGGTTTAAAAGTCGCCGCTGGCGTACAGTTCCCGGCCCCGGTGCACTGTTTGCAGGCATCGCGGATCGGAGCCGGTGTCCAGGGCCGGCAGGAGCGGAGTGCGGGCACGGGGGTCGGTGGACCAGGACTGCACCCTTTCATCCGCGACCTGCACCATGAGCTCCTCCACATCCCACACGGCGAAACTGGCGGGGGCACCGGCTGCCAGCTGTCCCTGCATGAAGTTGGGCTCCTTGGCGGCCCGCCAGCCGGCCCGCGTATGGGCTATGAATGCCGCCCGGGCCGAAATGCGCGAGCCCGGTTCGCTGTGGTTGAGGGCTGCGCGGATGCTGGCCCAGGGGCTGAGCGCTGTCACGGGCGCGTCGGACCCAAAGAATACCGGCACCCCTGCTCCATAGAACTTGGCCACCGCTTTGACGGTTGCCGCCCGCGGGGCGCCCAGACGTTGGGCGTACATGCCTTCGGTGCCGCCCCAGTGCGCGTCAAAGGCGGGCTGGAGCGAGACGCCGACGGAGTATTTGGCCAAAGCCTCCAAGGCGGCCCCGTCCACCATCATGGCGTGCTCCAGGCGATGCCCCGCCGCCCTGAGGGCGTCGATCCCCACAGCCCCTGCGGCCTGTTCCAGTGCGGCGACGGCAATGTCCATGGCGCCATCGCCAATGACATGGAAGCCTCCGGACAGTCCCAGCTCCGAGGTGGCGGCAAAGTGCGCTGCCACCTGGTCCACAGTCAAATGTGCCGTGCCGTACGAGTCCGGCGCGTCGGCGTACGGCTCACGCAGCAGCGCCGACCGCGACCCCAGGGATCCGTCAATGTTGATGTCACCGGCCAGGCCCAGGATGTCAATGCCCGCCGCTGCCAGCTCCGCCACCACCTCCCTCGCCTGCGCCGCATCCGACACCAGCTGGCCCCAATACGGCAAAACCTGGGGAAGCGCCTCCCCGGCATCCGCGGCGCTCAGAGCCATCAACGAGGCAAGATCCGCCACGGAGCCCACATGGGGGGCGCTCATTTCCGCCAGCCCCACATACCCCTGGGCGGCGGCATGCTTCAGTGCGCTGCGCTGGACAGCCGCCAGCTGCTGCGGAGCCAACGTCCTGGCGCCGTCCCTGGCACTCTTGTGGGCCAGGCCGCTGACCAGTCCCGCACCGTCCCAGCCAGGGAGCTGCGCCAGGCCCAGGCGCTGCGCCAGCGCTGCCGACACCAGCCCGGAATGGACATCCACCCGCGCCAAATAAACCTCCCGGCCACCGGCGGCACGGTCCAGCTCATCCGCCGTGGGCAGGACCGGATCCGGCCAGGCGGCATTATCCCAGCTGTGGCCCAGCAGCAGCCCGCCTGCTGCGGCAGCGGCCCCAGCCACCAGGTCAAGGACCTCCCGGGCAGAGCGGGCGGCGGACAAATCCAGCGATGTCAACGCCAAGCCGGTTTCGGTAAGGTGCACGTGCGAGTCCACGAAGGCCGGCGCGATCAGGGCCCCGCCAAGGTTGACCTCCCGCATCCGCGAATCCAGCAATGATCCGGCGGCGTGCTCGGACCCCACCCAGGCCACCACGTCCGAGTCCACCAGCATGGCGGTGGCAAAGGGGTCCGCGGCGCTGTACACCGATCCGTTGCGGTACATGGTCAATGACATGAAAAGCTGTCCTTTCGACAAACAGAAATAATTCCAGAAGGGCCCTGCCGGACCCGGGACGTCAGTCCGACACGGCGCCGTAGGCCACCACGCCCCGGCGCAGCAGGTCCATGGCCTCGCGGCAGGTCTTGGCAAATCCGGGCGGAGGCGCGGGAACCTGGGAGAGCTGACCGAGCATGTCGATGACCTGCTTGGTCCAGCGGACAAAGTCGCCTGCGGCCAGGTCGGTGTTGTTCAGGGCGTCCTGGAGGCTCCGTCCGCGGGCCCACTTGTACATGGGCCACACCAGTCCCAGCTCCGGCTCCCCCGTCAACGGCAGCTTGTGCGCCTCCTCGGCGTCCTGCAGGGCGGACCACAACACCACCACGTCCTCCACCGCCTGTTCCAGGCTGACGCTGGGCATGCGCGGACGCATCCCCTCGGCGTCGCGCTTGGACTGGTAGACCAGGGCCGTGGTGAACGCCGCCAGCTCGGCGGCATCCAAATCATTGAAGGAGCCGTGCCGCAGTGCCAGTGCAGTGAGCAGGTCCTTCTCGCCGTAGAGGCGGCGCAGGCGTTTGCCATCGTCACTGGGCCGCAGGTTCCCCTGCCCGTCGGTGGCCACAAAGCCATAGCTGGACAGCAGGTCAATGACCCGGTCAAAGGTGCGGGCAATGGTGTTGGTGCGTGCTTGGATGGCCCTGACAATGCCGTCGGTTTCCTTGCGCAGCTTCCACCAACGCTCCGACCAGCGCGCATGGTCTTCGCGTTCGCTGCAGCCGTGGCAGGGGTGCGCCCGCAGGGCCCGGCGCAGGGCGGCGACCGCGCGGTCCTCCTCCGCCACGGTGCCGGGCAGCGCGAAGGCGGCGGAGCGGTGCGGCCGGTGTCCTTGGCTGTCAGCGAGTTTGGCGTCCACGGCAGCCAGCAGATTCCGTTTGTCCTTGGGCACCTTGACGTTGAAGCCCTTGGGCACCCGCACCTGGGCCACGGCCTCCACGGGCATGGACACGTCATGGACATTGAGTCTGCGGTAGTCCCTGTCCACCCCGAGGATTCCCGGCCGGGGGGTGCGTGCACTGCTGTCGGCGTCAATGACCACCGCATACCCCGGGCTGCGGCCTCCGGTCACCATGATCACGTCCCCGGCCCGCAGACTGCCCAAGGAATCGGCGACGGCGTCGCGGCGCGCCTTGGCCTTGCTGCGGGACGCCCCGGATTCATGGTCGGACAGCTCCCGGCGCAGTTTGGCGTATTCGCGGTAGTCGCCCAAGTGGCAGTGCATGGCCTTTTCATAACCGGCCAGCGACTCTTCGCGGGAACGTACCTGGCGGGCCAGATCCACCACCGAACGGTCGGCCTGGAACTGGGCGAACGACGATTCGAGGATCTCCCTGGTGCGGGCCCGGCCAAACTGTGCCACCAGGTTCATGCTCATGTTGTAGGTGGGCCGGAAGCTGGAGTTCAGCGGATAAGTGCGCTTGGAGGCAAGCCCGCCCACGGCGCCGGGATCCGTTCCCGGCTGCCACAGCACCACTGCGTGGCCTTCGACGTCGATCCCGCGACGGCCCGCGCGCCCCGTCAACTGGGTGTACTCGCCCGCGGTGATGCTTACATGCGCCTCGCCGTTGTATTTTTCCAGCTTTTCCAGCACCACCGTGCGCGCGGGCATGTTGATGCCCAGGGCAAGTGTTTCAGTGGCGAAGACCGCGCGGACCAGACCATCGACAAAGAGGCCCTCGACGATCTCCTTGAACCGCGGCAGCATGCCCGCGTGGTGGGCGGCCAGTCCCCGCAGCAGCCCGTCGCGCCAGCCCCAAAAGTTCAGCACCTCCCGGTCCGCGTCCGGCAGGTCGCTGCAGGCCGCATCCACGCGGCGCGCAATTTCATCGCGCTCATCCGGGGTGGTCAGCCACAAACCGGCCGCGGCGCACTGCTCCACGGCGGCGTCGCAGGCTGCGCGGGAAAAGATGAAGGTGATGGCGGGCAGCAGATCCCTTTTTTCCAACGCCCTGATCACCTGGGGACGGGACGCGGCCTTCGCCCAGCTGGGCGGCGCGGTCCGCACCGGGCCGCGGTCCTCCTGCCACCGGGAACCGCGTTCCTGGTAGCCGCGGCCCCGGGAACCTCCACCACCGCGGCGGCCGTAACTGCTGGAACGGCCAATGCTGATGGACTCCGAACGGGCCAGTTTCAACAGTTCCGGATTGATCTTCGGCGATTTGGCGGCCCGGCCATCCTCAGCGGGGGCGGCCTCCTGAAAGGGGACGTTGTCCGCAAACAAGTCCACCAAATCCTTGCGGACCAAAACGTGCTGCCACAGGGGCACGGGGCGGTGTTCGGAAACCACCACTGCGGTGTCACCCCTGACGGTGCCCAGCCAGGCACCAAATTCCTCGGCGTTGGAGACGGTGGCGCTGAGGGAAATCACCGCCACCTCGGTGGGCAGATGGATGATCACTTCCTCCCACACGGCACCACGGAAACGGTCCGCCAGGTAATGCACCTCATCCATGACCACATACGCCAGGCCGGCCAAGGTGGCGGAGTCGGCATACAGCATGTTCCGGAGCACCTCGGTGGTCATGACCACCACGGGCGCCTCGGCATTGATGCTGGTGTCACCCGTGAGCAGGCCCACGTTCGCGGCACCGTACTTGGCGGCCAGTTCCTGAAATTTTTGGTTGCTCAGGGCCTTGATGGGAGTGGTGTAGAAGGCCTTGTTCCCGTGCTGGAGTGCACGGAAGACGGCGAACTCGCCCACAATGGTCTTGCCTGCCCCGGTGGGTGCGGCAAGCAAAACACCGCGGCCGGCCTGTACGGCACGGCACGCGGTGTTTTGGAAATCATCCAGCTCAAAGTCCAGGCTTGCCTTGAAATCTCCAAAATCGCTTCCGAGGTCGCGGGTGCGCTCCTTGGCCGCCAAGTAACGTTCGGAGGGGCTCAGCATTTCAGGGTTGTGCATGCTCCAAGCCTACGCCAGGGCTGCTGCGTGAAAATCCTCGCCGGGGACGCTTTAAAGGATCTCCAGGTCCGTGGACGGCGTGGCTTTGTCAGCGTCAAGTTCAGCTTGTTTGAGCCGCTTGGCGTCCCTGCGGTCCCGGCGCCTGTCATTGATCAGGCACAAGCCAATCGCGCCAAAGTACAACACCAGCAAGGGTGCGCCCAGGAAGAACATGCTCATCACGTCCGAGCCGGGGGCGGCCATGGCCGAGACGATGGTCACGCCCAGGATCACAAAGCGCCAGGCCTTCAGGTAGGTGCGCCCACGCACCATGCCAAGGGCGTTCAGCGCAAACAACAGGATGGGCACCAGGAAGGAAACCCCCATGAAAAGCATGAGCTGCATGGCGAACTGGAGATACTCAAGCGCCGTAATGATGTTGGCGCTTTCGCTGCCGGCAGGGGTGAATCCGGTCAGGGCCTTGACAATATTGGGCCAAATGACCCAGCCGGCGTAAATGCCGGCAAGAAACAGCGGCACCGAGGCGAACATGTAGGAAAGCGTGTAGCGGCGTTCCTTTTTGGTCAATCCCGGGGTGATGAACGCCCAGAGCTGGTAGATCCACACCGGCGAGGCAATGATCAGGCCCAGGATCAGCGAGATCTGGATCTTCAGGTCAAAGGACGTTGTGACACCTTGAAAGTTCAAGGTGGCAACAATGTTCCGGGACGCGCTGATGTCACGCAGGGGCTGGGTCAGGGCAAACAACAGCGGATCGTAGAGGATCCAACCAAGCACCACGCCGGGGAGCATTGCCAAGGCGCTTTTGAAGAGGCGGTTGCGGGCCTCGATCAAGTGCGCCTTGAGCGGCATGCGCCCTTCAGGGTTGGCCTTGCGGCCCTTGGTGGTGCCCACCGGAGCTGCTGCCGTTTCTATAGCTGAGCGCCGGTACCGGTTCCGGTACCATCGCCCGTGACATTGCCCTGCGGCGGGTTGTTGACAATCCGGCCCTCATAGGGGGCCTCCGGCGTGGCCTGCGGGGTGGGCGCCGGCTGGGCGGGGGGCGTCGAGGGGGTGGGCCGGGGAGAGGCGGCGTCGTCCTTGCCGTCGTTCTTCATTTCCTTGACCTCGGATTTAATGATCCGCATGGACTGTCCCAGGCTGCGGGCCATGCCCGGCAGCTTCGGGGCGGCGAAGAGCAGGAGCACAACAATGATGATGATGGTGATAGCCCAGGGGCTCTCAAAAAGTCTTCCCACGGTAACGCCTTTCCTTTTGGTTCATCCTACGTCTTGTAAAGCTGTGATGTCGCGCAAGGATTGGAGCTGGCCGCGTTCTTTCCGGCGGGCGACGCGCCTTTGGAGGCGGGCAAAACGCCGTTGCTCCCGGGCAGCTACGTAATCATCCTTCATTTTTTCAGGCGTTGCAAAAACCGCGCTGCCGGACACCTCGTCGGGGGTCTCTGTACGCCGCGCCGCCGTGGCCCGTTCCAGGCTCTGGGCCCAATAGCTTCCCCGTTCCTCGCCTGCGGCGCCCACGGCACGCATCAACGCCGTGCCGCCACGCCAAAGCCTCCAGGCAAGAAAGGCAACAAAAAGCAGGGACACGGCAATAAGCGCCGTCCAGATGAGAACCCACGACCACCAAGGCATAACAGGAGTCTATCGGCCGCGGCCGGGTGCGGCGTCCGCGGTTTCGCCCACAGCGTGAGCGCCGTCATAACTGCGTGCTGCCCGCTCCAGCCAGCCGGCCGTGTCAAAGCGCACCTGCGGCGGCGCGACCACGCAGGCGCTTCCCCCAAGCCTGGCCATCAGCGCGGGCACAGTGGCCGGGTCGCCCACCAGAAAACGCATACCCACCCAGCCCTGAGGTGTGGCCCCCCACGCCGCTGGATCCTTGGTCCGGACGGCAAACAAACGGGCATTGTAGGCCGGCGCCAGCCGCTCGGCGGTGCGTTGTTCAGCCAGCAGGCAAAGTTCCGTGTCGTTGCTGCCAGGGTGGTAAACACCCGCCAGGGGATCCCCCTGGCTCCCTTCCGGCACAGCGGCAGCCTGCGGCCCCACATCCTGCAGGGACTGGATGCGGTCCACCCTGAAGCTTCGCAGCCCCCCGGCCCGTCGGCACCAGGCACGCAGGAACCACGCCGAATCAACGGAGAACAGCCGCCGGGGTTCCACCGTCCGCTCCCCCACCTCGTCCCGGGACGCCACCAAATAGCGGATGACGCAGGCCCGCTTGCTGTTAATGGCCTCCTGCAGGGCCGTGATGGTGTCAATTTCCATCCCGGAGACCAGGTGGATGCCCACGGCATCACTGAGCCAGGCGTCCTGGCCCGCCACCGCGGCGACTTGTTCCGTGGCCTGAACCAGCGCAGCCTCCCTGCCTGGGTCGACAACCGCCCACAGGGCACGCAAACCAACCAAAACCGTGCAGGCCTCCTCGCGGGTCAGACGCAGCGGGCTGGCAAGCGTTTCAGCGTCGCGGATGAAAACCTGGCCCGATTCCGTAATGACGTCCATGAGGTCGCCATGATAGTAGCCGGGCAGGCCCGTCACGTTCAAGGTGTCCCGGTCCCTGGCCCATTCGGCTGCCGTAATGCCGAATTCAGCCAGCACCTGCGCTTCCTCCACCCCTGGATTGGCCACCAGATACGGCACCATGGACAACAGCCTGATGAGCCGGTCCCGGGAATCCCTTTTCCGCTTCGGGGCGGCCTGCACGGCTTTGGCCCAGGACAGCTCCGTGGCGTCAACCGGGGTGCCGGCGGCGGCCGCCGCCGCACGCAGGCGCCGGACCACCTCGCTGCGCAGCGCCGGAGGGCTCAGAAGGTGCGCGTGCGCCCCCAGGGCTGCGACGTCGTCGGCCATGAGTTCCGGCTCGCGATAGGACACGCGCACAACGTCCCAGCCCGGCCGCGGCGGCCACAGCGCACCCCAAGGCGCGGCCGCGCACTGCTCGGGCGTCAGCAGCCGGGTTCCCGGCCGGGACCTTAATTCGTGGGCGGAATTGACGGGCACGGCAATGTCCGCTTCGGCGGCCTCTCCGGTGCCCAGCTCGCTGAGCAGGGAGGAAATGTTGAAAGCCGCCGGCGGGGCAAAACCACCTTTGCCGTGCACCTCCACCTCGGAGGTGATGCGCGAGAGGCGGAAGCTGCGCCGGCGGTCCTTGTCCACGTCACGGCCCACCAAATACCACTGGCCGTATTTGTTCCCCAGCCCCCACGGCTCGATCGTGCGTTCGGCGCTGGCGGCAGCACCGGCGCCGCGGTAGCCGAAGGTGACCACTTGATGGTTGCGCAGGGCCGTCCACAGGGGTTCAAACGCCGGCTCAACCGTGCGGATCCGGGATTGGACGGTGCTGTCATCCTCATACCAGCCGGTGCCGGAACGGGCGGCTATTTTCCGCAGCGCCGATTGCGCCGCCTCCCCCAGGGTCGCCTCGGCCCACAGGTTCGCCGCCACCGCCACCAGTGCCATGGCGGACTCGTCCAAGCGCACCTCGGGCACCTGGTAGTCCTCGGGGTCGATGCGGTACAGGGCCTGGTCCTCGTCGCCGCTGCCGGAAATGCCGTAGCTGATGATGGGGATGCCCAGCTCCAACAGGGTCTTCTTGTCCCGTTCAAACATGCGGTTGAAGGACTGCAGCGCCTTTTCCTCATCCTTGCCGCCTGCCGCCGGGGCCAGGTATCCATTGACGTGGCCGCGGATATGGCTTTTGCTGTAGCCGCGCCGGGTTCCCAGCAGGGCAATCACCAGGTTGAGCAGGCGTTCGGTGGAATCGATTTTCGTGGACACATGGCCTAGCGTACTAGCGCCTGACCCATCCAGCGGACACTTAAACCAACAACCCGCAGCCACGGGCCCCTTTCGCACAAGGTGCTGGGGGGCATTGGCTGCGGGTTGGTGGCGACGGTGGTGCCGCTATCGCACGGCCACCAAATCAACCACAAAGATCAAGGCTTCATTGGGGCCAATGGCTCCGCCGGCGCCGCGTGAACCATACGCCAGCTCCGAGGGGATTTCCAGCCGCCGGCGTCCGCCGACCTTCATGCCCAGCAGGCCCTGGTCCCAGCCTTGAATGACCTGGCCCACTCCGGCCTGGAAATCCAGGGGCGCCCCGCGTCCCCAGGAGGAATCAAATTCCTCGCCCGTGGAGAAGGCCACACCCACATAGTGGGTGGACACGGTGCTGCCGCGGACCACTTCGGTGCCGGTGCCAACAATCAAGTCCTCAATGACGAGTTCCGTGGGCACACCGTGATCCGGGAAATCAATTTCCGGTTTGGTGCGGTCGAGTTTGCGTTCTCCAAAAGACATGCTGCTCCTTAGAAATGAAAAGCCTATTGCGCTGCGGCAATACCCAGAATATCAACAACGAACACCAGATCGCCCTTGGTGTCGCCGGAAGCCTGATCACCGTAGGCCAGGGCCTGGGGAATGACCAGCAGCACGCGCGAACCCACGGTCTTGCCGGCCAGCCCCTGGGTCCAGCCCTTGATGACTTCCTGCAGGGAGAAGGTGGCTGGTTCGCCCCGCTCAAAGCTGGAATCGAAGATCTCCCCGCTGGCAAAGTTCACGCCCACATAGTTGGCCACAATGGAATCCTCCGCGGCCACAACGGCGCCCTTGCCGGTGATCAGGTCCTGGGCAACCAGCTCGGTGGGTGCCTTCGCATCCCCAATGGTGATCGCGGGAGTGCCCTGCCCGTCCTCTGCAACAGTGGGCAAGCCTGCCGGCGGGGTGACCGGGTCCCCTTCGGGCTTGGCCAAAGGCTCCACAACCGGCGGGGCATCCTTGGCGCTCTTGACCTGGAACACGCTCATGCTGGCAGGTGTCGCTTCCTCGGCGGGGGCCTGGGTGGTGGCCGCGGCAGCCTCGGATCCCGGCATGCCGTAGGCAATGTAGGAACCAACCTTGGCCGCGGTGAAGGTGGTGAAGACCAGCGGGAACTGCTGTTTGAAGGTCTCATCCAGAACAATCTTTCCACCCGCTTCCTTCGTGAAGTTCTCACCAAGGGTTTCCCCGGATTCAGCGTTGAGGGCAATTTCGCGGAACTCCACGATCTGTCCCTCCCGGATCTGTTCGCCGGTTCCGTCGCTGACCAGGGCCATGGATTCAGCCTCAATGGCCAGCGGCTTGTCGAAGGTCACCGTGGGGGCCTTGCCCTCCCCTTCGTCCTTGACCTTGACGGAGGCCAGGACCTCGGCATTGGCCGGTGGAATGGAAATGGCGGCATCCCCGGAGGCTGCGGGGTCCGATGACCCGGGGGAACAAGCCGTCACCAGGAGCAGCAGGGGCAGTAGCAGGGCAAGAAGTCGGCGCACAGGGACACTTTCGGTGGCTGGATTCGTTAGGGGGCAGATTGCGGCGCGGGCCTCCGCTGGGGTGGGCCGCGCCGTAAACCTGAAACAGCCTATCCGTGAAAGCTGGGCATAAGCTGCAACGGTTCCGGGCCCCGGTGCGCACCGGCGCCGGGATTAAAAACTGCGCAGTGAGGCAATCAAGGCATCCACCCGGGGATCGGTGCTGCTGAACGGGTCCTTGCACAGCACCGTCTGGTGCGAACGGTCATTGAGCTTCAAGTGCACCCAATCCACCGTGTAGTCCCGGCCCGAGTCCCGCGCGGCGGTCACAAACTGGCCCCGCAGCGCTGCCCGGGTGGTGGCCGGCGCCCGGTCGACGGCGTCGCGCACCTCATCCTGGCCGATGACCTGTGCCGCCGCTCCCCGGCGTTCCAGCATGTTGAACAGTCCCCGTTCGGGGGAAATGTCGTGGTAGCGCAAATCCAGCTGCGCCACCTGGGGGGACCCCCATTCCAGCCCATGGCGCTGCGCGTAGGCGCCCAGGAGTTTGGCTTTGATGGCCCAGTCAATTTCAGTGTCTATGCTGGCGTGGTTCCCAGATTCCACCGCATCGAGGGTGCGTTCCCACAGCTCCAAAACTTTGGGCACGAGTTCGTGGTGGGCGCCGTTGGCCTGGACAAACGCGGCGGCCCTGCCCAGATATTGGCGCTGCAGCTCAATGGCGTTGATGGTGCGCCCGTCGGCCAGTTTCAAGGGGTGCCGGCCGGTGATGTCATGGGATATCTCCCGGATGCTGCGGATGGGGTTCTCCAGGCGCAGATCCGGCATGATGGTGCCTGCCTCCACCATGCGCAGGATCAAATCCACACTGCCGATCTTGAGCATGGTGGTGGTTTGGGACATATTGGAGTCCCCGGCAATGACGTGCAGGCGGCGGTACAGCTCGGCATCGGCGTGGGGTTCGTCGCGGGTGTTGATGATGGGCCGGGAGCGGGTGGTGGCGGAGGAGACCCCTTCCCAGATATGGTCCGCCCGCTGGGAGAAGGCGTATTTTCCGCCCTGCTGGGCGGGCAGCACCTTCCCGGCACCGGAAATCAATTGCCGGGTGACGAGGAAGGGAATAAGAATGTCCGCCAGGCGGGAAAATTCGCCCTTGCGGGTGATGAGGTAGTTTTCATGGCTGCCATAGGAATTGCCGGCCGAATCCACATTGTTTTTAAAAAGGAATACTTTTCCGCTGTACCCTTCCTGTTCCAAGCGTTCCTGCGCTTCCTGGACCAGCTCATGCAGGATCGCCTCCCCGGCCTTGTCATGGGCTATGAGTTGGCCAATGCCGTCGCATTCGGCCGTGGCGTACTCCGGATGCGAACCCACATCCAGGTACAGCCTGGAACCATTGGGCAAAAACACATTGGAGGACCGCCCCCAACTGACCACCTTGCGGAACAGGTATCTGGCCACCTCCTCCGGTGACAGCGGACGTTTGCCCGGTGCCGAGTAGGCGACCCCAAATTCAGTTTCAATGCCAAATATTCGCCGATCCACGCCCTGGTTCTCCTTGTTTGGTGAAGCCGTCTCCGGCGCATAATTTTAAAAGCCAAGCTGCAGTGTTGCCGTTCTTCCAGGCTGCTTCAGCCCAGGAGCCCGGCCACCTCGGTGTTCGTCAGACGCCTGAACGCCCGGTGGGATCCGTGGGTCCGTGTGGCGGTGCGGTCCAGCACCGCAACTTCCACATTGCCCGCCGCCAGCGCCGTTCCCACCGGGGATACGGTTCCCACCGGGGACACCGTTGCCTCCCGGGGTGCAGTTCCCACCGGGGACACCGTTGCTTCCGGGGGTGCCGGTGCTGCGGGCCGGGCAGTTTCCGCCGCCGGCACGGTGGTGGGCCCGGCGGCCTGCGCCCGTGGCGCGGCCAAGGCAGTGAGCGCCCAGCGCAGCACCCCGGGCAGCTGTCCGCCCGTGTGCCAGTGTTCGGCAAGGGAGGCCTGGACCAGCTCCGCCCGGCCGCCCATGGCCAAAAAACCGCGTTCATCGGTGATGGAGCCGTCAAAGTTCAGCCGGAACAGGCTGTCATCCTCCTGCTCCCGGCCCACTTCGGCCACGGCCAGCTCCACTTCAAAGGGTTTTTGCTCGGCGGTGAAGACGCTGCCAAGGCTTTGGGCATAGACGCTGGCCAGGCCCCTGGCGGTGACGTCCACACGGTCGTAGGAGTAGCCGCGGACGTCGGCGTACCTCACGCCTGCCTGGCGGAGGCTTTCAAATTCGTTGTATTTACCCACCGCAGCGAAGGCGATCCGGTCATAGATTTCACCAATTTTATGCAGCGTGGGTGAAGGATTTTCGGCCACCAGGGCAATCCCGCCCGCATAGCTGAGCACCACCACGGATTTGCCCCGGGCAATGCCCTTGCGCGCAAAATCGGCACGGTCCTTCATGACCTGTTCCGGGGATACGTAGAATTGCTGGGTCATGTCAGGCCTCCCTGCCTTCAGCCATGCGTCTGGCCAGCACCGTCTCCACCGCGGCGGCCAGCTCGTCCTGCCCCACCCTGGCCGCGCCGTCGCCGGTCACCCGCCAGGTCACCGGCCACAGCCGTCGTGCCAAATCGGGCCCGCCCGTGGCGGAGTCGTCGTCGGAGGCGTCAATGATGGCTTCAACGGCCACGGTGACGGCCTCGCTGGCACTGAGCTGGGGCTGCCACAACTTCTTCAAGGCGCCCCGGGCGAACACGGAGCCGGAGCCCACGCTGTGGTGTTCGCATTCTTCATGGCGGCCGCCGGTGACGTCATAGGAAAACAACCGCCCGGTCCGGCTGCCCGGTTCAATCCCGGCAAACAAGGGCACCACCGACAGCCCCTGCATGGCCAGGGGCAGATTGGCGCGCACCATGGCGCCGAGCCGGTTGGCCTTGCCCTCGAGGCTTAAAAGCGTGCCTTCAATTTTCTCGTAGTGCTCCAGCTCCACCTGGAACAAGCGCACCATGTCAATGGCAATCCCCGCGGTTCCGGCAATGCCCACCACTGAAAACCTGTCCGCCGGGAACACCTTTTCAATGCGGCGGCTGGCAATTAGGGAACCCATGGTGGCGCGCCTGTCCCCCGCCATCAGCACTCCCCCGGCAAAGGTCAGCGCCACAATGGTGGTGCCGTGGGGGGCCTGCTGCGCCGCCGCCGCCGGGATGTCAGCGCCGAACGGCAGCAGCTGCGGGTGATGTGCCCGCACATGGTCCAGGAACGACGGCGTGCCGCCGCCCCCCAGCGGCAGGGAACGCCCAGGCAGGGCGTCCATGGGGGTTACTGCCCGCCTTTTTGCACAAAGCCGCGGACAAACTCCTCGGCATTGGACTCCAGCACGCCGTCAATTTCATCCAGCAGGTCATCAACCCCGCTGGTGGCGGCCTGGGGCGCTGCGGGGGTGGGCTCGGGTACGGGCAGCTCTTCGACGTGTTCTTCCCCGGTGCGGGAGGAGAAGTTCTTTTGCTCTTGAGAGGCCATGATGCGTCCTTTGTGCGTAATCCGCAGGCACCGGTTTTGGTGCCTGCTTCAATACTGCCACGGAGCCGCACGCTTTGCCGCGTGCCCGGCCGGTCAGTGCCCGGCGTCCCCGTTGGGCGCGGCGGCGGCGGACCGCCCGCCACCGGCCAGCAGGGCGGTCAAAAAAACGTCCAGGGTGGGGCTTTCATCAAAAAGCCCGCCGGTGAGCGCCTGGGTGCCCCGCAGCGGCTCCTTGGTGGGGATCCGTCGCAGGCGGCGCTGTTCAGGGACTTCAAAGATGACCGAATCCCAGCTGGCACCCACCACCGCGGAGCCAAATTTTTGGATGCAGCGGCCGCGGAAGTATGCGCGCGTGTCCGCCGGCGGATTTTGCACGGCGGCGGCAATGGAGGCATCGCTGACCAGGCGCGTCATCCGGCCGTGCTGCAACAACTTGTAATACAGCCCCTTTTCCGGCCGGACATCTGACCATTGCAGGTCAATGAGGCCCAGTCGGGGGTCGTCCCACTCCATGGCGTCCCGGGCCCGGTACCCCTCCAAAAGCTGCAGCTTGGCCACCCACTCCAGCTGCTGTGCCAGCGACATGGGGTCCTGCGCCAGGCCGGTCAGAATCTCCTCCCACTTGGCCAGCACGGCCGGTGTGTGCGCATCGGAGGAACCGGCGGCGCCCCGGGTCCGGACGTGGGCCTTGGCGGCGTTCAAATACAGCCACTGCACCTCAAGGGCGCTGATCTGGCTGCCGTCGGCCAGCAGGTGCTGCCGTTGCAGGCGCCAGTCGTGGCTGACATCGCGCAGCGTGGCCACGGGGTCCGCGAATGCCAGCTCCGGTGCGGTGCCGTGCTCAATCATGTCCAGCACCAGGGCGGTGGTGCCGAACTTGAGGAAATTGGAGACCTGCGCCAGGTTGGCGTCACCGATGATCACATGCAGGCGGCGGTATTTGTCGTGCACGGCGTGGGGTTCGTCGCGGGTGTTGATGATGGGCCGGCGCACGGTGGTTTCCAGCCCCACCTCGGCTTCAAAGAAGTCTGCACGCTGGCTGATTTGGAAACCGGCACCGCCGCCGTCCTGCCCCCTGCCCACACGTCCGGCCCCGCACATGATGGCGCGGGTGACGAAAAAGGGTGTCAGGCCGGCCACAATGTTCTTAAACGGCACGCTGCGGGGCATGAGGTAGTTCTCATGGCTGCCGTAGGAGACGGCCTTGTTGTCGGTGTTGTTCTTGTACAGGTTGATGGCGGGCATGCCGGCGGTGGCGGCAATGCGCCGCACAGCCGCCAGCGCCACCAGGTCCCCTGCCGCGTCCCACCGCACGGCGTCCAGGGGATTGGTGACCTCCGGGGAGGAATATTCGGGGTGGGCGTGGTCCACGTAGAGCCGGGCACCGTTGCCCAGCACCATGTTCATCATCAGCGGCGCGGTGGGATCCCCCGTCTGCCCTCCTTCCAAGGCAATTTGCGCCGCGGTCACCTCGGTGTTGATGGCAGGGTCGACGTCGGTGAGCTGGCTCGGGTGCGCGGCGGCCCGGGGCATGCTCCAGCCCCGGGCGTCTGCCAGCGGATCCTCATCGGTGTAGTCCCACCGTGTTTCCCCGCCGGCGGCGGCCCGGTGGCTGGTGTGGCGGGAATAGGCGTTGACCACCTGCGTGGACAGCCAGCTCGCATTGAGCTGGGGCGCGCCGGGGGCATGGATGCCGTATTCGGTCTCGGCGCCCATGACACGGATGGCGCTCATAGATACTGTCCCGTGTTGCTGAGGGTTTCCAGCGGATCCAGCGTTTTGCCGGGAACCTGCCCCTGCTTGCTTTGGACGATGGTGCGGATATACGTGATCCGTTCACCCTTTTTCCCTGAAATCCTGGCCCAGTCGTCCGGGTTGGTGGTGTTGGGCATGTCCTCGTGTTCCCGGAACTCATCCACCACCGCGCGCAGCATGTGCTCGATCCGGATGCCTTTTTCACCGCTGGTCAACAGTTCCTTAATGGCATATTTCTTGGCCCTGTCCACCACGTTTTGAATCACGGCACCGGAGTTGAAGTCCTTGAAGTACAGCATTTCAGTGTCCCCGTTGGCGTACGTCACCTCCAAATATTCATTGGATTTGTCAGTGGCGTACATGGCTTCGACGGTGCGTTGGATCATGGCGTCCACGGTCTCCTGCAGGCTGCCGTTGTGGGCGGCCACGTCCTCGGCATGCAGGGGCAGCGAGGTGGTGACGTACTTGGTGAAAATGTCCGCCGCCGCTTCAGCGTCGGGGCGGTGGATCTTGACCTTCACATCCAGCCGGCCCGGCCGCAGAATGGCCGGATCAATCATGTCCTCGCGGTTGGAGGCGCCAATGACAATGACATTGTCCAGCCGCTCCACGCCGTCAATTTCGCTCAGGAGCTGCGGCACAATGGTGGTTTCCACATCCGAGGAAACCCCCGTGCCGCGCGTGCGGAACAAGGAGTCCATTTCGTCAAAGAAAACCACCACGGCACTGCCGTCGGAGGCCTTCTCCCGGGCGCGGCTGAAGATCAACCGGATTTGCCGCTCGGTCTCCCCCACGTACTTGTCCAACAGTTCCGGGCCCTTGATGTTCAAGAAGTAGCTCTTTTGATCCAGCACTCCGGAGCGTTCCCGGGCCCGCTTGGCCAGGGAATTGGCCACGGCCTTGGCGATCAAGGTCTTCCCGCAGCCGGGGGGCCCGTACAGCAGGATCCCCTTGGGAGCCTTCAGCCCGTGCTCGCGGTACAACTCCGGGTGCAGGAACGGCAGTTCCACGGCATCGCGGATTTGTTCAATTTGGCTGCCAAGCCCGCCAATGTCTGAATAGGAAATGTCGGGCACTTCCTCCAGGATGAGGTTCTCCACCTCGGAGCGGGGCACCTTTTCCAGTGCATACCCGGTCCGCCCGTCCAGTGTCAGGGCGTCCCCCACCTTCACGACACCGTGCAGGGGCCCTGCCAAACGCACCACCCGCTCCTCGTCGGAGCGGCCCAACACCAGGGCGCGGCTGTCGCCGAGCAGTTCCTTCACGGTGACAATGTCGCCGACAATGTCATAACCCAAGGCTGCAATGATGGTGAAGGATTCATTGAGGAGCACTTCCTGGCCCAGTGACAGCTCGTCAATGCGCAGCAGGGGGCTCAATCCCACCCGCATTTTGCGGCCGGAGGCGTAAATGTCAACGCCCTCGCCGGGCTTGGGTTGCGGCAGGCCGGAAGCCTGACGGTGGATCGCCAGGACGGTGCCAAAGCTGTAGGGCGGCTCACCCTCATTTTCCAAGGCGCCGCGCAGCTTCATGATCTCGGTTTTGGCGCTCTCCAACATGGCCACGAGCTTGCCGTTGTTGCCCGTTGCCGCGGCGAGTTGCCGGTCAAGGTTCCGCGCCTTCTCCCGCATCACATTGAGCTGGCGCTCAAGCACCGCCTGCTGCGCATCGTATGCAGGGACCGGATTGCTCTCATTGCTCATTGCCGTCGCTCCTTTGCCGGGGCCATTGCTGACCGGTACTGCCTCAGTTTAGTGCCAGGGATTCCTACGGTGCCGTATTCCTGCGGGTCTGCACGGTGGCGGAGGCATCGCGGGCTGCGTGGCGCAGCTTCTTGTCCGACACGGCCCGTTCCCCCACTGCTGCCGGCGTCCAGGCGTCCAGGTCCTCCTGCGCAAAGTCGGATTTGGAGGCGCGCCGCTTGGGCGTCATGCCTGTCACGCCGTCGGCCAGCCGGCGGGTGACCATGAGGAACCCCGTGTGCGCCACCATGCGGTGGTCAGGGCGCACGGCAAGGCCTTCCAGGTGCCAGCCACGAACCATGGATTCCCACGCGTCGGGTTCCGTGAAGCGGCCGTCGGCGCGGATGGCCTCGGCCGTGCGGGAAAGCTGCGTGACGGTGGCCACGTAGTTGATCCACACCCCGCCGGGTGCCAGCACCGTGGCCACCGCGTCCAGGCATTCCCAGGGCGCCAACATGTCCAGCACCACCCGGTCAATGCTGCCCGGCTCCTCCTGGGCCACCACCTGGTCCTGGAAATCGCCCAGGGAGATTTTCCAGGCCGGGTGGGGGCCGTCAAAAATGGTCTCCACATTGCCGCGGGCAATGTCGGCGAATTCCTGGCGGCGCTCGAAGGAGTGCAGATAGCCGTTGTCGCCCACCGCCCGCAGCAGCGAGATGGACAGGGCGCCGGAGCCCACACCTGCCTCCACCACGCGCGCACCGGGGTAGATGTCGCCCATGGTGATGATCTGGCCGGCGTCCTTGGGGTAGACCACTGCCGCGCCGCGGGGCATGGACAGCACGAAGTCCGACAGCAACGGCCGCAGGGCCTGATACTGCTGGCCCACATTGTTCTCCACCATGGAACCTTCAGGTGCGCCAATGAGCAGGTCGTGGTTTAAAAAGCCCTTGTGCGTGTGGTACGCGGTCCCGGGGGTGAGGGTGATGGTGTTCATGCGCCCGCGCTCGTCGGTGAGCTGCACCCTTTCTCCCGCACGGAAGGGTCCACGGCGTGCCGTGGCGCCGTGGGGGTGTGCGCCCTGCTGGGGCTCGGTGGCTGCTGGGGGCGTTGCGGGGTACGTCATGGGTGGTTCCTGTCGTGTGATGTGAGGCAAAAAGTTAGCGAAGGGGCTTGCCGGTGATGGCGGCAACCACTTTGGCCTGGCTGAGCAGGCCGGTGATTCGTCCCTGCGGGTCAATCACGGCATATTCCGTGTCGGGCAGCTGCGCAAGGTATTGCACCAGTTCGGCTCCAGCGGCCGTGGCCGGCACATAGGCACCGGCCGACAGTGCCCGGGCCACTGAATTTGCCGGTGTGAGCCCGGCCGCCTGGCTGGGCACATGTGCCAGCGCATGTTCATCCACCACGCCCGAGGGCCGGCCGTCCGCGCCGTGCAAAACAATGGGTGCGGCGGGGAATTCCCCCCGCAGCGTCCACAGCTGGGCCACGCTGCACTGGCTGGAGGCACTGACGGCGGGTGCGGCCAGGGATCCGGCCGTGATTTGGGGCAGGCGCAGGCGAATGGTGGCGCCCTTGATGGAAGCCGAGGCCCCCATCCACAGGAACCCGGCGAGCAGGACCACAATGAAGCTGCTGGTCAGCTCCGGCGTGCGGCCGCGCAGATACGGGACCAGCAGGAAGCCGGCCACGATCAGCACCACAATGACGCGCCCGGCCCAACCGGCGGCAATGGTGCCCTTTTCCTGGCTGCCGGTGGCCTTCCAGACAATGGATTCCACCAGGCGTCCGCCGTCCAAGGGCGAGCCGGGAAGAATATTGAACAGGCCCAGCAGCAGATTGGCCCAAATGAAGATGTTGCTGAGCAGCACCGCGACGTTCATGGCCACGGTGGTTGATGCGCCGGCATCAATGAAGGCCCACCGGAACAGGTATCCCAGCGCGGCCAGGGCAAAGTTCGCCAGCGGTCCCGCCAGGGCCACCACCAGGGCCTTCCCCGGAGAGGCCTTGCTGAAGTCGAACTCCGTATGTCCGCCCCACAGGTTCAACACAATGCGGTGCGTGGTCCAGCCATAGAGTTTGGCTGACACCGCATGGGCCAGTTCGTGCAGGAACACTGAAATCAGCAGCAACAGGGCATAGGCAAAAGCAATGCCATAGGCACCCCACCCCAGGGTGGGAAAAATGCCCTGCAGCTGCGGTCCAAAGATCAGCACCGTCACGGCAGCAATGATGAACCAGGAATTGGCCAAGATCACCGGCGTGCCCCGCACGGAACCCAGCACCAGGCCTTCGTTGCGGACCTTGGTGCCGTTGTCGGGGCTGCTCACAGGCCGGCGCCCAAGTCAACGGTGCGCGGCAGCATGGTCCCGGCTGCTCGTGCCGCCACCACGGCGGCGACGTCGCCGCTTGTTTTCCCCGCAAGCGAATCCCAGATGGTGTAGCGCGGATCGGCCGGCAAGGGCACAGCATGCGGGATGGCAATGGTGGCGACCCCCGAAGCCACGGCCGAGGCCACCCCTGGAACGGAATCCTCCAGGGCTGCGCAGTGCGCGGCGGTCAGGGCGGGATCGCTTTGCTGCAGGCGGGCAATGGCACCGAGGTACGGCTCGGGGTGGGGCTTGCCGTGCTGCACTTCATCACCGGTGACCAGGAATTCAAAGTACTGCGCGTCCAGCGCAGCCACCACTTCGCTGGCCAGGTTCCGCTCGCTCATGGTGACCAAGGCGCACCGCACCCCTTGGGCATGCAGTGCCGCCAGCAGTTCCCGGGCCCCGGGCCGCCACGGAACTTTCTGGTGGACTTTGGCAATGACGGAGTTGGAGAGGTAGTCAATGATTTCACGCACGCCCAGTGCCACGCCCGCGCCCTGCAGGACCTTGGCTGAGTCGGTGAGGGCCTTGCCCACCAGTTGATGTGCCTGCGCCAAATCCCAGTGGCCTCCATGGGCCGCCACCAACGTCATTTCAGCGGCGATCCAGTACGGTTCAGTGTCCACCAGCGTGCCATCCATGTCCCACAGGACCGCTTTTAACGCGGTGGACGGTGGAGTCGTGGCGGGCACGGCGGCGGCGGAAGGTGAAAACATGACTTCATTCTACGGGCTGTGGCGCGGCCCCTTTTCGGGGCCTTCGGCGGGCGGGGGCGGGTAGTGCCCGGGACGGTTGCGGCCGTAGGGTGGGAGGGTGAGCACATTTAATGAGGGCGAGCCCCGCCAGAGGTTGTTGAAACCGGTGTCCGGGGAAAAACGCGTGACAGTGATGCTGGCGGCCTTTGAGGGCTGGAACGACGCCGGCGAGGCAGCCAGTGACGCCCTGAAGCGTCTGCACACCCTGTGGGGGGCGAAGCGGGTGGCGGTGGTGGAGCCCGATGAATACTACGACTTCCAGTTCACCCGTCCGGAAGTGCGGTTCACGTCCACGGGCGGCCGGAAAATCAAGTGGCCCCTGACTAAAATTGCCCGCACCTCAATTCCCGGCGCGGACGTTGATGTGATCCTGGTCCATGGCATAGAGCCCTCCTACAGGTGGCGGGCCTACACGGCTGAACTCCTGGCCAAGGCCGCGGAACTTAATGTCAACTACATCATTTTGGTCGGCTCGCTGCTGGCCGACGTGCCCCACTCGCGGCCCATTCCGGTCACCGCCACGTGCGACGACGAGGAACTCGCCGAGGGCCTTGGCTTGGAACAATCCCAGTATGAAGGTCCGGTTGGCATTGTGGGCATTCTCAACGAGGTGGCCCTGCTGGCCGGCCTGCCCACCGTTTCGCTTTGGGCCGCGGTGCCCCATTACGTGGCGCAGGCCCCCTCCCCCAAGGCCGAACTTGCCCTGTTGAACCGCATTGAGGATTTTTTGGGCGTGCCCCTGGACCTGCAGGAACTCTCCGACGACGCGCAGGCCTGGGAACGCGGGGTCAATGATCTGGCGGGCGGGGATCCCGAAATCGCCTCCTATGTGCGCCAGCTGGAAGAGTCCAAGGACACTGCCGAACTTCCGGAGGCCTCCGGGGAGTCCATTGCCAAGGAATTTGAGCGGTATCTGCGCCGGCGCGGACATGAGCAGTCCTAGCCGTTGACCGCCGGCGTGTTCTGGAGCTCCACACCCAGCAAGGCATTGACGGCATCGGCGGCAAGTGCCGCATCGGCGGCCGATCCCGCCGCGTTGCCTGCGTGGGAGGCCGCGGCCCAGGCATCCAGGGCCGCCAGGGCACGGGGGGCATCCAAATCCTCGGAGAGGGCCTGGCGCAGTTCGAGCAGCAGTTGTGCTGCACTGCCCTCGGGGGCGGTTGCCAGAGCCGCACGCCAGCGTGCCAGCCTGGCCACGGCTTCATTCAATAGTTCCCGGGTCCAGAACCAGTCGCTGCGGTAATGGTTGGCCAAAATGGCCACGCGGATGGCCGCCGGTTCCACGTTCTCGGCACGCAGCTGCGAAACAATCACCAGGTTGCCCAGGGACTTGCTCATCTTTTCCCCGTCCAGGCCCACCATGCCCGTGTGCGCGTAGCGCCGGGCCATGGCTTTGCCACCCAGGGCATAGGCATGCCCGGCGCCCACCTCGTGGTGCGGGAAGATCAGGTCGCTGCCACCGCCTTGCACGGTGAAGGGTGCGGGCAAAAAGCGCTGGGCAATGACGGTGCATTCAATGTGCCAGCCCGGACGCCCGGCACCCAGGGCGCCACCGTCCCATGACGGTTCGCCATCCCGGTGGACGCGCCACAGCAGTGCATCCAGCGGGTGCCGTTTGCCTGGCCGCTGCGGGTCGCCGCCGCGTTCGGCAAAAAAGTTCAGCATTTCCCCGGCGTTGAGCCCGGAGATCTGCCCCAGCCACCAGGGGGCCTCCAAGGAGCTGTCCTGCGCGGCGGCGGAGGCGGCCTCGACGGAGAAGTAAATGTCGCCGTCGGGCTCCCCGTCGGAACCGGCCACGGCGTAGGCCACCCCGGCCTGAAGCAGTTGCAGCACCTCGGGCACAATCCACTCGATGGCCTCCACGGCGCCCACGTAGTGGCTGGGCGGCAAAACGTTCAAGGCTTCCATGTCTGCCTGGAAAAGCTCAATCTGTGTGGCGGCAAGCTCCCGCCAGTCAACCCCGTCACGCGTGGCGCGCTCCAGCAGCGGATCGTCAATGTCAGTGACATTTTGCACGTACTCCACCGTGCGGTGCTGGTCCCGCCAGGCCCTGTTCAGCAGGTCAAAGGCCACATAGGTGGCAGCATGGCCCATATGGGTTGCATCATAGGGGGTGATGCCGCACACATACAGGCTCGCAGCCGCGCCGGAAGGCAGGGCGAGCACCGTTCCTTGAGTGCTTTCATAAAGGTTGATGGCCGGCATTTGGCCGGGGAGTTGGGGCAGGGCGTGGGACATCCAGGTTTTCACAGAGCTAAGCCTATACGTGAACTAGGCAGTGATGACGCCCGTGCCCAGCAGCAGGTACAGCAGCACGCCCAGGGCAATCCGGTACCAGACAAAGGGCATGAAGCTCTTCGTGGAAATGTATTTCAGGAACCAACCAATGACCAGATAGCCCACCACAAAGGCAATGGCCGTCGCCAGCAGGGTTTCGCCAATGCCGAAGGGGGCAGGGACGTCGGCATGCTCGCTGAAAATTTTGTACAGCTCATACAAGCCGCTGCCAAACACTGCCGGGATGGCCAGCAAAAATGCGTAGCGTGCCGCCGATTCACGGGTGTAGCCCATCAACAGGCCGGCGGTGATGGTGCCGCCGGAGCGTGATACGCCCGGGATCAGCGCCAAAGCCTGGGCGAAGCCGTACAAAATGCCGTGCTTGACGCTGAGCTGGGTCAGGTCCCGGCGCTGGGTGGCGACCTTGTCCGCCACGGCCAGAAAAACGCCGAAGACTATCAAAGTGGTGGCAACAAGCCACAAATTGCGCAGGGTCGATTCAATGTGGCTTTGCAGCAGCACCCCGAGCAGGGCAATGGGCACACTGCCCAGAATGACCAGCCAGCCCATGCGTGCATCGGGATCATTGCGTGGCACGTGGCCCCGCAGGGAACCCCACCAGGCTTTGATGATGCGGACAATGTCGCGCCAAAAAAACACCAGCACGGCGGTTTCCGTGCCCAGCTGGCTTACTGCCGTGAACGCCGCACCCGGGTCCTCGGCCGAGGGCAGGAACTTGCCCACCACAAACAAGTGGGCGCTGGAGGAGATGGGGAGAAATTCTGTCAGACCCTGCACAAGGCCCAGGAAGGCTGCTTCAAACCAATTCACGGGTTTCAGCCTAGAGCATGCGGCCAGCCCCATGCGTGCGGCACCTTCCGGCCGCGGGGATCCGGTGCCCGGGGACACAGCAGGTTGACCGTAAGCTTGCAGGTATGGAACAACGATTTACCGGAACCAGCGGACTGCGTGTGTCCGCTCTTGCCCTGGGCACCATGACCTGGGGCAATGCCACCGATCCCGAGAGTGCCCGTGGTCAGCTGCGGGACTTTGTCGACGCCGGCGGAACCACCGTGGACACTGCCGACAGCTATGAGGAGGGCCGCAGCGAGGCCATTCTGGGTGAACTGGTGGGCGACGTTGTTCCGCGCAGCGATCTGGTGCTGGTGTCCAAGGCCGGTGTGGGACACCGCAAAGGCAGGCGCATGGTGGACACCTCCCGCCGTGCCATGCTGGCAGGACTGGATGCGACGCTGGCAAGGCTGGGAACCGACCACCTGGACTTGTGGCTGGCACATCTCTGGGATGACAATGTGCCGCTGGAGGAAACCCTGGGGGCCCTGGAATTTGCCGTCAGCAGCGGCCGGACCCGGTATGTGGGGGTGTCAAATTACAACGGCTGGCAACTGGCCCGGGCGGCGACCCTGTGCGAGGTGCCGTTGGTGGCCAATCAAGTGGAGTATTCGCTGGTGGCAAGGGCCGCCGAGCAGGAGGTGGCGCCCGCGGCCGAACACGTGGGTGCGGGCCTGATGAGCTGGGCGCCGCTGGGCCGGGGGGTGCTCACGGGCAAATACCGTGCCCATGTTCCGGCGGACTCCCGGGCCGCCTGCGACACCATGGCCGGCTACGTGCAGAAGTATTTGGAGGACCGCCCGCAACGCATCACCGAGGCGCTCATGACAGCCTCCCAGGGACTGGGCAGGCGGCCCCTGGACGTGGCCCTGAGCTGGTTGTTGGAAAATAACGCGGTGGCAACTGCGGTGGTGGGCCCGCGGACCAGGGAACAGCTTCAGGAAATCCTGGCCGCCTCACTGGCACCGCTGCCGGAACAAATCCTCAGCGTGCTCAGCGAAGTCTCAAGGGCCGCCTGATGTGGGCCGGTGGGCTAGTTGCTGCCCTGCTGCGCTGAATCCACATCGGAGCCGGCGGAATCCTGCGGCTGCCCGTCATAGTCTTCAAAGTCTTCGCCCAGCTCGTCGTCCTCGCCGTAGATCACCAGCGGCGTCACCTCGTCAAAGGCGTCGAAGAGGGCTTCCTCATACGCCTCAAAGGCGTCAATGATGCCCAGGAATGCGGCCTCAACCAGGGGATCCTCCTCGCCCCTGCGGGCCGAGGCTGCCACCAGGTGTTCTTCCAGGGCTGTGGTCAAGGCACTCAGGGCTTCACGGGGATCAATGCTCATGGTTTTGACCGTACCAGTGTGCAGGCCAAGTTGAAAGTCCCCGCCCACCATGGAATCCAGCAGCGCGACGGCAAGCTTTTTTACTCCCCCACCCCCCGTACAAGGTACTTTGGAAGTGCACCAGGCAATGGTGCCGGCCCAGGGAAGGATGGTTCATGAAGGAAACACTGAAACCGGCGCAGACAAGCGCGCAGGCGCCGCTGAGACAGTTCGAATACCTGCTCATCACCGTGCCCGCCGGTGAGTCCGTCCCCGGTGCCTACCAGCGCCTGCGCGAGCACGCCGAATACGGCAAGTGGGAACTGGAACGCAGCACCCTGTACATGGGTGGGGAGCGGAAGTACCTGATGCGCCGGAAGGTGTTCCGCGTCGAACGGACCTTGGAGGTCTACTAGCTGGCCCTCAGGGTTCGACTGGTCCCAGCCAGGCATTGGCGATCGTGCCATGCGCCGATTCATCATCGGAGGGGTGGAACATTCCCGCCAGCACGTCGCGGTACAGCCGGCTTAGTTCCGAACCGGCGAAGTAACTGCTGCCACCACTGACCCGAATGATCAAATCCACCACGGTGCGTGCCGTTTCGGTGGCACGGACCTTCAGCCCCACCAGTTGGGGGAACCACTGCTTGCCGTGATCAAGCTGTGCATCCACATCGCGGGCAATGCCGGCGAGCTGCGGGTACAGCCCGTCCATGGCCAGTGCCGCCTCGGCAATGCGCCAACGGATGTCCGGGTCCTGGGCATAGCTGCGGCCGGTTTTTTTCGACATCCGCCGCTGGACAGTCTCCACTCCCAGTTGCAGTGCGCGCTCCCCCAAACCGGTGTAAACGGCGGCAATCAATGTCTCAAAGCAGGCAAAAATGGCAAAAATCAGCGGATCGGCCGTGGGACCTGCCGGGAGTTTGCGGAAGACGCGCTCGGCGGGGGCCCGCACGCCCTCGAGCACGGTGGTGTTGGACTGGCTGGCCCGCATGCCCAGGGTGTTCCAGTCCTCCTTGATGCTGTAGCCGGGGGTGTTGCGGCTAATGAAGGCGTGGACCAGCAGGGGTTCGGCGGCGGTGGTGTCCTTGCCAAAAATTCCCAACCTGGTCCAGGCCGGGGACAGCGACGTGAAGATCTTCGTGCCCGTGAAGGCGTAGCCGCCGTCTGCCAACGGCTCAGCCACCGTATTGGAGTCAAAGAGCACCGAATCGTTCCCCGCCTCCGAGTTGCCAAAGGCGAACACCTCCCCCGCCAGGGCCTCCTCCAGCACGAAGTGCAGTGAATCATCTCCACGCCGGCCCAGCAAATGCGCCACCCCCGTCCACACCAGGTGCATGTTGATGGCCAGGGCCGTGGCCGGTGCAGCCGTGGCCAGGCGGCGCTGCGCGGCGGCTGCCTGTTCCAGGCCAAAGCCCAGCCCGCCGTCGCGCTCGGACGCAAACATGCCCAAGTAGCCCTGTTGCTTCAGCTCGGCCAGGTCCTCGTAACAGAACTCGTTGCGCTCGTCATAGCCCTTGGCGCGGGCGCGGAAGCGCTCCAACAGTTCATCGGGCAGCAGTTCATGAAGTTCCATCCAAGCACCGCCTTCCTAATAACTGCTGAGCAGGCGGTCCAGCACGCGGGCGCCAAACTGCAGGGAACTGACGGGCACACGCTCATCCACCCCGTGGAACATGCCGGTGAAGTCCAGCTCCGGCGGCAGCTGCAGCGGCGCAAATCCGTAGCCGGTGATGCCCAGGCGGCTCAGGGACTTGTTGTCGGTTCCACCGGAGAGGGTGTACGGCAAAACCGTGGAGCCCGGGTCCTCGGCATGGAGGGAATCAATCATGGCGTCCACCAGATTTCCGGCAAAGGGGGTCTCCAGGGAAACGTCGTTGTGGATGGTGGAGATTTCCACACCTTCACCGGCGAGTTCCCGCACCATGTCAAGGACCTGCTCGTGCTGGCCGGGGAGGGTGCGGATGTCAATCATGGCCTCCGCTGTGCCCGGAATTACATTGGCCTTGTAGCCGCTTTTCAAATAAGTGGGATTGGAGGTGTTCTGCAGTGTGGCACCGACAAAGCGGGAGACCGTGCCCAGTTGGCTCAACAGCGTTTCGGGGTTGGACTCATCAAATTCAATCCCGGTCAATTCCGAGACGCCCTCCAGGAAGGCGCGCGTGGTGTCGGTGTATTCAATGGGCCAGGTGTGCTCGCCAATGCGCGTCACTGCCCGCGCCAATCGGGTCACTGCATTGTCGGTGTTGATGTGTGAGCCGTGCCCGGCACGGCCATGGGCGGTGAGCCGCAGCCAGGCCAGGCCCTTTTCCGCCGTCTGCAGCAGATAGGCGCGCTTGCCGTTGATCTGCGTGGAGAACCCACCCACTTCGGAGATGGCCTCCGTGGCCCCTTCGAACAGCTCGGGACGGTGATCCACCGACCAGCGCGCACCGTAGGCGCCCCCGGCCTCCTCGTCGGCAAAGAAGGCAAAGACAATGTCGCGTTTGGGTTTGCGGCCTTCCCGGCCCATGGAGCGCATCACGGACAAAATCATGGCGTCCATGTCCTTCATGTCCACGGCGCCCCTGCCCCAAATCAGGCCGTCACGCTCCTCCCCGCCAAAGGGGTCAACGCTCCAGTCCTGTGCCTGGGCCGGCACCACATCCAAATGCCCGTGGACCACCAAGGCAGGAAGGGAGGAGTCGCTGCCTTCAATCCGGGTCACCACATTGGCCCGTCCCGGCGCCGATTCGTAAAGTTCCGGTGCGAGTCCAACCTCGGCAATGAGTCCTGCGGTGTACTCGGCAATGGCGCGTTCCCCCGGGCCCTCGTTGTCCGCAAAGTTGCTGGTGTCATAGCGGATCAGCTCGGCGCAGATGCCGGCGACTTCATCTTCGGGCCTGACGTGGCTCACGGGGGAACTCCTTCTGTTCTGGTGTCTTCCCAGCCTACCCGCGGCCGCGTTTGCCTGCAGGTGCTTCCGTCGGTGGGGCTGGAATCGTTCGATTGTTGTTTCGGATAAAAACCGTGCTAAAGTTTTCATCGCTGCTGCGGCGGACAACGGTTCAACTCAGAGGGTGGAACCGGTTCGTCAGCGATCACCTGCGCGGGTGGCGGAATGGCAGACGCGCTAGCTTGAGGTGCTAGTCCTGGAAACGGGGTGGGGGTTCAAGTCCCCCTCCGCGCACAAACAAACTCCCCGGCAACTTTGGTTGCCGGGGAGTTTTTTTCATGCTGCGGCGCCCCCGGCTGCCGGGCGGCGTTCGGTGTCACAGCCCGGGGCTAAAGTGTGTGCCATGCCGGACCCTGCAGGGCCCGGCCTCCTCCGTCAGGAAGGTATCACCGTGGACACCCAACGCCCCGGCAGGCAAGAGGCCAACGTCGCCGGGCACCCCAAACCGCCGGAGTCGGCTGCCCGGCAGTCAGCACGCAAGGCAGCCAAGACACTCAAGCTCATCACCAAGCTGTTGGCCAAGGCCGGGAACACCCCTTTTCCGGCGGAGGCCCAGGCCTTTCAAGAGCACGCGGAGCGCCTGATGGTCCGTTATGGCATTGAGCAGGCAGTTGTTGACGCCGAGGCCGGCAAAGAAGGTAGACCGCAGGAGTCGATGGTGGAACACCGGATGGAGTTTGCCGGCCAGTACCGCGTGGGTCAGGCTCGAGGTTTCAGTGCGATTGCGGTGGCCATGCGCACCGTCAGCGTCCTGCAGGCCACCACCAGTTCCAAAAAACTGCTGTATTTAATCGGTGCCGAATCGGATGTGCAACAGATTCTTCGCTTGTTCGCCTCCCTGCGCCTCCAGATGGAAACAGCCATGACCACGTGGTGGCTGGGTTACGCCTTCAAGGATTATCTGAGCACTCATGAAAGAACGCTGGAACGGCGGCAGTTCCAACTGGGATTTCTCAGCACTGTGGCTGCTCGGATTGAGCAGATATATAGTGCCGAGGTGGACTCCGCAACTCCGGGCAGCGGCCTGGTCCTGATCGACCGGCGTGAGCGCGCGGAGCAGCACGCCAGAACGCTCCACCCCGACGTGCGGCGGGCCCGCGGCCACCTGCTCGCCACAGGTTCCCGGAGCGCGCATCTGGCAGGGAGCTCCGCCGGCTCACTGGCCACCGTCAACGGCCAGGTGGACGCATCCAGCCGGCGTTCCCTGTCCTGACTTTCGCCAGCGGACCCTTTTCAGCCTGGACTGGTTCCTTCAGCTCCGGGCCGCAGGCCGTCACGGCGCCGCTGAAGTGCTTCCGGCGGGTGTGGGCATTCCAGGCCGTGAAGGTTGCGCCCCGCCAGCCGCCGTCCTGGGTGCGGGAGTCCAGCACCTCCAGCGAGACGGTGGCGGGAAGAAAAATGGGCGAGTTGAAGCTGATGTTCCAGTTGAACGCCTCCGGTTTGGCCACGGGGACAGTGGCCAGCACCCGGGAGGCTGCATACATTCCATGGGCAATGGAACGGCGCAGACCCAACGCCTTGGCGCTCAATACTGACAGATGGATTGGGTTGAAATCCCCCGACACGGCCGCATAGGCCCGCCCTGCATCCACTCCCAGACGCCACTGGGCGGTTGGGGTGGGCGGCACAAAGTCGGCCGCGTGGCCCGTGTCCCCCGTCGCCTCCCCTGCATGCTTGTCCAGTCCCGGCAGGTAGACGCCCTTGGCCAGATAGCTCGAAACGCCGCGCCACAGCAGCAAGGTGCCGTCGGCATTATGGATCTCGGCCACAATTTTTACCGCGGTGCCGCTGCGGTGCCCTGCCAGTTCCCGAGCCCATGCCCGCACGCACAGCTCATCGCTGAAAAGCACCGGCGAGAAGTGTTCCACCTCGTTGTGCAGGTGGATCATGCCCAGCAACGGCAGCGGGAACTCCTCGTGGACCATCACGGACATGGCAACAGGGAAGGCCAAGGCATGCAGGTACCCTGATGGCAGCACGTCGCGGGCCGGCTCCCCCATGAGGTGGGCAAACTGGGTGACTTTGGCCAGGTCCGCATGGACTCCGCGCACTTCCACTGCCTGGCTGGGCAGGGATGCCTCGTGGCTTGGGCGCAAAAGCCGTCCCTTGGCCGCGGTGGCCGCGGCATTGACGTAGAGCTTGGAAAGCGACGGCATGTCAGTAAGCCACGTGGTCTCACTCATTGCCCCACCAGGTTTTGCCCGCAGACGCGCAGGACGTTGCCGGTGACGCCGGCAGCCGCCGGCTGGGCAAGGAAGGCAATGGCCTCGGCCACGTCGCCGGGCCGCCCGCCCTGTTGCAGGCTGTTGAGCCGCCGGGCCACCTCGCGGGTGGCGAAGGGGATCTTGGCGGTCATTTCCGTTTCTATGAAACCGGGGGCCACCGCATTGACAGTGCCGCCGCGGGCGGACAGCATCGGGGCAGTTGCCGCCACCATGCCTATCACCGCCGCTTTCGACGCGGCGTAATTGCTTTGTCCCCTGTTCCCGGCTATGCCGCTTGTGGAGGAGACGCTGATGATGCGGCAGTCCCCGCCAAAGTGCCCGCTGGCCAGGAACGCCTCATTCATTTTCAGCTGCGCGCCAATGTTGACCGCCAGCACGGAATCCCATTTGGCGGCGTCCATATTGACCAGCAGCTTGTCCCGGGTGATGCCGGCATTGTGCACCACAATGTCCAACCGTCCGTGGCGGGACATTGCATGTTCCAAGATCCGTTCCCCGGCATCGTGGCCGGTGATGTCCAGTTGCAGTGCGGTGCCGCGGATTTCATTGGCCACGGCAGCGAGCTGCTCCCCCGCCGCGGGCACATCCACCACAATGACTGTGGCGCCGTCACGGTTCAGGGTCCGGGCGATCGCGGCGCCGATCCCCCGCGCCGCGCCCGTCACCACGGCCACGCGGCCCAGCAGGGGTTCGCTTGCCTCGCAGCCGGCCAGGGCGGCGGCGGAGCCGGCGGAGGAGGCACCAAGGAATTGACCGTCCACGAAGGCGGAGCGTGGGGAGAGCAGAAAATGCAGTGATGCCATGGCGCTGGGGGCTGCCGGGGGGAGCCCATTGGCCAAGAGGATCCCGTTGGCGGTGGCGCCCCGTCGGAGCTCCTTGGCCACTGAACGGACAATCCCGCCCACCGCGTGCCGCGCCGCGGCTACGGCCGGAGCGTCAAGGTCCGCAGCTGGCCGCGAGATGGTGACGATGCGTCCGCCGGGGCCCAAATCCCGCAGCGACGCCGCAACCGTCAGCCACGGTGCCGAGAGCTGTTCCGGGTCATTGAGGTTATCAAGCACCACCACAATGGCGCCCAGTTTTTCCTTCGGCGTCGCATGGCGGCGCACGTCCTGGTGCCAATCCAGCAGCACTTTGGCGACGTCGTCGGCCCCGGGACCGGCGCCGACCACCAGCACCGGAGCTGCCAGCAACGGCTCCCCGGGGCTGTAGCGGCGCAGCCGCGCCGGCTGGGGCAGACCCAGCCGCTTGGCCACGGCACGGCCCAGCCCGCCGCTGACCAGTTCGGTGTACCTGTCCCCGCCACCGCCCGGGACGGCTGAACCGGAGGCTGCCTTGTTGAAGCTGCCCATTGCCCTACCTCCCTTCCAAAACTGCCACCACGCCCTGGCCACCGGCGGCACACACCGAGATCAGGCCGCGGGCCGGGCGGCCATTGACGGGGCCACGCTCATGCAGTGTTTTGGCCAGTGTGGCCACAATGCGCCCGCCTGTTGCGGCGAAGGGGTGTCCGGCGGCCAGTGAGGAGCCGTTGACGTTCAGCTTGGCGCGGTCCACGGTGCCAAAGGCGCCGTCGAGCCCCAGCCGGGATTTGCAGAACTCCTCGTCCTCCCAGGCTGCGAGGGTGCTCAGGACGGTTGCGGCGAACGCCTCATGTATTTCAAAGTAGTCAAAATCGGCCAGTGTCAGCTGATGGCGCGCCAGCAGCCGGGGCACGGCAAACACGGGGGCCATCAGCAGTCCGTCCTTGCCGTGGACAAAGTCCACGGCCGCGGCCTCGGCATCGACCACTTCGGCCAGGATGGGCAGGTCCCTGGACCTGGCCCACTGCTCGGAGCCCAGCAGCACGGTGGCAGCACCATCGGTCAGGGGGGTGGAGTTTCCTGCCGTCATGGTGGCTGGCTCCTGGAGTGTCTTGCCAAAGACGGGCTTGAGGGCGGCAAGCTTTTCCAAACTGGTTTCGGGGCGCAGATTTGAATCCTTGGACACGCCCCGGAAAGGCGTCATGAGGTCATCGAAGAAGTTTCTGCCGTAGGCCGCCGCCAGGTTCTTGTGGCTGGCCAAGGCCAGTTCATCCTGGGCTTGGCGGCCAATGCTCCACTGCGCGGTGGTCAGTGCCTGATGTTCACCCATGGAGAGCCCGGTGCGTGGTTCGGCCGTGTTGGGGGCGTCGGGGGCCAGGTCCCTGGGCCGGATCCGGCTGATGGTTTTAAGCTTTTGGGCAGTGGTTTTGGCGCGGCTTAAATCCAACAGGATGCCCCGCAGCCCCTCGCTGACGGCAATGGGGGCATCGGAGGCCGAGTCCACGCCGCCGGCAATGGCTGAATCGATCTGGCCGAGCTTGATCTTGTTCGCCAAGCCAATGACGGTTTCCAGGCCGGTGGCGCAGGCCTGCTGGAGGTCATAGGCCGGGGTGGTGGAGGCAAGGGCGGAACCCAGCACCGCCTCGCGGGCCAGGTTGAAGTCCCGGGAATGTTTCAGGACCGCGCCGGCGGCGAATTCCCCGATTTCCTCATCGGCCAACCCAAAACGGGCCACCAGTCCGTCCAGGGCGGCAGTGAGCATGTCCTGGTTGGAGGAGTGGGAGTAGGCGCCGCCGGAGCGGGCAAAGGGAATGCGGTTCCCGCCGATCACCACTGCCTTGCGGACTGCCTGGGCGCCGGTTGCCTGCGGCGCCTGCGCGCCCGTCCCCTGGGTTGTGCCGGTGGCGGCTGGGGTGCCGGGGGCCGCTGTTTCTGCGGCGTCGGGGTGGGCCATGGTGTTCTCCTTTGAAAGCATCCTCGCGTTACCGATACCCAGCGTACCTGATACGCTGGGTATCGTGAACATCCTCCACGTCCCCGCCACCTTGCCGGCCGCTCCCGGCCCTGCCGCGGATGAAGGCCTCCCGGTGGTGCCAATGACAGCTGCAGCCACCTTGGATGGTAGTTCGGTGCGGGATGGTCGTTCGGTGCGGTGGGAGGCGCATCGTGAACAGCGCCGCCGTGAATTGATCAAAACCGCCCGGCGGGCCATCCACCGGCTGGGTCCGGATGCGTCCATGGAGGACATTGCCACAGCCGCAGGCACCTCCAAATCCGTTTTCTACCGCTATTTCAAGGACAAGTCGGGGCTGCGGCAGGCCGTGGGCACCGTGGTCATCAGGCAAATGCAGGAGCGCATCACTGCTGCGAGGCTGGGCGCCGCCGAACCGCGGGAGGGCGTGACCGCCATGGTGGCCGCTTACCTTGAAATGGCTCATACCTCCCCCCGGGTCTATTTTTTCGCCACCATTCCCTCCGACGGGGACACCCGCCAGTCCGGGGAGCTGCGCGGCTTCTTCGACTCCGTGACCGCCATGTTGACGGAGCCGCTCCAGCGCCTGCTGGGGGATGCGGACCCCGCCCTGCTGCAGTATTGGCCGACGGCGGCCATTGGTTTGGTGCGTGCCGCCGGAGAAGCATGGCTGCAGAGCCCCGATGCCCCCGGAAAAGCGGATGCCCAAACCATGGCGGCCCAGATTGCCGCCTGGCTGTTCGACGGCGTGGGCCAGCTGGTGCCTGCCACGGCCCCCGCCATTTTTGCACCAGTTGAAAAAGGACAATCATGACAAGCACACGCAATCCCATTTCCGTAGCCCCCACCGCCAGTGATGCCGTTGATGTTGCGGAGCTGGGCCGGATACTTTTGGGCCGGTGGGCCGAAGTCCGCCTCCAGGCGCGCCGCGTGGCCGGGATGCCTGAACTTCACAAGGAGGAGGGGCTTGGTCACACCGAACACCGCAGGCGCGTCTCGACGCAATTGGAAACGCTCGCCCAGCTTGGCGGGGTCCACCGGGCCTTCCCCATCCGGCTCGGCGGCAGTGACGACCACGGCGGCAACGTGGCCGGTTTTGAAGAACTGGTGGTTGCCGATCCCTCGCTGCAGATCAAGGGCGGGGTGCAGTGGGGGCTGTTTGGATCCGCCGTCCTGCACCTGGGCAATGCGGAGCATCAGGATAAATGGCTGCCGGGGATCATGAACCTGGACATCCCCGGATCCTTCGCCATGACGGAAATTGGGCACGGTTCCGATGTGGCCTCCATTGCCACCACCGCCAGCTACGATGCACAGTCACAGGAATTCGTCATCAACACCCCGTTTGCGGCGGCCTGGAAGGAATACCTGGGGAACGCGGCCGTGGACGGCGTGGCGGCAGTGGTCTTTGCCCAGCTCATTACGCGCGGCGTCAACCACGGCGTGCATGCCTTTTACGTGGACATCCGCGATCCACTCACCAAGGAATTTCTTCCGGGCGTGCAGGGCCGCGACGACGGAATAAAGGGCGGACTCAACGGCATCGACAATGGACGCCTGGCCTTTGACCATGTCCGCATTCCACGCACCAACCTGTTGAACCGTTATGGCGATGTGGCACCCGACGGGAGCTACAGCTCCTCCATTTCCAGCCCGGGACGCCGCTTTTTCACCATGCTGGGCACCCTCGTCCAGGGTCGGGTTTCCTTGGACGGGGCGGCCGTCGCGGCGTCGAAGGTGGCGCTGAAGATTGCCATCCAGTACGCCACTGAACGCAGGCAGTTCAATGCGGCCTCCAACACCGACGAGGTGGTGCTGATGGACTACCAGCGCCACCAAAGGCGCCTGCTTCCCCTCCTGGCCACCACCTACGCGGCCGCTTTTGCGCACGAAGAGCTGCTGGTGAAGTTCAATGACGTCTTCTCCGGCGCGCACGACACTGACGGGGACCGCCAGGATTTGGAGACCCTGGCGGCGGCCTTCAAGTCGCTGAGCACCTGGCATGCTTTGGATACCCTGCAGGAATGCCGCGAAGCCTGCGGCGGCGCGGGCTTCATGGTCGAAAACCGCTTCACCTCGCTGCGCGCGGACCTGGACGTCTACGCCACCTTCGAAGGTGACAACACGGTGCTGCTGCAACTCGTGGCCAAGCGCCTCCTTGCCGACTACAGCAAGGAGTTCCGTAATTTGGACTTCGGCGTTCTGGCCCGTTTCGTGGCCGGGCAGGCGGCGGATCTGACGCTGAACAAGACGGGATTGCGGCAGGCGGCGCAGTTTGTGTCCGACACGGGGTGGGCCCAGAAGTCCGCCCGCGTGCTCAAGGACGCCGACACCCAGCGGCAGATGCTGGCCGACAGGGTCCGCACGCAGGTGGCGGAGGTGGCGGGGGCTTTGAAGGAGGCCGCCAAAATGCCCCAGGACCAGGGTGCGCAGCTGTTCAACGACCATCAGCACAGCCTCATTGAGGCAGCCCGCTCGCATGCCCAGCTGCTGCAATGGGAGGCATTCACTGCCGCCCTGACACGCATCGAGGACCCCAACACCCTGGTGGTCATGACCCGGCTGCGTGACCTTTTTGGCTTGACATTGATTGAAAAGCACCTTGACTGGTACCTCATGAATGGCAGGATCTCCATGCAGCGCGCACGCACCCTGGGGCCCTACATCAACCGCGTCCTGGCCAAACTTCGTCCCCACGCCCTGGACCTGGTGGACGCCTTTGGCTACGGCCCCGAGCACTTGCGGGCCACCATAGCCACCGGGATCGAACAGCAACGCCAGGACGAGGCCCGCAACCACTACCGCCGCCAGCGGGCCAGCGCCGACGCCCCCATCGACGAGAGGGTCCTTTTGGAAAGGGCCCGGGCCGCCGGCGGAAAATAGCCCACCGGCGGGGCGCCTGGGCAGGAATGGCCCAGGCG